>CACGOY010000001.1:0-142087 GCA_902574735.1 uncultured Pelagibacteraceae bacterium
TTTTAATCAATTAAATCTTGGAGATGTGTCTGTTAAAAACTTTGGAAATGACACTGACTTTATTATTAAATTTGAAAAACAAAATTCAAATGATCCAAAATTTATAGATAATATTAAAACTAAACTTTCAGGCTCAATTGGAACGGTAGATTTTAGAAGAGTTGAAAATGTTGGTCCAAAGGTAAGTGCTGAACTTTTACAATCAGGCATTATAGCTATTGCTTTATCTTTAGCAGCTATGCTTTTATATATTTGGATAAGATTTGAGTGGCAATTTAGTTTGGGTGCAATCGTTGCACTTTTTCATGATGTAATAATTACACTTGGAGTTTTCTCCCTTTTTTCATTAGAAATAAATTTATCAATTGTAGCTGCAGTGCTTACCATAGTTGGATATTCAATGAACGATACGGTTGTAATTTTTGATAGAGTTAGAGAAAATCTAAGAAAATTTTCAGACATTAAAATTTTTGAATTAACAAATATTTCAATCAACCAAACACTATCTAGAACAATTATAACTTCCGCTACTACTCTTCTAGCACTTTTATCAATTTTTATCTTTGGAGGTGAAATTCTAAAAGGATTTTCATTTGCAATGATCTTGGGAGTTATATTTGGAACTTATTCTTCAATTTATATTGCAAATCCAATTTTAGTTGTCCTTAAAGTATCGCAACGAACTATAGTAAAAGAAGATAAAGATTAATATAAATTTTGAGCAGCTACCATTGAAAGTAGCATTGGCAATGAAAGAAGGGTATTAGTTCTCGAAAATAACATTGCAGTTTTTGCAGACTTTGCTTTTAGCTCAGGTTCACATTCAACTATACCTAAGGCTCTTTTTTGATTAGGCCAAATAACAAACCAAACATTAAATGCCATTATCAATCCTAACCACATACCAATACCTATTGCAGTATTTTTACCACCACCAGAACCAATACCTAAAGTCATTGCTTGATGAACATATCCATTTAAATATGCAAGAATTAAACCTGAAACTACAGTAACTAAAGCTGCCCATCTAAACCAGAATAGGGCAGATGGAGCTATTACTTTTCCAATAGCAGGTTTTTGTTCATCTGGTATTTTTGGCATATTAGGTATTTGAACGAAATTGAAATACCACAGTAATCCAATCCACATAGTTGCTACAATCACATGAATATATCTGAATACCCAGCTCCAGAATAAAACATCAATATCAAATCCTCCATTCGCAAAGTACAAAACTAAAAAAAGAATTACAGATATTCCTAAAGATAAATGAACTGTTTTTGATAATGATTGTAGAATCGAAGTCATAAAAATTAATTATACAATGTTTTTTTTACAATATTAAGCAGTTTTTTTAAATTTTGTGTTTAAAAGAGGTTTTAGGAATTTTCCTGTGTAACTACCGTCAACTTTTGCCACATCTTCGGGTTTCCCCTCAGCAATAATATTTCCTCCCTTAACACCTCCCTCTGGACCCATATCAATAATATAATCAGCAGTTTTAATTACATCTAGATTATGTTCAATTACAACTACACTATTACCTGTAGCAACAAATGTATGTAAAATTTCTAATAGTTTCTTAATATCATGTTGATGTAAACCAGTTGTAGGTTCATCCAAAATATACATCGTTCTTCCAGTAGATCTCTTTGATAATTCTTTGGCTAATTTAATTCTTTGCGCTTCCCCACCTGATAGAGTAGTTGCTTGTTGTCCAATTTTTATATACCCAAGTCCAACTTTCTTAAGTGTTAGAAGTTTTGTTTTAATATTTGATATATTCTCAAAATACTCACAACCTTCATCAACTGTCATATTCAACACATCAGCAATACTCTTATCTTTAAATTTAATCTCTAAGGTTTCTCTATTATATCTTGTTCCCTTACAATCATCACAAGTAATATATACATCAGGTAAAAAATGCATCTCATATGTGATTACTCCATCACCTTCACAAGCCTCACACCTTCCACCTTTAACGTTAAAAGAGAAACGACCTGGTTTGTAACCACGACTTTTAGACTCTGGTAAGTTTGTAAACCAGTCTCTTATTGGCCCAAATGCACCAGTATATGTTGCAGGATTTGACCTTGGTGTTCGTCCAATTGGAGATTGATCAATATCGATAACTTTATCAATTAACTCAATACCTTTAAAACCTCTAAAAGGTTGAGGAATTTTTCTAGACTTATTATTGTTTAGTGTAAGGTTTAAAGCGTTGTAAAGAGTTTGAAGAACTAAAGTTGATTTACCACTTCCTGATACTCCTGTAACACAAGTAAAACTACCCAATGGAATTTTAAGATTAACATTATTTAAGTTATTACCACTTGCACCATTGATTTCTAAAAACCTTCCATTTTTTGCAAGTCTTCTATTCTTTGGAATTGGTATAAAGCTTTTATTTGATAAATATCTTCCAGTAATACTATCGTTATTTTTTAAAATTTCTTCATAACAACCTTGTGCAACTACTTGACCACCTTTATTCCCAGCTTCTGGTCCAAGATCAATTATATGATCTGCGTTTTCCATTGTTTCAGTATCGTGTTCAACAACAATCACAGTGTTACCAAGATCTCTTAATCTTTTTAAAGCATCAATTAATTTAACATTGTCTTTTTGGTGCAATCCAATTGATGGTTCATCTAAAACATATAAAACTCCTGTAAGTCCTGAACCAATTTGAGATGCTAGTCTAATTCTTTGAGCTTCACCACCTGATAGAGTTCCAGACTCTCTTGAAAGTGTTAAATAATCTAGACCGACGTTTAATAAAAAATCTAACCTTTCATTTATTTCTTTTAATATGTGCTGTGCAATTTTTAATTGTCTTTTATCCAGATTGTTATTTAAAGATCTAAACCATTCTTTTGCATCGTAAATTGATTTTTCTGTTACTTCGCTAATATTAAGTTCATTAATTTTGACACATAAAGCCTCATCTTTTAACCGCTGGCCATTGCATCTTTCACACTTTGTATCAGATTGATATTGAGATATTTCCTCTCTTTTCCAATCACTATCAGTCTCTAAATATCTTCTCTCTAAATTATTAACAACACCTTCAAAAGTTTTCTTGTGAGAATATTTTTCATAACCATCATCATAAGTAAATTTTATCTCCTCATCATCAGATCCAAAAAGTATTACATCTTTTATTTTTTTTGAAAGTTTTGACCATTTTTCATCAAGTGAAAATCCATAATGTTTTGCCAAAGATGCTAAAGTTTGCGCGTAATACATAGATGAAGATTTTGACCAAGGTTCAATTGCTCCATCTGCAATACTTTTTTTTTCATTAGGAACCACTAATTTTGGATCTACATTAAGTTTTACACCAATACCTTCACACTCTTCACAAGCACCGTAGGGACTATTAAATGAAAAAAGTCTAGGCTCAATTTCTTCAATGGTGAAACCACTTTCTGGACAAGCGAATTTTGTAGAAAAAATTAGTTTTTCTACTTTTCGGTATTTTTTTGGTAATGTTTCGTTTTCATATTCAACAAACAGTAAACCATTTGCTAAATTAACTGCAGTTTCTACACTTTCAGCTAATCGATTACCAAGTGATGAATTAATAACAATTCTATCTACTAATATTGATATATCATGTTTAACTTTTTTATTTAATTCTGGCACATTATCAATTTCATAAAGCTGGTCGTCTATTTTAATTTTCCTAAAACCTCTTTTTTTATAATTTAAAATATCTTTTTTATACTCACCCTTACGACCTCTAACGACTGGTGCATATAAGAAGATTGTAGATTTTTTTGGCAGTTCTTTAATTTTATCAACAATTTGGCTTATAGTTTGAGATGTAATTGGTTTACCAGTAAATGGTGAATAGGGCACGCCTGCTCGTGCATAAAGCACTCTCATATAATCATAAATCTCAGTTACAGTAGCAACGGTTGATCTCGGATTTTTTGATGTATTTTTTTGCTCAATTGAAATTGCTGGACTTAATCCTTCTATCAAGTCGACATTTGGTTTTTTCATTTTATCTAAAAACTGTCTTGCATATGCAGATAAACTTTCTACATACCTTCTTTGACCTTCGGCATATATAGTATCGAATGCTAGAGATGATTTTCCAGAACCAGACAGACCAGTAATAACAACAAATTTATCTTTTGGAATCTCTAGCGAGATGTTCTTTAAATTGTGCTCTTTTGCACCCTTAATAACTATCTTTTTAAGCATAATTTTTGTTGCTTTAGATTAATAAAATTAATATTCAACTTAATAAGTGATATAAATAAACATATCAGATATAAAATATTATGGCAGGTAGTTTAAATAAAGTACTTTTAATCGGTCGATTAGGCGCAGATCCAGAAGTAAAACAAATGGTAAATGGCAAAAGTGTTGCAAGACTAAGCCTAGCAACTAGCCAATCGTGGAAAGACAAAAACACAGGAGAAAAAAAAGAGAAAACAGAATGGCATAGAGTGGTTGTATTTAACGAGGGACTAGTTAATGTCGTTCAGCAATATCTTAAAAAAGGCGCACAAGTATACGTTGAAGGACAACTTTCAACACGAAAATGGAAAGATGAACAGTCTGGCCAAGACAAGTATTCGACTGAAATTTTAATACAAGGTTATAACTCTTCTTTGACAATGTTAGGTGGTGGAAATCAAAATTCAATTCCTTCTCAAGATAATAAACAAAATTTTGAAGACAATAGCATTGCTCAAAACGATATGGACGATGATATTCCATTCTAGTTTTTATGCAAAAAAACGAGGCACCTAAAGATTTAAATATCAAACCAATTTCAATGTATGATGAAATGAGTTCGTCATACTTGTCTTACGCAATGAGCGTTATAATAAGTAGAGCTCTACCTGATGTAAGAGATGGTTTAAAACCAGTACATAGAAGAATTTTGTATGCAATGCATAAGGGAGGTTTTGATTGGTCAAAACAATTTAGAAAATCTGCAAGAATAGTCGGAGATGTAATTGGTAAATATCATCCACATGGTGATCAAGCCGTATATGACGCTTTAGTTAGAATGGTTCAAGATTTTTCAATGAGCCTTCCATTAATTGATGGTCAAGGAAATTTTGGTTCAATTGATGGTGACCCACCAGCTGCTATGAGATATACAGAAACAAGATTAGCAAAAATAGCTCAATTTTTATTAGACGACATAGAAAAAGATACAGTTTCATTCAAAAGTAATTATGATGAAACAGAACAGGAACCAGATGTCCTTCCCGCACAGTATCCAAATTTATTAGTTAATGGAGCAGGAGGAATTGCTGTCGGTATGGCAACAAGTATACCTCCTCATAATTTAGGTGAAGTTGTAGATGCTACTTTAGCTTTAATCAAAAATAAGGACATAAAATTAGGTGAATTGATGAAACATGTCCCTGGTCCAGATTTTCCAACTGGTGGTATTATTATTGGCAAAGATATTATTAAACAAGGTTATAAATCTGGCCGAGGTTCTTTTAAAATCAGAGGCGATATTAAGATTGAGCAAGCTAAAGGGGGTAGAGAAAGATTAGTAATAACCTCCATACCTTATCAAGTAAACAAATCTGTTTTAAATGAGAGAATAGCTGAATTAGTAAGAGAAAAAAAAATTGAAGGAATTAGAGATATAAGAGATGAGTCTAATAGAGAAGGAATTAGAGTTGCGATTGATTTAAGATCAAGTGTTGAACCTGAAACAATTAAAAGACAATTATATAAATATACATCCATTGAAAGTTCATTTGGTTTCAATACTTTAGCTATTGTAGATAACAAACCAAAGACTTGTAATTTAAAAGATTTTTTAGAAAATTTTTTAAAATTTAGAGAAGATGTAGTCATAAAAAAAACTAAATATGATCTAAAAAAAGCAGAAGATCGTGTTCATATTTTAATCGGATTATCGGTCAGTGTTGAAAATATAGATAAAGTAATAAAAATAATAAGACAATCCAAAAATCCTGAAGAGGCTAAGAATTCACTATTAAAAACAAAGTGGAGGATAAACAAGTCAGCAAAATTGATTAAATTAGTTGATAATAAAAATTATAAAGGAACTTATAGTTTATCTAATGAGCAAGTTGTATCTATTCTTGAGTTAAGATTACAGAAACTTACTGCTTTAGGAATAAACGAAATTGAAGTAGAAATAAAAAAATTAGCTGAATTAATAACTCAATATAAAAAAATTATTAATTCTAAAGCAGAATTACTAAAAGTTATTAGTGCTGACTTGCAACAAATCAAAGATAAATTTTCTGAACCAAGAAGAACACAAATAATTGATGCTGTATTAAATTATGATATTGAAGAAACTATTCAAAAAGAGGCTGTAATCATTACAATTACGTTACAAGGATATATTAAACGTGGTGCATTAAGTAATGTAAAACAACAAAAAAGAGGTGGAAAAGGAAAAACAGGTATTAAAACTAGAGATGAAGACTCAGTAGTTCAAACCTTATCAGTCAATACACATACTTCAGTTCTATTTTTCTCTACAGAGGGATTGGCATATAAAATTAAAGCTTGGAAGATACCTGAAGGATCTGCATCATCAAAAGGTAAATCTTTATTCAACATTCTACCACTTAAAAATCACCAATCTATTAGCTCAATTATGCCTTTTCCCGATGAAAATGTTGATACAAAAGGAATGCATATTATTTTTGCTACAGCCAAAGGAAAAATTAGAAAAAATAATTTAGAGGATTTTAGTTCTATCAATCAATCAGGTAAAATTGCTATGAAATTAGATAGTGATGATAAAATTATCGGTGTAAAAATTTGTAAAGATGATCAAGACATTATTCTAAGTACAAAGTTTGGAAAATGCATCAGATTTGAATCTAAAAAATTAAGAGTATTTAAAGGTAGATCATCTAAAGGCATTAAAGGTATAAATTTATCTGACAAAGATGCAATTGTATCATTATCTATAATTGATCATGATCAAAAAATTCCAAAAAAATCTTCAAAAGATGGATTATCTGAGGTAAAGGCTAAAGAAAAATTTATACTCTCAATTACAGAGAATGGTTATGGAAAAAGAACTTCCCATTATGATTTTCGAGTAACTAATAGAGGTGGAAAAGGTATAATTGGTATTGTCAACTCTTCAAGAAATGGAAATGTATCATCATCTTTCCCAGTTTTTGAGGGTGATCAAATATTAATATCAACTGACAAAGGTAGAGTTATCAGAACTACCGTTAAAGAGATAAGAGTAGCAGGAAGAAACACTCAAGGAGTTAGAATTATTAAACTTTCTGGAGATGAAAAAGTAGTTTCGGCTATTAAATTAGATGATAATTTAATTTAATGAAAAATATTGCAATATATCCTGGTACTTTTGATCCTATAACCTTTGGTCATATAGATGTAATTAAAAAAGCTTTAAAATTTGTAGACAAAGTGGTTGTAGCAATTTCAGATGGAAACCAAAAAAATTTTTTATTTCCAATCGATGAGAGAGTAGATATCGTTAAGAAAGCTTTGTTCTCTGATCTTAAATTTACCAAAAAAAATATCGATATTATTACATTTAATTCACTAACAACAGATTTGTGCAAAAAATATAAATCAAATATTATTCTAAGAGGTCTTAGAGCTGTTTCAGATTTTGAATATGAGTTTCAATTAGCTGGAATGAATAGAAAACTTTACAATAAAATAGAAACAATATTTTTAATGTCTGATGTTGAGAATCAAATTATTTCCTCAAGATTTGTAAAAGAAATCGCTCAACATAATGGAGATTTAAAAAAATTTACAACTAAGAGCACAATCAAATCTTTAAAGGAGAGATATGCTTAAATATATAAATATATTATTTTTTATTTTATTAACTTTAACTTCAAAACTAAATGCAAAGGAGAATATAATGATTTTAAAATTAAAAGATGGAGATGTTAAAATAGAAATGTTTCCAGATGTTGCCCCTAATCATGTAAAAAGAATTACTGAATTAGCTAACAGTGGTAAATATGATAATGTAGTATTTCATAGAGTTATTGATGGCTTTATGGCTCAAACAGGAGATGTAAAATTTGGAAATTCCTCATCACCCGATTTTAATCTGCAAAGAGCAGGAATGGGCGGATCTGACTTACCTGATTTAAAACAAGAATTTAATGATTTGCCCCATGAACGTGGCACTGTATCTATGGCAAGATCTTCTGACCCAAACAGTGCTAATAGTCAATTTTTTATTTGTTTTGAGTCAGCCTCTTATTTAGATAGAAACTATACAGTCTTTGGTAAAGTTATTGAAGGAATGGAGTTTGTAGATAAAATTAAAAAAGGTGATGGTCCTAATGGATCAGTTTCTGAACCAGATAAAATAATTAGTTTTAAGTCTGAATAAAAATGAATGGCATTAAAAAAATTTAATTTTAATGTTAATCATACTGAAAACCATTCACGAGTAGGAGTTATTGAAACCCATAGAGGTAATATTAATACACCTGCTTTTATGCCTGTTGGTACACAGGCGACTGTAAAAGGCGCATTCATAAAAGATGTAGTTCAAACTGGAAGCGAAATTATATTAGGAAACACCTATCACCTAATGTTAAGACCAGGTGTTGATAGAATTTCAAGTGTTGGAGGTTTGCATGAATTTATGAATTGCAACCTTCCTATATTAACTGACTCTGGTGGATTTCAAGTAATGTCATTATCAAAATTTAATAAAATCGACAGAGAGAAGGGTGCTATTTTTCAATCTCATATTGATGGTAATAAGTTTATTTTAAGTCCTGAGGAGAGTATTAGAGTTCAAAAGGGCCTCAACTCAGACATAGTAATGGTAATGGATGAATGTCCAAAAAAAACTGATGATTTTGAGAAAATTAAAAAATCAATGGATTTATCAATGTATTGGGCAAAAAGATCAAAAAATGCATTTGGAGACAATCCTCACAAAGGTTTATTTGGAATAGTTCAAGGCGGTCTGTTTAATGACTTAAGATTAAAATCACTAGAGCAACTTATAGATATTGATTTTGATGGTTATGCGATGGGCGGTTTGGCGGTTGGAGAAACCCAGAAAGAAATGTTTGATGTATTGGATGGAGTTAAAGATTATTTACCAAAAGATAAACCTAGATATCTTATGGGCGTTGGCACTCCCTCAGACATTATTGGGGCAGTTAAAAGAGGTATTGATATGTTTGATTGTGTATTACCAACACGATCTGGCAGAACTGGTTTGGCATTCACATGGAGTGGGAGAGTACAAATAAGAAATGCAAAATATCAAAACGATAATTCGCCTCTAGATTTAAATGTTTCTAAATTTGACTTAAATAAATACTCAAAAAATTATTTGAATCACTTATTTAATACTAATGAAATGTTAGCATCTATGCTGTTAACTTTAAATAATATTAACTTTTATCAGGAGTTGATGAGTGAGATTAGAAAAAATATTAAAAATGGAACTTTTGAAGAATTTCACGATAAGTATATTAACATTCTGTAAAAATTATCCATTGATAAATGGATAAAAATCAATATAAGGACCCCCGTTGGGCCGTTAGCTCAGTTGGTAGAGCAATTCCCTTTTAAGGAATGGGTCGATGGTTCGAGTCCATCACGGCTCACCAATTTTAAGAAATTGGTGGATATTCTAAAGTTACCTCATTTATCCAAGAGGTGATGTTATTTATTCTATTGGTTGAGGAAGGATGCGTACTCATGAATTCCGGTGGTTCCTTACCTTTGTTAGCTTCTCGCATTCTCTCCCAAATTTTTACTGTCTCTCTTATGTCATAGCCAGATAATGACGCAAATATTAAACCTAAGTAATCAGCTTCACTCTCTTGTTTTCTATTAAAAGGATTCATAATTCCAATTTGAGATAACAAACCAACTGTATCCATCCCAGTTGTTCTATTTACATTAGATACAGCACCTTTAGTTGCAATATCTAAAATTTTTGTACCCACATTTAATAACGTTCCTCTACTTGCTCTTTCAACAGAGTGTTTTGCTACAGCATGAGCTATTTCATGACCCATTACAGCAGCTAATCCATTATCATTTTTTGTAATATCAAGCATACCTGTATAAACCGCAATTTTTCCACCAGGCATACACCATGCGTTTTTTACTTTTTTGTTTTCTATTAAAATATACTCCCATCTAAAATTAGCTGTTGGATCCGGTTGATTACTTCTTGCAAAATATTCAGTTATTGAGTTTTCAATTTTTGAGCCAATATTTTTTATTTTATTTAAAGTTGTAATATCTTTGCTAAGCTTTTCTTTATCTTTCACTTTTTCGTATAATTGTTCTGCTTGAGCATTTAGTTTTGCCTCAGGTATAAGTCTTAACTGTTTTCTTTCTGTTATTGGAACACTTGTACAGGCGTGAAGACCAAAAGATGCACATCCACACCCCATTAAATATATGAAATTTCTTCTATTCACTTTTACTCACAATTATATTACATGTAACTAATAAACAACTATATGATTTTAAATAACAAGATTTTAGTTTTCTTATTTGTTCTTGCAGTATCATTTGTAATTTACTCAAGTTATAATTAAAATATGGCAAAATTTAAAAGAAAAAGCATATCTTTATTAGCTAAATTAAGAAATTATTTTATCACAGGAATAGTCGTATTAATTCCGATTGGTATTACACTCTATTTAACAAAATTTTTTATTTCTGTTTCTTCTAAACTAATACCTTATGAGCTAAACCCAAATACTTATTTGCCATTTGCTATCCCAGGTCTTGAAATAGTTCTTGCAATTATTTTTATAACCTTAGTTGGAAGTTTATCTTTATCATTTATAGGAAAAAAAATTTTACAATTCGTAAACGATTTATTTAAAAGAATTCCTATTCTTCGAACTATTTATTCAGCAATAGGACAAATGACAGAGTCGTTAGCTCCTAAAAAGGGAGATAGAAAAAGCGTAGTTTTAATTGAGTATCCTAGAAAAGGAAGCTGGGCAGTTGGATTTGCAACTAAAGACAATGAAGGAGAAATTTCAAAAAAAACAAACAAAAATCTTGTTAATGTATTTGTTCCAACAACACCAAATCCAACCAGTGGATTTTTACTAATGTTTCCAAAAGAAGAGGTTTTATATTTAGATATGAGTTTTGAGGAGGCGTCTAAGTTTATTGTGTCTGCAGGTACCTCAAACCCTCAAGCTAAATAATATCATTTAAGATTGAAGCACGATCATACAGTTTAAGTAATTTATAATACTCACCAATTTGTTTATCTTTTACCTCGATTTTTTTAACCTCTTTTTCTGCTAATATAAAAAGATCTTTATGTAAAATAGGATCTGCCAATTTAAATTTTTTTAAACCACTTTGTTTAAATCCTAATACATCTCCATAACCTCTTAAAACCATATCTTGTTCTGAAATTTCAAAACCATCATTTGAGCTTTTTAAAATATTTATTCTTTTTTTAGCATTTTCGCTTAAATTTGACTTAAACATTAAAATACATGTACTTTGTTTGTCACCTCTTCCAACTCTGCCTCTGAGTTGATGCAATTGTGATAACCCATATTTATTTGCATTTTCAATGATGATTACATTTGCATTTGGGAAATCAATTCCTACTTCAATAACAGTTGTTGACACCAACACATCAATTTTTTTATTTAAAAAATCATCAAGAACTTTATTTTTTTCATCTTTTTCCATTGATCCATGAATTAGGCCAATTTTGTTTTTAAAATATTTTTCTAAAAATTTACTCTTTTCAACAGCCGACTGATGATCAAGTTTCTGTGATTTTTCAATAAGTGGGCAAACCCAAAATATCTGATTACCAAAAGAAATTTCTTTTTTACAAAATTTTATAATTTCATCTACTTTTGTTTCTAATTTACTATAAGTGTTTATTGCTTTTCTATTTTTTGGTTTTTCTTTAATTAAAGTAACATCCATATCTCCATAGATTGTCATTATCATAGTACGAGGTATTGGGGTTGCAGACATGACAAGTACATCGCAATTATTTCCACCTTTGTCGGACAATTCTTTTCTTTGTCTTACACCAAATTTATGTTGTTCATCGATAATAATTAAACCAAGATTTTTATAATCTACCTTTTTTTGAAAAAGGGCATGTGTGCCAATGATCAATTTTATTTTATTTTGTTTTATATTTTCTAATGTACTTTTTTTTTGTTTATATTCCGTTTTACCTGTTAATAGTTCTATTGATATATCTTTTCCAAATAAATCTGATGCAAAATTATAGTGTTGTTTAGCTAGTATTTCAGTAGGAACCATCAAAGCTACTTGAAAACCTGATTTTATAACATTCAACGCAGCAATTAGTGCAATTATTGTTTTTCCTGATCCTACATCACCTTGAAGTAGCCTAAACATTCTTTGTTTTGATTTGAGATCATTATTTATTTCTTTCATTGCCTTTATTTGATCATTTGTAAGTATAAATTTGAATTTTTTTAAATATTTCTGACAAATATTTGGGTCAAAAATCTTTTCTTTTTTTTTTATTTTCTTAATTTTTTTTCTTATTTCAGATGAGATTAAAAAGTTTGAGATAATTTCATCAAAAATTAATCTTCTTAGGTAGTCTGAATTCTGAAGATTTTCAAATTCCTCACTATGAATCTTTCTAATGGATTGATCCCAACTTACATTATTGAAATAGTTTAAAATTTCTGCGTTATGCCATTCTTTAAGTACAGGCATATTTTTAAATATGATTTCAATAGTTTTATTATATTTTGAAGCTGTGAGTCCTTCCGTCAGACTATAAGTATTTATATCTTTTATATTTCCATCCTCTGTCTCTGACACTAATTTTGGATTTGTTATTTGATATTTACCCTTATAAAAACCTACTTTTCCATAAATAATTATTTCTTGATCCAGAGGAAGTATTTTTTTTATGTAGCCTTCAAAACTATTAAAGAAAATACAATCTATTTTCTTTTCAGAAGATAAACAGTTAACCCTATTGGGCAAATTTCTTATTCTAGGAAAATTATACTTTTTCGGGACTAGTTGTATTGATTGAGTTTTGCCTATTTGTAATTGATCAATGTTTACTGTTTTTGAAGTTTCTATTTTTGAAATAGGTGCATGCCATAATAGATCAAAAATATTTAATATCTTTTTTTTTAAAAATAATTGTGTAGTTTTTTTACCTATTCCTTTAATGCTACTAATTTTTGATAAAAAATATTCATAATCCTGCATAAAGTATATATAAATCTATATTATATGGATTCAAACAGGCAAAATCTTATTAATAAAATAAAATATAGAGCTCAGTATAGAGGCACTAAAGAAATGGACCTATTTGTTTATAAGTTCGTAAATGAAATTGTTGAAAATTTAAATTTAGAAGAATTGGAAGATTTGAATAAATTAATTAACCTTGGTGATGAAGAATTAATTAAAATTTCTGAATCAAAAGATAACCAAAATTTATCCAAAGTCATAATAAAATTGCGAGAATTTAAAGAAAAATATTAATGGCGGAGAGACTGGGATTCGAACCCAGGAAAGAGTTGCCCCTTTGCCGGTTTTCAAGACCGGTGCTTTCAACCGCTCAGCCATCTCTCCGTGAGCTAGGTTTTATAAGTATTAGTATATATTTCAACAATAAAATAGATAAGATATTAATCAAAATCTTTTTAATAATAATTTCATTATGGATAAAAAAAGTTTTAACCAAGGTTTGTTTTTAAGTGCAGTTGGATCTTTCTGGTGGGGCTTTTTTGGTGTTTTATATTTTAAGTATATTTCTTTTGCAGGTCATATAGAAGTTGTTGTGCATAGAAGTTTGTGGACAGCAGTTACACTTTTAGTAACAACAATTATTTTTTCAAAATGGAAGATTTTTAAGGAAATTATATCTAATAAAAAACAATTATTTATTCTATTTTTATCTGGAGTATTAATATTTTTAAATTGGGCAGTCTGGATTTATGCAGTTTCATCCAATCAAGTTATAAATGCAAGTTTTGGATATTTTATCATGCCGATATTAAGTGTTTTTTTAGGATATTTCTTTTTTAAAGAAAAATTAAATAAGAAAAGATTTGTTTCTATTTCTTTAGTTTTAGTTTCAATAGTTTATATCTTTCTGATTGACTTTAAATCTATACCATGGGTAGGAATATCAGTTGCTTTAAGTTGGGGTTTTTACAACTTACTCAGAAAAAAAATATCAGTGTCAACAGATATTGGTTTATTTATAGAAAGTTTATTTATCTTGCCTTTTATACTAATAGTTTTTTATTTTATTACTCAAAATAACGTTAATGACTTCTCACTATCAAATCCTATTTTGATGTTAATTCTTATGATGGCAGGCCCAATGACAGTGATTCCATTATTTTTATATGTAAGAGGTGTAGAATTGTGTGGTCTTGGACCTACAGGTATGATTTTTTATATTACACCCACATTACAATTTATTTTAGGGTATTTTTTGTTCAATGAGCCTTTCAATATTAACCAGTTAGTTAGTTTTATTTTAATATGGATTGCTGTATTCATTTATCTTAGAGATTTATATGAAAATAACTAAAGTATTTATAATAAATATAATCTTTTTTTTATTTAGCTTTAAATTTTTATCTGCCTCAGATTTTGAAAATTGGAAAATTGACTTTAAAAAAAAGGCTCTAGATGAAGGTATTAGTATAAAAACACTAAATAGAGTAATAGATAATTCAAAATTTCTTCCTGATGTAATTAAATATGACAGATATCAACCTGAATTTTATGAGGATACTTATACTTATATATCAAAACGAACATCTCAAAAAAAAGTTGCTAAGGGCAGAAATCTTTATAATTCAAATCAAAAATTAATTGAAATTGTATCTAACGAGTTTTTAGTTGATAAAAATCTTTTATTAGCATTGATGGGTATAGAAACTAATTTTGGTACATATCTTGGAAAAATGGATATTGTTTCTTCGTTAGCTACACTAAGTTTTGATAAAAGACGTAGCAAATTTTTTACATCTGAACTCATTACTTTATTAAAATTAGTTGATGCAAATATAATTGATCCTGACACTTTATTTGGATCTTGGGCCGGAGCTTTTGGAAATTTTCAATTTATGCCATCAACAATTACTAACCACGCAATTGATTATAACAATGATAAAAAAATTGATCTAAAAAATATTGAAGACTCATTTGCATCAGCTGCTAATTATATAAAAAATTTAGGGTGGAATAATGATATCCCATGTTTTTATAAAATAAATTTAAAAAATGATATCCCACTAGAATTTTTAAATACTTCAGCCAAAAAACTAAATTATAAAAGAAAAGTAAAGTATTTTTCAAAGTACATAGAAAATAGTGAGCATTTAAAACAATTTAATAATCTTAATTCAGCAATTATTACACCTGATGTTGATATTGTTGAAAACGCAAAAAAGTTTTCACCCGCTTATATAGTTTTTGATAATTATGATTTAATATTAAAATGGAACAGGTCATTAAGATTTGCATTAGCTGTTTGTACCTTAAGAGATAAATTCAAAGATGAATTATAAAATTCCTCTTATACTTCTTTTAACTTTTTTATTTGCATGTGAACAAAGGTATACTAATTTAGAATATAACAGTAATTTTGAAAACTTTTCAAACAAAGGTTTTGCCTTAATTTATGATGAGCAACTTTATAAAAATAAAATTGTTAATAAAAAAATAGATGAAAGATCGCTTATAATTTTTAATAATAAATTGAAATATGATACTCCAGTAAAAGTAACAAATTTATTAAATGGAAAATATATTTTAGCTAAAATAGGTAAAAAATCTAAATATCCTTTTTTTTATAATGCTGTCATATCTAAAAGAATAGCAGAAGAATTAGAAATTGATCTATCAGAGCCTTATATTGCCGTTCAAACAATAAATACCAGTGGTGCATTTGTTGCAAAGAAAGCTAAAACATTTAAAGAAGAGAAAAAAGTAGCAGATAAAGCTCCTGTAGATGGCATTACTATTGAAAATTTGGGTGATGAAACAAATAAAATAAAAAAAACAAATAAATTAAAATTAAAAAAGAAGGAGTTTAATTATATCATTAAATTTGCAGACTTATATTTTGAAGATTCGGCTTTAATTCTTAAAAAAAGATTAATTGATGAGTACAACTTAAGTAATATTTCAATAGATAAGATAAATAATAATGTTTATAGGGTTTATAAAGGACCCTTTGATAATATAAGGTCTATTAAAATTGAGTTCGATAAAATAAATCTAATGGACTTTGATAATATAGATATAATTAAATTATAAAATGCAAAATTCAATAAAACTTATTTTAATTTTATTTTCTTTAATTTTATTTTCATCCAAATCAAATGCAATAATTAGCGTAAATGCTAAAACTGCAATACTACAAGATTATTTATCTGGTGAAGTTCTTTATGAAAAGGATGCAGACCTTTCAATATATCCTGCATCTATGACAAAAATTATGACTTCAATTATTGCTTTTGATTTAATTAAAAAAGGAGAACTTACACTAGATGAAAAATTTATAGTATCTGAAAATGCTTGGAGGCTATCTACAGCAGGATATTCGTCTATGTTTATAATGGTTGGAGATGAAGTATCAGTTGAAAATCTTTTAAGAGGTATAATAGTTGCATCAGGTAATGATGCCTGCATTGCATTGGCAGAGGGTATCGCTGGTACAGAGGAGGAATTTGCAGTATTAATGACTGAAAAGGCGCTTGAGATAGGGATGGAAAATACTAATTTTTCAAATTCATCAGGTATCAATGACCCAAATAATTACTCTACAGTTCGAGATATTTTAATAATGTCTAATTACTTAATCAAAAATTACCCAGAATATTATCATTACTACAAAGAAAAAGAATTTACATGGGATAGAACCGGTGGTGATCCTATTACTCAAGGAAATAGAAATCCTTTATTGTATAAAAATATGGGAGCTGATGGAATTAAAACTGGTTATCTTGCAGTTGAAAAATATTCATTAGCATCCTCAATAAAAAAAAAGAACAGAAGATTAATTGCAGTTGGAAGTGGCTTTAATTCAAAAAATGATAGATCTAGGCAATCTGCAAAGTTGTTAACTTGGGGACTAACAAAATTTGATACAATTTTAATTGGCAAAAAAAACGATGTAATATCAGAGTTAGATGTATGGCAAGGTAAACAAAAAAAAGTTAAAGCATATATTTCATCAGACATCTATAAAACAATTCCTAAAGCAAAAAAAAAATATCTAAAAGTAACAGTTAATTATGAAGGACCTCTGGAAGCACCAATAGAAAAAAATGATGTCATTGGAAAAATGAAGATTACTTACAAAGATGAGGTAGTTGGTAACTATGATTTATTTGCATCAGAAAGTGTTCAAAAACAAAATATAATTTCCCGTATCTTAAGCTCAATAAATTTTTTAATATGGGGCGATGTATAAAAAAAAATACCCTGTAATTATTTTTGAAGGAATAGAAGCCTCAGGAAAATCAACAAATATTAATAATTTTTCAAAATTTTTAAAAAAAAATAAATATCAATTTATAAAAATAAGAGAGCCTGGGGGTACAAAATTTTCAGAAAAATTAAGAAAAATAATGTTATCAAAGAGCAATAAATTAGATAAAAAAACTGATTTACTGTTAATCTTAGCCTCTAGATCTGAAAACGTTTCAAAAATTATTTATAAAAATTACCAAAAAAAAATAATCTTAATAGATAGGTTTTCAGATTCTACCATAGCTTACCAGCATTACGGTATGGGTTTAGATTTGAATATAATAAAAAATTTAAATTCCTATATTATTGGTAAATTTAAACCAAATCTTACCTTTTTATGTACTGTAAATAACAAGAATATGAATAACAGACTAAAAATAAGATCAAATAACAATAGATATGATAATTTTAAAATTAACTTTTACAATAAAGTTCAAAAAGGTTTTCTTAAATTATCAAAAAATAAAAAAAAGTATGTTTTATTAGATTCGAATAATTCGACACCTGCTGAAAATTTAAATAGAATTATCAAAGAATTTAGAAAAATAGCAAAATAATTAAATGTCAAATACACTAATAGGCTTAGGCGATGTTTTGAATGATCTAATTAACTTACATAATTCAAATAGACTTCCAAATAAATTATTATTAAGTGGGACACAAGGAATAGGGAAAGGAGTATTATCCAAACACCTTCTAAATTATATTCTGTCTAAAAACGAGCCGTTTGAATATGATCTAAAAAAACTCCAAATTAATCCTAGTAATAAATCTTTTAAATTACTTGAAAGTAATGCACATCCCAATGTTTTTAAAATTCATAAAAAAAAGGATAAAAAAAATATTGATATAGGCCAGATAAGAGAAATGATTAAATTTCAAAATAGTTCATCATTTAATAATAAAACACGATTTGTATTAATTGAGGATGCAGATTTGCTTAATGTAAATTCTATAAACGCATTATTAAAATCTCTTGAAGAGCCAAATAACAATTTTTCTTTTATTTTAACACATAATTCAAATAAAACCGTCTTAGAAACTTTAAAATCAAGATGCATAGAATTCAAAGTAAATTTAAAAAATGAATTTGTAGAAAATATTGTTAACTCTTACTTTTCTGAAAATTTATATGATCAAATTTCTTTAGATTTTAAAAATTATTATCATAATCCGGTTTTTTTAATTAATTTGTCAATTTATTTTAATGAAAATAACTTAGATATTCAAAATTTTAGCATTGAAGATTTATTATATGAAATCACAATAAACCCATCACATTTAAAAGATGAATTTATATTATTAAATCTTAATCTTTTTATTGAATTATACTTTTATAAAAATATAAATGCTCAAAAAAAAAATATTTTTAAAGCAAAAGAATATTTTCTAAAAAAATTATCAAATGTAAAAAAATATAATCTTGATATCGAGACTTTTTTTTTAGAATTTAAAGATTTATTAAAATGAGTAAAAATTTCTATATAACCACACCTATTTATTACCCTTCAGCAAAACCACATATGGGACATGCTTATTCTAGTATTGTTTCTGACTTTTTTGCAAGGTTTAAAAGAAATGACGGTTATTCTGTTCAATTTTTAACTGGTACCGACGAACACGGTTTAAAAATTCAAAGATCTGCAGAAAAAAACAATATGAAACCAAAAGATTTTTGTGATCAAATATCTAAAACTTTTGAAAATTTGTCTAAGACCCTAAATTTATCAAATACTGATTTTATTAGAACCACCGAACAAAGGCATATTAAATCTGTTCAACATTTATGGAAAATTCTAGAAGATCAAAATCAAATTTATATGTCTAAATATGAGGGCTGGTATTCCGTTTCTGATGAAGCATTTTATCAACCTGATGAAATAGAAAGTAAAGAAAATAAACATTTTGTAATAAGTTCTGGTTCCTCAGTTGAGTGGGTAGAGGAGGAATCTTTTTTTTTTAAATTATCTGAATGGGAAAAACCATTACTAAAGTTTTATGATGAAAATCCAAAATTTATCTTGCCAGAGGGTAGAAGGAATGAAGTCATTAGTTTTGTTAAAAATGGTTTAAAAGATTTGTCTGTTAGCAGAAAAACATTTTCCTGGGGTATTAAAATTCCTTCAAATAGTGACCATATTATTTATGTATGGCTAGATGCACTTACCAATTATTTAAGTGCTTTAAATTATCCAAATACTAAAGACGAATTATATAAAAATTTTTGGCCTGCCGATGTTCATGTAATTGGAAAAGATATATTAAGATTTCATGCAATTTATTGGCCAGCTTTTCTAATGGCAGCCAAATTACCTTTGCCTAAAAGAGTTTATGGCCATGGTTGGATATTATCTGGTGATGAAAAAATGTCTAAGTCAAAGGGGAACATACTCGATCCATTAGAGATTATAGATGTATATGGGCTAGATACACTTAGATATTATCTTTTAAAAGAGGTTTCCTTTGGCAAAGATGGAAATATATCTCAAGAAAAGCTTGAAAGTTGTATAAATAGTGATTTAGCAAATAATTATGGAAATTTATGTCAAAGAGTTTTGGCTTTTTGCGAAAAAAATTGTAGTTCTAAAATCCCAACTAGTGATTTTATAAATGATGATTTGGAGATTTTGAAAAATTTCGAAAATTTAGAATATTTGAGAGATTTAATAGACAATCAAAATATCAATGATTATATGAAATTTATTATAGATATGCTTTTTTCATCAAATAAATATTTTAATGATCAAGAACCTTGGAAGAAAAAAAATGATAAAAATAGATTGAATACAATTGTTTATACTGCTTTAGATCTAATTAGAAAAATTTCTATACTATTAAATCCAGTTATACCTGATACAACCTTTAAGGTTCTAAAAATATTTGACATTAATAACGACAAACTTAAATTTGAAGATATTGATAATCATAAATTTCTGGAAAGTGGAAAAAATATTGGAAAGTTAAACATACTATTTAAAAAGATAGAAAATGATTGATTCACATTGTCACTTAGATCATGAGCCTTTAAAAAATAATCTAAACGATGTTTTAGAAAGATCTAAAAAGGTTGGAATAGATAAACTTTTAACTATTTCAACTAATGTTAATAGTTATAAAAATATTTTAAATTTAATAAAACAATATCCTATGATTTATGGATCAATAGGAATTCATCCACACGAAGTTCAAACCTCAAATTTTGATAAAATCTATATTGTTCAGGAGTTTAAAAAATATCAAAAAATAATTGGAGTAGGGGAGTCGGGATTAGATTATTATTATGAAAATAGTCCAAAAGAAACTCAAATAAAAAGCTTTAAAATTCATATAGAGGCTTCAATTGAATGCAATTGTCCAATAATAGTTCATTCTAGAGATGCAGAAAATGAAACTTTTTCAATTTTAAACGATTATAAAAATAGCAATCCTAAAATACTTATGCATTGTTTTACTGGTTCAAAAGAGTTTGCAAAAAAACTTCTTGATCTTAATGCATATTTTTCAGCAAGTGGAATTATTACCTTTAAAAATAGTGTTGAATTACAAGATACATTTAAGTTTTTACCAAATGATAAAATATTAATAGAAACCGATAGTCCTTTTTTAGCACCTATTCCCATGAGAGGAAAAAAAAATGAGCCAAGTTTTATTCAATATACACTTCAACATTTATCTAAACTAAAGGAGATTGATAAATCTAGCATGGATCATATTACTACCCAGAATTTTGAAACACTTTTTTTCAATAATGAAAACTAGATTTACAATATTAGGGTCAGGTAGTTCTCTAGGTATACCAAGAATTGATGGATATTTTGGTAAATGTAATCCAAAAATAAAGCAAAATTTTAGATCAAGATGTTCCGCTTTAGTAACTCATGATAAATTCAATATATTAATTGATACATCTCCTGATTTAAAAACCCAATTATTAAAAAATAAAATTAAAAATATAGATAAAGTTTTTTACACACATCTACATGGTGATCAAACTCATGGTATTAATGAATTAAGGGTTTTTTTCCTAAAAAATAGAAAAAAATTAGATGTCTTTGCCGATAAAATGACTTCTGATTATTTATTAAATTCTTTTAGTTACTGTTTCAAAAATAATCATGGTTATCCCGCAATTTTCAATCTTAACAAGTTAAAAAAAAAACATACATTCAAGGTAAAAAAATCGAAGGTTCAAATCGAGTCTTTTCCTGTCAAACATGGAAAAATTAATAGTATATTGTATAAAATTAATAACTCGTGCGCTTATGTTAGTGATGTAAGCAAAATCAGTGAAAAAGACTACAAAAGACTTAAAAAATTAAATTACTTTATTGTCGATTGTTTAAGATACGATCCACATCCATCTCATTTTAATTTAGATCAAGTTTTAAATTTAGTTAAAATTATCAAACCAAAAAAAACAATTTTAACTAATATGAATAATGAAATTGATTATGTTAAGATACAGAAGCATCTGCCTAAATCTGTTGTTCCTGCCTATGATGGTATGAGCTTTTTAATATAATGGAAATATACTTAAAACTTTTTGAAGTAGTATTTCCTGTCTTTTTTATTGTAGGTATTGGCTACTATATAGGTAAAAAAGACAAGAAATTTGATACTACTTTTATTACAAATTTTGCATCTAACATAGGTACACCTGCGATGGTAATATACGCTATTACCTCAACTGGAATAAATTTTCAGATTTTTAAAGACTATTTTTTCTTTTATCTTCTTGCAATTTTAGGTTTTATTATACTTGGAATTGTCATCTTATTTATGTTGAATACTAAAGATATAATAAGAGAACTTCCTCCTCTGATTCTACCTAACACTGGCAATATGGGTATACCTATATGTTTGTTTGCTTATGGTGCACAAGGACTTGGGATTGCAGCTGCAATATCATCTTTAATTGTATTACTCCATTTTACACTTGGAATTTTTTTAGCTGATAGAAAATTTAACTTTACAGTGTTAATTAAAAGTCCACCATTTTATGCAATTGTTATATCAGTCCTATTTTTGTATTTTGAAATTAATATGCCACAAGTAGTAATTAATTTGACTGAGTTATTAACATTTGCAACTATCTTTTTAATTCTTATGTCCTTAGGGATTGCTTTAACGAAATTAAAAGTTTTTTCTTTAAAAAATGCAATATTTGCATCAATAGTAAGAGTTATTTTAGGTCCATTAATAGGTTTTTTAATTATTATTTATTTTGACTTATCTGGTTTTGCAGCTGGAGTACTTCTCATTCAAGCATCAATGCCTAGTGCTGTCTTAAATTATCTTATATCTGCTATTTATTCTCCAAAAACCATAACGGATAGTGTTGCAAGTACAATAGTTGTCTCAACAATAATGTCATTTATAACTTTACCGATTGTTATTTTTATATCATTAAAATATTTTCCTCTATGAGGGGTGCAATAATAAATCTTTCAGCTTGGCTAATTCTGCCGTTTATGGATGCCATTTCAAAATATCTTTCTTATTCTTTACCTGTATTGCAAGTAACGTGGTTTAGATTTTTTTTTAGTACTCTAATCACTTTGTTATTTATTTTTATTTTTTCTAGAAATTCTTTAGTTTTTTCTAAAAATTTGAAGTCTCAAATTATAAGAGGATTGCTTCTATTAACTTCAAGTGTATTATTTTTTTATTCAATATCAATAATCTCTTTAGCTAAAGCATTAACAATAGCTTTTATTTGTCCATTAATGGTCACTGCTTTATCACCTTATTTTTTAAAGGAGAGGGTAGGGCCAAGAAGATGGACAGCTGTTATAATAGGTTTTATAGGAGTTTTGATTGTAATAAGACCAGGAATTGCAGAATTTAATTGGGCTAGTTTTGCAGCGTTAGGTACTGGTTTTTGTTACGCTTTATATTTAATTGTAACTAGAAAATTAAAAAATACAGATAATGGTTTATTAACATTACTAATCACAAGCACTGTTGGAACCCTAATTTTAAGTTTATATTTACCCTTTATTTGGGTTAAGCCAACTTTTTCTGAGTATTTATTTGCTATAAATACGGGCTTAATAGCTGCGTTAGCTCATGGTATGATTATCTTTTCCTACAATTATTCAGATGCAAGCAAACTGGCACCTTTGGGTTATTTTGAGATAATTACTAACATTTTAATTGGTTATATTTGGTTCTCTGATATTCCCGATAAGTACACTTTTATCGGACTTTTAATTATCATCCTTTCAGGTGTTTATGTGTTTCGAAGAGAGCAATTTAATAAAATATAATGTATACCTTTATATAATTTATATTATTAATATATAGTTTTAAACTACTGTAATTATTTTTTTTTTTAGGATACATAAAGTAAAATACAACATACTAAAGTGTCTAAACTATCATCTAATTACTAAAATTTTAATTGATATTTTGAGATTTCAATCAAATAAATCACAAAACTTAATTAAAATCCTAAATAATAAAGATAAAACTAACAAAGTAATCCAAATCTAATAAATTAATGGTATTAATTTGAGAAAGGTGAGAGTAAACAAATTGAAAAATTTAATTTTTCTCAAACATTTAAGTAAATAATAGATAAAAATTGTTAATTTCTATCAGTATTGCATTTATCGAATATAGCATTTAATGAGGCATAGAGGGGTCAATTTTAATGATTTATTGATATATAGTGCAACTTATAGGTGTAATATAAATATAACAACCATATATGGGTAAAAATTAAAAAAACGTTGATTTTGTTTACTTTTAAACGAAAATTCCCTCTTTTTTTAAAAGTTTTTTCTTGGTTTTAATGCCTCCAGGACCCGAATATCCACCTAGGCACCCGTCAGATCTGATAACTCTATGACAAGGTATTTTAGGTGCATTTGGGTTTTTTCCAACCGCATTTGCTACAGCTCGAGCAGCTTTTGGCTTATTTATGGCTTTTGCGACATCTAAATAGGTTCTAACTTGTCCTTTTGGAATAGTTTTAAGATAATTCCACACTTTTAACTGAAATTTAGTACCTTTTAGGATCATTTTAAAGAAAAACCCTGTTACCTTGTACCTTTTCAGGCACAAAGAACAGTAGTTTTTGGCACGTCGTTGTATGCGCTACCGCCATGCCTTCCACCTCGCTATTTTAGCGCTACTCAGCGAAGTTTTCTGCCCTCTAGGCTTGAATCTCTCGATTTTTCCCTAGATGGTCAGTTAAGAGTTGCCTCTTAATTCATTTATAATCTAACATATGATCAATTTTGAGGGTATCACTTTATCGTTGAATTTAGTAGTTTTTTAACACCTGTGAATAGCGTTAATAACTAACTTGGCTTCACAATTATTAATATAAAATATGAAACATAAAACAGAACAGTCATAATACTTAAGAAATAAACCTCTATAGTTTTGCCATTTTTCTTAAACACCAAATAAGTAAGTAATGTTAATCCAAAAGAAATAATCAAAAAATATATTGGCTCAATTGAGCCATCCATAGACACCATAATTTTAGATTTTAAACTATTGACATTTAAAATCACTTAATATATTACTAGTGATAATTAATTGTTATCAATAGTAATAATATGAATGAACTAACTTCAGACCTGAAATTACTACATGAAGCAACTTTAAGTAACCTTAAAAACTCAAAAGCTAATAATACTTTGAGAGCTTATAAATCAGATTTTAAGGATTTTGGAGCTTTTTGTGCTAGAAATGGACTGAATTCATTACCAACAGAACCAAAAATAGTTTCCCTGTATCTTACACACCTTTCAAAAAATTCAAAAATAAGCACTTTAAAAAGGAGATTAGTATCAATAAGTATGGTTCATAAGATGAAAGGGCATTATCTAGACACCAAACATCCAATTATAGTTGAAAATTTAATGGGAATAAGAAGGGTAAAAGGAAGTATTCAAAAAGGAAAAAAACCTTTACTAATCAATTATTTAAAATTACTTATTGATACTATAAATGAACAAAAAATTGAGGAAATAAAAAAATTAAGAGACAAATCATTAATATTAATCGGCTTTGGAGGCGGTTTTAGACGAACAGAACTAATTTCAATTGATCATGAGGATTTAGAATTTGTACCTGAGGGTCTTAAAATTACTGTTAGAAGATCAAAAACTGATCAATTTGGTGAGGGAATGATAAAAGGACTGCCCTACTTTACCACTGAAAATTATTGTCCTGTTAAAAACCTGAATAAATGGCTCGAAATAGCTAAGATCAAGTCTGGACCCATTTTTAGAAGATTTTCAAAAGGTTTATCACTTACAGATAAAAGACTTTCAGACCAATCTGTAGTCTTACTGATTAAAGAATATTTAAGTTTAGCAGGTATCGAAAATAAAAACTTTGCTGGTCATAGTTTAAGATCAGGATTTGCAACGGTTGCAGCTGAGTCGGGAGCAGATGAAAGAAGTATAATGGCTATGACAGGTCATAAAACTACTCAAATGGTAAGAAGATATATAAGAGAAGCAAATATTTTCAAAAATAATGCTTTAAACAAGGTTAAGTTTTAAAATGTCTTTTGTTACCTGTTTTATATCATTTCTAAAAACAGTTTTGATATTACTCATATGTCCAATCCAAAAATTTGTTGAAATTAATCTATCTTTTTGAATAAGAGCAATAGTTTTTTTGTTTAAAGAATGCGACACATGACTAATTGCACCTTCACAACAAATTAAAATTTTTGAACAAAGCACTATATTCTCAAGATCTCTAAAAGAACTTTGTTCAATAAATTTTACATTTTTTTTTAAAATCGTAATGTTGGAATCTTTTATATTTTTAAAATATTTAGCTTTAAATTCATGCATAATTTCAACCTTTTTATAACCTTGAGTGATAATAATATTGCATTTAAATTTTTTAATTAACGATTTCAAAAAAGTGTGAAGAGAATCAGGTTTAAGGTTCATGTAATCAAAATCATGAAAATAATAATTTTTAAACCACTTTTCATCTAAATGAAGATGCACATAAGGTTTATGCAATTTAAATTTATTTTTAGCGAATTTATAATTTTTATAATAATTCACATGTTTTGGAAATTTGATATCTAAGTAATTTATAAGTATCTGAAAATTTTTATATTGAGTATTTGTCTCGGTATTTTTTATATATTTATGATAAAAAAGAGAGATTAAAAACTTTGGATAAAAATCTTTCAAAAAACAAATTTTAATTTTTGATTTTATAAAAATACCACTCAGAAAAGATCGTCGTTTGCCATCAAGAACAATTAAATAATCATAATTTTTATTTTTGATTTGAAGAAAAAGATTAAAAAAATCTAAAATTTTATTTTGTGTTTTGTCAAAAATAAAAATACGCTTAATGTATTTAAAATTTCGGATATATTTTGAGTTGTATCTTGATGCTACAATGTCAACTTGATTTTTTTTTGATATCTCAGATATTGAATTAGTAACTAACTGAGATGTGATAAAATCTCCTATTCTATCAGTCCTAAAAATTAAAAATTTAGCCATCGTGCCAGACTTGTTTATTTATAATTTTTTCTCCTAAGGTTTTTTTCACCATAAACTCTGCTATAATTTTATTATTAAATATTTTGTGTGCTTTTATATATCCATTTCTAGCAATTTTTTTTCTTAAATTATTTTTTTTTTTATAAAATAAAATTTTTGAATTAAGGTCTCTGGCATTATCAAAAAAGATCATTTCGTTATGATTGAAAAAATCTTGATATTGATAATCTCTATGCTCAAAAGTAAGTATACCATTACCCAATAATGTAGCCATTCTTTCGCTAGAATAGTATTTAATTGGTTTACCTCTAGTAATATTAATACCCATATTACATTTACTTATTTCCTCAAAATACTCAGCACCCCAAACAGGATTTTTTTTATACCCAAAAAAATTATTTTTAGTTTTTTCAGTAATTTTTTTTATAAATTCAACACGATCATCATAATGATTTTTTTTTAATACACCTCTATGTACTCCATGACTTATTGCTAAAAAAACATCATATTCATTATTTTTCATGTAATTTTTATATACATCAATCGATGGATCGATCGCATTTGGAATAAAATAACAATTCCTATCTGCAAAACTTAACTTAGATGGTGATGTTGTTAAAAAATTTGCATCTGCAAATTGATATTTAAGATAAAATCTTTCTTTATTCTTTTTATAATCTGGTCCTTGTTTTACCAAAGGATCAATAAACCATTGTGCAATTTTAATATTTTTATAATTTTCTTTTATTTTAAGCAAATCTAAATAATTCAATCTATCAACGTGGCCAAAAAAAATTATATCAGGTTTAAAATTTTTTATATTTTCAATAATTTTATGAAATAAATATCTTTTTGATCCTATATCAAATAAACTTTTTTTCTCCTTTTGTATATCTCTATCACTTATGTGTAACACACTGTAATTATTAAGAATAAAACCATTATTAATTTTTTTTGTAGTGGAATAATACAATCTTCCATTATGTCTAAAATGAAGATCAGAAATGTGCAGTATTTTAGGTGGCCTTTTCATACTTTAATAAATAATTATTTTTAATTTTTTTTCTTTTTTTATAATTTTTTTTCAATTTATATTCTTCTTTTAGAGCCGTTGATTTGCTATTATATTTTTTTGAATAAATAATCTTCCATTCTCTACCTTTTGTAAATTTTGCACCATTTGAACTATTATGCTTTTTTAATCTATTAATTAAATTGTTTGTATAACCTACGTAGGAAATATGGTTTTTTCCAGATTTTGTTAATAACAAATAGACATAATAATTCATATCAAGATATTATATTAGAATATTTTTAGAATAAATGGCGGTCCCTAGGGGAATCGAACCCCTCTTTCATGGATGAAAACCATGTGTCCTAACCGATAGACGAAGGGACCAGAAAGAAGGTCTTTTAGTTGAAAATATTTACATAATCAAGGCTATATTATTTCCTCTTTTTTACTAATTACCTCAAAAGTATTGCTATTTTTATGTGTAACAAGTGTCTCAGAAAAATACTCCTTTCCTATTATTTCAATACCTTTAACTAAATCTCCATCTGTAATGCCTGTGGCAGAAAAAATTGAGTCACCAGATATAATTTCATTTAACTCATATTTTTTGTCTAAATCTTTTATACCCATTTGTTTGGCTCTTTTAATATCATCACTTTCTTTAAAAATGAAACGTCCTTGAAAAAAACAATTACTCGCATCAAGTGCAGATGCAGCCAATACTCCCTCTGGCCCACCACCTATTCCAATAAACATATCTACACCAAATTTATTATCTGAAACATATAAAGCGCCAGAAACATCTCCATCTGTAATTAATTTTTTATTAACTTTTAAATTATCTAAAGTATCTATTATTTTACTGTGTCTCTCACGGCTCAATAAACATACAGTTAAATCACTCAATTTTTTATTCGACGCATCAGCTAAATTTTTCAAATTTTTTTCTAAGGTAAAATCTAAATCTACAGTTCCTTTCTCTATATTTCTACCAACAGCTATTTTTTCCATATATGTCTCAGGAGCGTGAAAAAGATTATTTTTTTCTGCTATTGCTAGAACAGATATTCCTCCAGGAAGATTTTTTGCTACAAAATTAGTACCCTCAACTGGATCAACAGCGATATCAATTTCTGCTCCGTCTTTTGTTCCCAACTTTTCACCTATATATAGCATAGGTGCTTCGTCTAGCTCTCCCTCACCTATTACAACACGTCCATTAATATTAAGATCATTTAATTCAGCTCTCATAATATCAACAGCAGCTTTATCAGCTCCTATTTTATCATTTAGACCCTTGAACTTTGATGCAGCTAAAGCAGCTTTAGATGTAATTCTTCTCATTTTTTCTTTTAGTGATATATCTAAAGCCATTAGGATTTTATAAAAATATTCTCACTTGTCTCTATTTTTTTTTCAAATTCTCTTAGTCTTTTATAAACACTTGCAAGTTCAATAATTGTTGGCCAAGCTTTCAAGATATATTGCATTGATCCCTCCACTCTTCCAAAGGCTCTTATTATTTGCTGCATCACTCCTAGAGTTACCACACCAGCCACTATTGCAGGAGCTAAAAATACATAAGCTGATAAAACGTTTGCTTGTAAATATGCTATTCTACCAATATTAAAATACAAATATCTAATATAGCTTAAAAAATGAATGTTTCTTACATCATCAAATAATTCTTCAATCGTTTTTGGTCTTACTGATCCATCATCTTCTGCAATAACAAGTATTTTTCTATAAGCCGCCTCCTTTTTTTGAAGATCATATTCAACTCCAACTAATCTTAAGATCAATCCAAGTAAAATTAGAAAAATTGTTCCTCCTACAGACCAAATGAATGCACCTACAATTAAACCATAATCCCAGTCTCCAAAAAAAAATATTGGTATGCCTATACTTAAGCCAAACAATATAGGTGTGAATTGAACTAACACCATTATTGCCTCAATAAGACTCGTACCTAAAGACTCCATAATTCTTGTGAACTTAATAGTATCCTCTTGAACACGTTGGGATGCTCCTTCTATCAATCGTGCTTTTTCATATACACTGTGGTACCATTCAACCATAGCCGTTCTCCATCTGAATAAATAGTGAGCTGTAAAGAAACTTATTATTACACCAAGAGATACAGCCATTGCCGCCAATTTTATAAATGACAATAGACTCATCCAATATTCGCTCATTGTGATTGAATTTGGAGCAGCTAAAGCCTTTTGTATCATGTCGTAAAATTCACCGAACCACTCATTTATTTTAACATCAAGTTTTACTTGAACCCAAAGTGAGGATAAAATGATAGCTGAACCTATCCATGACCAAATAAACCAATTTTTCTGTGTAAAGAATCTAAACATTTAATTATTTAGTGAAATTATCAGCATAAGATTTTTTAACTATTTTTCTTACCTTTGGTTCTATAAGTTCGAAATTAATCTTATTTTTTTTAGCATATTCAATTGCAAGCTCTTTTGAGGAAAATTCTAACTTTAGTTCTGAATTTGTATCTGTTGAACTTTCCCAACCCATAAGTGGATTAATACCAGGTTTTTCTGTTATAAACTCAATGATCCATTTATCAAATTTTTTGATACCTGATTGCATGGCAGTTTTTGAAGGTTTATATATTTTCGCTTTTTTCATAAAGATGGTCGGAGTGGCAGGATTCGAACCTGCGACCCTCTGGTCCCAAACCAGATGCGCTACCAGGCTGCGCTACACTCCGAATGCTGTACTAATACAGTAGAATAATTAATTTTCAAAGTATATTAATGTCGATTATTAATAAAAAACTATTTATTTATTATATATTCTAACTTTTATGATTATAAGTTGTCCTGAATGCAATAAAAGATTTAACATTGATCAAAATCTTATTCCCAAGGATGGAAGATTGTTACAATGTAGTAATTGCATGCACAAATGGCATTTCATAATTGAAAAAAATAAGGAAATAATTGAGCAACCAATTAAATCAGAGGAAATAATTACAGAAAGTAAAAATCAAGAAAAAAAAATTAATCCATCACAAGAATTCATACCTACTCAAGACGAAACTGTTGAAAAGAAATTAAAAAAAGAACAAAAAGAACAAAAAGTAAAAAAAAAAGAACAAAAAAGAAAAAAAAAAAACAAACAAATAAAATTATTAAATATGATAATTGTTATAATTATTTCTGTTGCAGCATTAATAATTATTATAGATACTTTTAGGATTGAATTATCTAAATATATGCCTTTTTTAAATCCAATGCTTGATAGCTTTTATTCAATTACTACTGACATAAACTCATTTATTAAAGATTTAATACGATAATGATAAACAATATAACTAAACCATTTAGATGGTTTTTTAAATTAGAAGCAGCAAGCGGCTTAGTACTATTATTTAGCGCTATAATTGCTTTAATAATTAGTAATTCGGAATTATCTAATCTATATTTTAACACTTTAGAAAAGTACTTGTTTATAGGCATAAACAACTTTGGCATTAAGTTATCAGTCTTACATTGGATAAATGATGCTTTGATGGCAATATTTTTCTTTTTTGTAACTTTAGAAATTAAAAGAGAATTTTTACAAGGTGAACTATCAAACATTAAGCAAGCTATGCTCCCTATAATTGGGGCTGTTGGTGGAATGTTGGTACCTGCACTTTTCTATATATTTATAAATTATGGAAATTCAGAAACAATTGTTGGGTGGGCAATACCATCTGCTACAGATATTGCATTTTCCCTAGGAGTTTTATCTTTACTAGGCTCAAGGGTGCCAATATCTCTAAAAGTTTTTTTGACAGCTCTTGCAATAATAGATGATTTAGGCGCAATTGTAATTATTGCATTATTCTACTCGGGAGATTTAAGCATAAAATATTTATCTTTAATGCTTATAGCATTTATAATTTTGCTAATTTTAAATAAATTTAATGTCAAAAAATTCCTACCATACTTAATAGTAGGTTTATTTTTATGGGAGTTTACTCATCAATCTGGAATCCATGCTACTATAGCTGGTGTGTTGTTAGCTTGTACAATACCACATAGAAAAAAAGAAAAAGATTTTTCACTTTTAATCAAATTAGAGCATGCGATTAGCCCATATGTTGCGTTTGGTATTATGCCACTTTTTGCATTTGCAAACGCTGGGGTATCACTTGAAGGTTTAACATTTGCTTCGCTTTTAAATAAAGTTCCCCTTGGAATCTTATTAGGTTTATTTGTAGGAAAACAATTAGGTGTTTTTGTATTTTCTTATATTTCGATAAAACTAAAATTTGCTCAAATGCCTACTAATTCTAATTGGATTAATTTTTATGCTGTTGGAGTATTAACAGGCATTGGTTTTACTATGAGTTTATTTGTTGGGAATTTAGCTTTTGTGGATAGCATGCAATATATGGATGGGGTTAAAATTGGAGTTTTATCAGGTTCATTGCTTTCGACTGTTTTTGGATATTTGTTACTACTTATATTTTCAAAAAATAAATGAAAAAAAAAGTAAATTTTAAGCTAATTTTTATAATAATATTAATAAGTATGTTTAATTTAAAAAGTGTATTTGCAAAATATGATAAGGTATTTTTCGATTTTAAATTAAAGTCGATTTCAGGTGATGAAATAAATTTATCTGATTATAAAGGTAAAACTGTTCTTCTTGTGAATGTAGCTAGCAGATGTGGTTTTACAAAACAATATGATGATTTGCAAAAAATTTGGGATACTTATAAAAATAAAGATTTTGTTGTTATAGGAATGCCTTCAAATCAATTTGGTTCACAAGAACCAGGCACAAACGAAGAAATTAAAGAATTTTGTGAAGTTAATTTTAATATAACTTTTCCAATGACTGCAAAAGCTGACGTTAAAGGAGATAACGCGCATGAAATATATAAATGGGCATTTAAAAATCACGGAAAATCAACTATTCCAAAATGGAATTTTCATAAAATACTTATAAACCCAAATGGTAAAATTGAAGATACTTTTATGTCTTTTACAAGACCGACTTCAAAAAAAATAGTAAACAGTATTGAGAATTTGCTCAATTAAAAAGCCTTATTAAATTAGGTTCTTTAAGTATATTTGAATTCTTTTTTAACATTTTTATACATTTGTTTGAATTTATCTCTTTACATTTATGAGTGATAATTATGATTGAAGCAGTTTTTTTTTTATTATCTGGAATTTGTATTAGTCTTTGAACAGAAATGTTATTTTTAGCTAATATATTTGTAATGGATGAAAGTACACCTGGTTTATCTTTTACTTCAACTCTTAGATATAAAGAATTTTCATACGAATTATAATTATAATTTTTTGATATATTTCTTTTATTATTTGATATACCAAATGGGAACTTAATATTACCTCTTAAAATTGATAATAAATCAGACATTAATGCTGATGTAGTTGGTCCAGGTCCCGCCCCCTCACCTTGCATCACACTTTCACCAACAGGTTTACCCTCTAAAATAACAGCATTCATTACATCAGTTACATTTCCAATATAAGAATCTCTTGAAACTAAACATGGGTGTACACGTTCAAATATTTTATTATTAATTATCTCTGTAATACCTAATAGTTTAATTCTTAGGTTTAATTTTTCAACAATATCAAAATCAGTAGCTTCAATTTTTTCAATTCCTTCCATCAAACTTTGTGATTTTGAAATTTTACAGTTAAAAGCTAAAGCAGATAAGATTTTAACTTTTGCCAATGCATCGTAACCATTAAGGTCAAGTTTTGGATTTCCGGGTTCAGCATAACCTAATTTTTGAGCATTTATTAAAACATTTTTAAAACTATCTTTTGTCTTCTCCATTTGAGAAAGTATGTAATTACATGTACCATTTAATATTCCATAAACCTTGGTAATTTTATTTGTCGCCAATCCCTCTTTAATAGTTCTGACAATCGGTATACCACCAGCAACTGCAGCTTCAAATTCGAGATTAACTTTATTTTTTTCAGCTAAAAAAGATAAATAATCACCATGTTTGGAAATTAGTGCCTTGTTAGGTGTTATGACATGTATTTTATTTTTTAAAGCATTTTCAACAATTTTTTTAGACAACCCATCAGCAAAACCTATTGCTTCTATTAAAATATCAACTTTTTTATTATTAATTATATCTAAAGGATTTTTATAAAATAATTTTTTATTTATTTTGAACTTTCGTTTCTTATTTTTATTTTTAGCAGATATAGCAACTACTTGTATTCTTTTTCCTGTTTTAATCTCTATATCTTTTTTCTTTGTTAAAAGCTCATTGTATAAATAATTACCAATTTGCCCTAAACCAACAATTGCAATATTAATTTGCCTCATAACTTTATTCCATTAATTTTGGGTATTCACTTTTTTTACCATAAATAATTACATTATTTTTAAATTCATCAAATGTTAAATTTTCATCAAAACTTAATGAAGATAGCTCTGTGTCAGTTGATATCTCTTTTTTATTCTCCCAAATACCTGTTTTTGTATCAATAGAACAGTTAGTAACAAAAATTAAAATAAGCATTAATTTTAATAGTTTAAACATTTAAAGCCTCATCTTCTTTAAATCCGTAATACATGTTCATACTTTGCACGGCCTGACCTCCACCCCCCTTTATAAGATTATCTATTGCAGATAATATTATTAATTTATTTTTATTCTTACTATTACAAATAGATATCAAACAATTATTAGTATTTATAACCTCATTTGTGCTTAACAAAGAATTAATTTTTTTAACTTTAACAAATTTACTTTTTTTATAAAATTTACTTAGGTATCGATGTATTTTTTTTGCATCTATATTTTTTTTTAAATCAACATTAATAGTTGTAATAATTCCTCTAAACATTGGTGATAGATGAGGGGTAAAATCAAAATAATTTTTTTTTTTTGTATATAAATCTAATTCTTGTTGAATTTCTGAGTTGTGTCTATGATTTGCAATTCCATAAGCGCTAAGAGACTCATAAAGATTTTTATTTTTATATTTTTTATGAACATTACGTCCAGCTCCTGAATAACCAGATTTAGAATCTATCACTATGTTTCTATTCGAAATAAAATTTTTTTTAATTAAAGGTGCTAAAGGCAATAAAATTGAAGTAGGATAACATCCAGGTGAAGATATTACTTTTTGATTTTTGAACTGATTTTTTTTTAATTCTGGCAATGAATAAATTGAATTTTTAATTAACTTTTGGGCGGTATGTCTAATTTTATACCATTTTAAATATTCATTTTTATTTTTTAATCTAAAATCTGCTGATAAATCAATGAGTATGTTTTTGTCTAATAAAAATTTAGACAGTTTTTGAGCCTCTCCATTAGGTAGTGCTGAAAAAATAATATCAACCTCTTCCAATAATTTTCTTTGAAATTTTCTTATGATTGGTAATTTTTTTTTAGATAAAGATTTATCATAAAATGAAATATTTTTACCTACAGAACTATTTCCACATAAGTATTTGATATGAATTTTTTTATGTCTTGCTAAAATTTTAACTAACTCAATTCCAATATATCCTGTAGATCCGCATACTAAAACATTTAGCTTAGACATAAAACAATATAACAGTTGTAATGTAAAAAGATATTATCTTTTAGAAAATTGAAAACTTCTTCTAGCTTTTGCTCTACCAGGCTTTTTTCTTTCCACAGATCTTGAGTCTCTTGTTGTAAGTTTTTCTTTTCTTAATGTTGGTTTAAGATTTTCATCAAATTGAAGGAGCGCTCTTGATATACCATGAACCAATGCACCTGCTTGACCAGTATGACCACCGCCAACAACTTTTGATTTAACATCGTATTCTGTAGATTGATTGATTATATCGAACGGTCTCATGATTTGCATTTTGTGTGACGAGCTTGTGAAATAATCGTCTAATGTTTTCCCATTTACATATATCTTGCCGGTACCTTTCTTTAACCAAACTTTCGCAATAGAGGTCTTTCTTCTTCCTGTTGCATATTTGCTATCTTTGAAATCTAATTTAATTTTTGGTGATTGATTGGTATTTTCCATTTTAATTTCTAACTACATTTTTAATGTTTAATTTTGATAACTCAATTTTTTCTGGATTTTGAGCCTCATGAGGATGATTTGATCCTGCATAAATTTTTAATTTACCTAATTGTTTTTTTGCTAGCGCTCCACCTGGCAACATTCTTTTCACTGCTAATTTTAAAACTTCACCAGGTTTTGTACCGTGTAATTTTTCAGGAGTAGTTTCTTTTATTCCACCAGGATGCCCTGTGTGTCTAAAGTATTTTTTATCTTGAAATTTATTACCAGTAAATTTTATTAAATCTACATTTTTTACTACTACAAAGTCACCATGATCCATGTGTGGTGTGAAAGTAGTTTTATTTTTACCTCTAATTATCTTTGACACTACGGTAGCAATTCTTCCAACAACCGCATCTGTCGCATCTATTTCAAACCATTTTGATTGAATATCAGCTTTTTTAACAAATTTTGTCATGATGTGCGGGATTAATACTTACAAAAACGTTTATTGTCAATTTATTAGAAGGCAAAAAAGTCTATTATAATCGATATTTTATGCTAGTTTCCGAATTTCAAAGTCTAATTAAAAAATTATAGGAGAATAAATGAGTGATAAAAAAAAAGGTGCTGAGCCTAAAACATATAAATTTGATACTTTAAGCTTACATGCTGGATATCAGCCACATAAAAATGCTGGTTCAAGGCAGGTACCAATTTATCAAACTACCTCATATTTATTCGATGATGTCGATCATGCTGCTGCTCTTTTTAACTTAGAAAGAGGCGGACACATATACAGTAGAATTTCAAATCCAACAGTTGCAGTTCTTGAGGAAAGAGTTGCTGCATTAGAAGGTGGCACTGCTGCACTAGCAACCTCATCTGGTATGAGTGCTATATTTTTAACAATAATGACTTTGTGCCAAGCTGGAGACCATTTAGTAGTATCATCTCAATTATATGGGGGTACTGTAAATTTATTTAGACTTACTCTTCCTAAATTTGGAATCAAATGTACGTTTGTAAAACCAAGAGATACTGAGGGATTTAAAAAAGCTATTCAGGAAAATACCAAAGGTATATTTGGCGAGTTAGTTGGTAATCCAGGTAATGAATTAATGAATATGCCTGAGATTGCTAAAATTGCTCATGAAGCTGGAATACCTTTAATGGTCGATGCTACTTATCAAACACCTTACTTATGTAAGCCAATTGAACATGGAGCTGATATAGTCGTTCATTCATTAACTAAATGGATGGCTGGGCATGGATCATCTATGGCTGGTATCTTAGTCGAAGGTGGTAAATTCGATTGGATGCAAAATGATAAATTTCCAACAATGACAACTCCATACGAGGGATATCACGGACTTTCATTTGCGGAAGAATTCGGACCTACTGCATTTACAATGAAAGCGAGAGCAGAAGGAATGAGAGATTTTGGTCCATGTTTAAGTCCTCAAAACGCTTGGAATGTTTTACAAGGAATTGAAACTTTATCTGTAAGAATGCAAAAACATTGTTCTAATGCTGAAAAAATGGTTGAATATTTATCTGGTCATGAAAGTGTTGCGTGGGTTTCACATCCAAGTGTTCCTGATCATCCTGATCATGAATTAGCAAAAAAATTATTACCTAATGGGAGAGGATCAATGATAGCATTTGGTATTAAAGGAGGAAAAGAAGCTGGGGAAGCATTTATTAACAACGTAAAACTTGCTTCACATTTAGCAAACGTAGGAGATACAAGAACGTTAGTAATACATCCTGCGTCTGCAACACATTCACAAATGGATGAAGCTACTTTAAAATTTGCTGGGTTATCTCATGATATGATTAGATTATCTGTAGGTATTGAGGATATAGATGATATTAAAAATGACTTTGAAGCAGGATTTAGAGCTGCAAGAAAACCAAGATTAGTATCAAATCAATGAAATTTGAGGTAAATGGCTCAGAGGTTTTTGCCTCTACTGGTGGAAGACCTTTTGATAAAAATAAACCTCTAATAATTTTTGTACATGGTAGTGGTTTAACTCATATGACATGGGTTTTACAAACGAGATATTTTGCTTTTCACGGATACAGTGTTTTAGCACTTGATATGCCGGGCCATGGTCTATCTGGTGGAGAAAGCTTAAAATCAATTGAGGATATGGCAGATTGGGTAAGTAATGTGATAGACTCAGTTGGTTATAAAGAGGCATCTTTGGTGGGTCATTCACAAGGATGTTTAGTGACAATGGAATGTGCTTCAAGATATCCTGAAAAGATTAAAACATTAAGTTTAATGGGTGGTGCTGGGGCAATACCTATGAATCCAGAATTATTGTCACTTGCTGAAAACAATAACCCCAAAGCAGTAGATTTAATGATGGATTGGGCTCACGGCCCGGCTGGACACTTTGGCGGTCATCCTGTTCCTGGACTGTATCATATTAATACAGGTGGTATGTTAGCAAAATCCAGAACAATTAAAAACACACTTGGAGTAGATTTTAGAGCATGTGATAATTATAAGAATGGTTTCGAAGCTGCAAAAAAAATAAAGATACCTACCCTATCTATTCTTGCAACAGGAGACAAAATGTGCCCAGTTAAAGAAGGAAAAAAATTAGCTGACTTAATAGATAACAGTCGAGTTGAAATTATTGATAATTGTGGTCATATGATGCTTCTAGAGGAGGCAGACAGAGTATTAAAGGTGCTAAAACAATTCATATTAGAACATTATCCTGCAAAAAAATTAAATTAATGAAAAAAAATTTTAGATTCTTTGATAATAGGCAAAAATATCTGCTATTTGTAACAACTACTAACGAAAAAAATAAAATTTCAGACGCACTTAAACCAATAGTTCAAAATCTAAAACCAAAATTTCCTGCTCTTAAAATATTTGATGCAGGCATGGGAGATGGATCATTGTTAATGAATGTTATGAGGCAGTGTCATCAAAAAATGCCAAACGTACCTCTTTTAGTAAATACAAAAGAAATTAGCATGGAAGATGTGAGATTAGGACTTGAGAAACTTCCCGATAGATTTATTGAACATAAAAATACAGTCTTTGTAATTTCAAATTTAAATTATGTCGAGTCGACATCTCTTAGATCAAATGATGTAAAGAAACAAAAAAAAATGAATTGGAAAGTTGTAAAATTAAAAGGCAACTCATCTTTAGATTTCAATATACAGTTAAGAAAACTTAATCAGGAGTTTTTAAGCAAAAAGTGGCAAATTGAAAGAAATCCTAAAACAGGAAATCCAACATACAAAGAACCTTCTGTAATTGTAATTTATAGAAAAGATCAAGAATTTGCATTGAAAAATGTTATCCCAAAGAAAAATGATGGAAAAACATATTACGATTTTATTATTGCCTCACAACCCTATAGATCGAGAATTTCAGCTGAAAAAAAAGTAAAATATGTAATCGATCCAATGATAAAATCTTTAGATAAAAATGGAAAATTAGTTGTTGTACATGCATGTGGTGGAGATCCTGGAAACCAAATAGTAAAAAAAATATGGCCTAAAGAAAAGCCATTTCCATCTCTTCACGATTCTATTGTAAAATATATTAAAAATAATACTGATAAAGAATTTTTAAAAGACCTAAAATTTCATAAAAAACAAAAAATTAAATATATCTTGCGAGCTCTACCAAATGAAATATCAGGAGGTATTGCAACCTCGCTTATATTTTCTGCTTGGAATGCTGCAGTTTATGTTAATCAAATATCAGATGAACAAATTATGAGAGCAGAAAGACAAAAAAATTATCAAAAAATTGTTCAACAAATTGTGAATAAGTATAAGGGAATATATTTTAAAAACGAATTATTTGTTATTGAAAAAAAATAAATAACATATTTTTCTATTATTAATTGAATCATAAAGATTAAATTTTTTTGTATTTTTAATAAATCCTATTGTTTTCACGCGGTCTTCACATGTGGGCCAAATTTTATCTTGATTGTAAATTCTCATTACAGTTAAATGGTTAAATTAAGGGGGAAAATATGACAAAATCAAAAAATCCAGAAACAATTGCTCTTCACGGAGGAGATTATAGAAGTGATCCAGCTACAACATCTGTAGCAGTTCCTGTTTACAGAACCACTTCATACCAATTTAATGATACAAATCATGCAGCAAATTTATTTGCACTAAAAGAATTTGGTAACATTTATACAAGAATAATGAATCCAACAAACGATGTTCTTGAAAAAAGAGTTGCAGCATTAGAGGGTGGTTTGGCATCTGTAACAGTGGGATCAGGTCAAGCAGCATCAACATTTGCAATAATGAATGTTTGTCAATCAGGAGACAATTTTATTAGTTCAACTGATTTATATGGAGGAACTGTTAATTTATTTACTCATACACTTAAAAAACTGGGTATTGAGTGTAGATACGCTGATCCTTCAGACCCAAAAAATTTTGAAAAACTTATAGATGAAAAAACTAGATGTTTTTATGCTGAAACATTACCGAATCCTTATTTAAGAGTTTTTCCAATCAAAGAAGTTTCAGATATTGGAAGAAAACACAATATACCATTAATTATGGATAACACTGCAGCTCCGGTTATTTGTAAACCTTTAGAACATGGTGCAGCTGTAGTAGTTCACTCACTTACTAAATTTATAGGAGGACATGGAACAGTTATTGGTGGTGCATTGGTAGATGGAGGTAATTTTGACTGGACTGCCGATCCAAAAAGACAGCCATTATTTAATGAACCAGATGCAAGTTATGGTGGAGCAAAATGGGGTGAGGTTGTACCTCAATTAACCGGTGCAAACGTATCATTTGCTGTAAGGGCAAGAGTATGTTTGTTAAGAGATTTAGGCGCACCTTTAGCTCCTGATAATGCTTGGGGAATTATTCAAGGACTTGAAACTGCACCTTTAAGAATGAAACAGCATTGTTCAAATGCACAGAAGGTTGTTGATTTTTTAACAAAACATAAAAGTGTTGAAAGAGTTATTTACCCTACGCTTCATAAAGGTGAAATTGCCGAGAGATCTAAGAAGTACTTAAAAGGAGGCAATGGAGCATTAGTTGGTATTGAAGTAAAAGGTGGAGTTGAGGCTGGTAAAAAATTCATCGAAGCTCTTAAAATGTTTTATCATGTAGCAAATATTGGTGATGCAAGAAGTTTAGCAATTCATCCAGCAACAACTACACATAGTCAATTAACAGAGGAAGAATTACTAGCAGCAGGAGTTACACCTGGATATGTTAGACTTTCAATAGGTATTGAACATCCTGATGATATTATCGCTGATTTGGATCAAGCATTAGGTGCCTCGGGCAAACCTAGTTTGAAGGCTGTAAGTTAGATTTTGTATTTATAAAATAAAAATATATACAAGCACTTACTAAGAAAATTGAACTTATTTGGTGTACAGATGCGATATATATCTGTGCACCATATATAACTGTCACAATTCCTAAAATAATCTGAAAAATAAGTAAAATACCTAATACATTTACCGATTTATATAAACCAAACATCTTTGCTTTATAAATTTTATAAACAATAAATAAATAAAAAATTACTATAACGTAAGCTAAGTTTCTGTGAATAAATTGGACTAATGATGGATCGTTAAATGCAGATAATTTAAATAAATTAATTATATTATTATCATCTGGAAAATATGAATTACCCATTAAAGGCCAGGAATTATAAATTTTACCTGCATCCATTCCTGATACAAATGCACCAATAACTATTTGAGTAAAAATTAAAATAATAAATAAAAGAGGAATTATAGGACTTAACTTGTTTGATGTGCTTTTAATTTTTATTAATTTTAAATAATTCCATAAAATTAATGATAAAATTAAAAAAGCAATCAATAAATGGACAGATAACCTGTAATGGCTTACGTCCACTCTATCGACTAATCCACTACTTACCATATACCATCCAATAAAACCTTGAAAACATATTAATAAAAATATCAAATAATAATGAAGTAGATTTATTAATTTGATTTTAAAAGAAAAATATATCAAAGGAAGTAAAAAACATAAACCAATCAATCTTCCAAAAAATCTGTGAAACCATTCCCACCAAAATATTACTTTGAACTCATTGAGAGACATGCTGAAGTTCTGCAATTGAAATTCAGGAATTTTTTTATAAGCTTCAAAATATTCAATCCAAGTACTCTTACTCACTGGAGGGAAAAAACCTTTAAAAAACTCCCACTCAGTTATAGATAAACCTGAATCTGTTAACCTAGTTAAGCCACCAATAATTATCATTATAGAAACTAAAAAAAACATTATTAGTAACCATTGAGCAATATAGGGTCTATATTTATTATTAATTTCTATGTACATGCTTATTTAAATATAATATTTATATAGAATTCCAATTGTTGAAATGTCGCCAGAAAATAGAAAAAAATTAAATGCACTCAGAAAAAGGTTAGATATCTTAGATAATAAATTATTAAGTCTAATAAGTATAAGAAGCAATATAGTCAAAGATGTCCTTAAGCTTAAAAATTACAAGAATGAAATAGTTGATAAAAAAAGAATCGCAAAAATCCTTAATAATATAAAAAAAAAATCACTAAAAAAAAAGATCGATCCTAAAATAACTAATCGTATATGGAAAAATATGATTTTTGCTTATATCGATTATGAGAGAAGAAATTTTAAAAAAAAATAATTATTTACTGTGAGGTGGAAGTTTTTTTTCAACAAAAACTTCATGTTTTCTAGTAGCAGGATTATATTTCTTTGCCTTTAGTTTTATCTTCGCTTTTTCACCACCAGCAGGTTTTTTTACATAATAGAAAAATGGACTATCTGGTTTAGCTTCTGGAACAAGTCTAACCTTTACGTGTGTTTTTTTAGCCATTCTATTTTTTTATTTCTTTTATCAGTTTAGAAATTTTGTTTAGTTTAGTTTTTAAAATATTTTTTGTTTTTATAGATATATTAGCTGTTTCGTCAAGATTTGTTTCATCATTATCTAGTTGCTTTTTAACTCCTTCAATAGTCATACCTTTGTCTTTTAACAAAAATTTTATATTTTTGATTATCTCTATAGTTTTAACATCATAGTATCTTCTATTTCCTGCTAAAATTTTTGGTTTAATTTGTTTAAATTCTTTTTCCCAATATCTTAGTGTATGTGTTGATAATGATCCATTTTTTGAATTAACTAAATTCAGAATTTCAGCTACTTCACCAATTGTTTTATATGCATCGAAGGTTTTTTTAGTCATTATTTATGTAATTTTTTAATTCTTTTGAAGGTTTGAATAGAACAACTTTTCGTGATGAAATTATTTTAACTTTTTTTGTCTTTGGATTTCTTCCAATACGTTCATTTTTATTTCTTAATGAAAACGTACCAAATTTTGCAATCTTTACTTTTTTGTTTGAAATAAGATTTTTTAATATTATTTGAAAAACATCCTCAAGTAAACTTTCTGAAATTTTTTTTGAAAACCCAATTTGCATATAAATTGAATTTACAATTTGTTTTTTTGTCAGGTTGATTCTCATTGATTAATTTATATTTTCTTTAATTTTATCAATCAATCGTCCTTTTATAACTTTTTCACCAACTTTAAGAGAATTTGCAAATCCAATTGCATCTGTTGATCCATGGCTTTTTATTACTGGCTTGTTCAATCCAAGTAATATAGCGCCATTATATAATCTGGGATCTAGTTTATTTTTGAATTTTTTTAAATTTTTTATATTTAATAAAGATGAAAATTTTCCTATGAAATTTGATGTCATAGATTTTTTAAGTTCAGATGTTATAAAATTCGCTGTGCCTTCTGCTGTTTTCAAGGCAATATTACCGGTAAAACCATCTGTTACTATTACATTTACATCTCCATCCATAATATGATTTCCTTCAATATAGCCACAAAATTCAAATAAATTATTTTTTTTATCATTTAGGGCTTGGTATGTATTTTTAATAATTGTATTTCCTTTTATTTCTTCAGAACCAATATTAAGTAACGCCACTTTTGAGATTTCATTTTCAAATAATGATTTATGTAAAGCTGAACCCATTACACTAAAATCAATTAAATTTTTTTCATTACATTCTATGTTTGCTCCTAAATCAAGAACCACATTCATTCCATTTTTATTTGGCCATAGAGCTGATAACGCGGGTTTGTCAATGTTTGTTATCATTTCAAGATTAAGTTTTGCTATAACAAAAAGTGCTCCAGTGTTACCAGCTGAAACTACACAATCGGACTCTCCTTTTTTTAAACTTTCCATTGCGAGCCAAAGACTTGTATCTTTCCCTTTCTTAGCTGCGCCTAAAGCTGTATCTGTATCCTCTATAATTTTCTCTGTGTGAATTATTTTGTATTTATCCGAGTTTATTTTATATTTTTTAATAAGTGGGTTTATTAATATTTCATTTCCAAAGATTAAATAAAATGAATTATCTGAGTTTTTAAGATGATGTGAAATACCTTCTATGGTTTTATCAGGTGAATTTTCACCACCCATTGCGTCAATAGCAATGGTAATATGATCTGTCATAAAAAACTATTCTTTAGGATCTAAAACTTGTCTTCCTTTGTAAAATCCAGTTTTTAAGTCTAAGTGATGAGATAATCTGTACTCACCAGATTTTTTATCTTCAATTATATTCTTAGATGAAACTTTTATATGAGATCTTCTCATACCAGCTCTAGATTTCGTCGTTTTACGTTTAGGTACAGCCATATTTAAAAATTATGGTTTATTATATCTTTTGTAAAGTTATTTAAAGTATTATTTGAAAGGTATTCATTATATTTTTTATAATAATTCGCATAAAACTTAATATTTTTATCTAAATTGAATATTTTTCTGAAAAAATTTGCAATATTTTCATCAATTGACATATCAGTGACTTCGATTTTATCAAGTATAGCATAAAACATATTTACGTATTCTTTCATTTTTTTATTAACAGATACATCGCCATAACCTATTTCTCTAATAGAAAGTTCAATTTGTCTTACAAAAAAATCGAATAATTCTTGTGATTTTTTTTTATTAATTTCTGATTTAAATTTTTTCAAGAATAATGCAAAGTGAAACATAAGAAATAATAGTCGATCAGAGAATTCATCATTTCTCTCAAGGTTTAAGTATAGATTTTTATTTCTAGTTAATTTAATTAAATTGTTGTAAATATTTAAATATTCAGAATTCATATGCGTTTTTTATTATTACTAATTGTTTTTTTTATCACCGCTTGTTCTTCAAATAAAGTATCAAAAAACCACGGTTTTATTTCTCTAGAAAATAAAATAGAAAATATAGTAATTAATAAATCAAATAAAAATGATATAATTGAAGTTATTGGACACCCCTCCTCTATTAGTAAATTCAATTCAAATAAATGGTTCTATATAGAAAGAAAACAAACAAACCAGTCGTTATTTAAGCTGGGTATAAAAAAAATTAGTAAAAATAATATTTTAGTTATTGAATTTAATAACAAAGGCTTAGTAAAAAATAAGAAATTGGTTAATCTCAATGATATGAACGAACTAAAATATGTAAAAAAAATTACGACAAAAGAATTTGAACAAAATAATACAATATATAATATATTTTCAAGCTTGCGGGAGAAAGTTAATGCTCCCGCAAGAAATAGAAGTAATAAAGACTAATGACCGCCAGCGATTACTGCTAGCAGCAATAAAGCAACAATATTTGTAATTTTAATCATTGGATTTACAGCTGGACCAGCTGTATCTTTGTATGGGTCTCCAACTGTGTCACCTGTGACTGCAGCTTTATGAGCCTCAGATCCTTTACCGCCGAATTTCCCATCTTCTATGTATTTCTTTGCATTATCCCAAGCTCCACCACCTGCAGTCATAGAAACAGCAACGAATAATCCAGTTATAATTACTCCAAGCAGCATTGCTCCAACTGAAGATAAAGCAGCGACTTGACCGCCTATTGGTAAAATTATTATATATAAAACAATTGGAGATAAAACTGGCAACAATGAAGGTATCACCATTTCATTAATTGCTGCTTTAGTTAATAAATCAACAAGTCTACCATAATCTGGTTTTGCTTTACGTTTCATTATTCCAGGAATTTTTTTAAATTGTCTTCTAACCTCAATTACAACAGCACCACCTGCTCTACCAACTGCTTGCATTCCCATTGAACCAAATAAATATGGAAGCATTCCACCAATTAATAAACCAACAACTACAAATGGATTTGATAAATCAAAAGAGACAACTATTCCCTCTAGCTTTGAACCAGCCTCTTGTGAAAAATACTTAATATCCTCTGTGTATGCAGCAAACAAAACCAAAGCGCCTAAACCAGCAGATCCAATAGCATATCCTTTAGTTACGGCTTTTGTTGTATTACCCACCGCATCTAATGCATCTGTGGTTTTTCTAACATTTTTTGGTAGATTTGACATTTCTGCAATTCCTCCAGCGTTATCTGTAACTGGACCATATGCATCAAGTGCTACAACCATTCCTGCTAATGCAAGCATTGTTGTTACAGCAATAGCAATACCAAATAAACCAGCAATAGCATTTGTTATCAGTATTCCAGCAACAATTATTAATGCTGGTACAGCTGTTGCTTCCATAGAAATAGCTAAACCCTGAATAACATTTGTACCATGACCGGTTGTTGAAGATGCTGCTACAGTCTTTACGGGACGATAATCTGTACCTGTGTAATATTCAGTAATCCATATGAGCAATCCAGTTATAATTAAACCAACAACGCCACAATAATATAAACTCATTCCTGTAAATGTAGTTTCGCCAAAGCTATAATTGGCATCTAAACCAATCACATAATCTGTAACCGGATATAATACTACTAGAGATAAAATTGCTGTTGCTATAAAACCTTTATATAAAGCATTCATAACATTTTTTGAATTTCCTAATTTTACAAAGAATGTACCGATAATTGAAGTAATTATACATGCTCCACCGATTGTTAAAGGGTATATCATCATACTAATATCTGATTGAAAAAAAATAGATGATAAGACCATTGTAGCTACAATTGTAACGGCATAAGTCTCAAATAAATCGGCAGCCATACCGGCACAATCACCAACATTATCTCCAACGTTATCTGCAATAACAGCTGGATTTCTTGGATCATCCTCAGGAATACCTGCTTCAACTTTTCCAACTAAATCAGCTCCAACATCTGCTCCTTTTGTAAAAATTCCACCACCTAATCTCGCAAAGATAGAAATTAATGAAGCACCAAATCCTAAAGCAACTAAAGCATTAACGATTTCTCTTTCATCAACACCAGACTTTAGAAGTATGTAATAATAAACTGCAATTGATAATAAAGCTAAACCAGCAACCAACATACCAGTTATTGCACCAGACTTAAAAGCAACCGACAAACCCTCTGCTAAGCCTTTTCTTGAGGCCTCCGCTGTTCTGACGTTCGCTTGTACTGATACAAGCATACCTACGTATCCTGCTATCCCAGATAAAGCTGCACCAATTAAATAACCAATCCCCACTAATATTGAAAAAGCGAAACTAATTATTACTAAAACAACTACTCCAACTATAGCTATAGTTTTATATTGTCTATTTAAATATGCTTTTGCCCCAATTTGTATAGCAGAAGCAATTTCTTGCATTTTGCTATTTCCTGCACTTGATTTTAAAATATTTGAACCAGTTACAAATCCATAGACTATAGAGAGTAAACCAGCAAAAATTGTATACAGTAATATTGTTTCGATAGATGAGTTCATAATTTCCTTAAAATTCTTTTGGTTTGTTTTTTAAAAAGCGGACATTACAAAAATAAAGCTAAAAGGCAATATTTAACTTATTTAAACTTATGCAAATAACCTTTATTTTTAATACTTTTTAAATAATTTCCATTAGTATTTATAATTTGATTGGGCTTATTCGTAATAGTACCTATTTTTGTAATTTTTATATTGATTCTTTTAGATAATTTTTTTATTTGCTCAACTTTCTTTAAAGGAGATGTAAAAAGTACTTGGTAATCATCACCATTAGAAACAAAATTTTTCTTTTGAAAATTATTTAACCATATTAATTTTTGAAGATTTTTAGATATTGGAATATCTTTAATTGATAAAATATATCCTAAATTTTGATTATTAATCATTCTTTCAAGATCTAAAATAAGGCCATCAGATATATCAATAGATGAAGATGCAATTGAAGGCATATATTTGTGTATTTTGAAAGCAATATCAGGGATATAATATTTTTTTATAAAATAATTTTCTAAACTTTTAATAGATTTAATTTTTTTATTTATAATTTTTAATCCAGCATAGGCATCACCTATATTACCAGTAACAAAAATCGCATCACCAATATCTGAATTATTTCTTTTTACAATTTTTGTTGCAAAACCAATTACAGTAACTGTGAATGATGTGGTTCTAGAATATGTTGTGTCTCCACCACTAAGTAATAGTTTATATTTTTTTAATTCTTCTTTTAAAGATTTCACAATTAATAAAAAATTAGGTTGATTAGACAACCTATTATTTATTGAAGCTGATAAAAAAATATATTTAGGTTTAACACCTTTGCAAATTAAATCGGATATAGAGGAACGAATAATTTTTTTTATTATTAAATCTGGTTTTTTAGTATTTTTAAAGTGAATTTTTTCATTATATGTATCTGTTGATACGACAAGACGTTTCTTTTTATCAAAAAAAACATCATCATTTAGCTTAAGAGAACTAGGATTATTAGCGGCTAGATATTTTAAATATTTTGATATTATTTTATCATCATCCATTAGGTGATCGCACTTTTTTAGAAATCTTATCAAGCAAAGCGTTAAGATATTTTGTTTGAGAAATATCTATAAAAAAATTTGAAGCTTTTAAGTATTCCTTAATAATAATTTTAGTTGAGGTTCTTGGCTTATATAAAAATTCAAAAATTGCACTTTTTATTATTACTTGAAATACTTTGTCTAATCTAATCATATTAAGATCAGTGTTTAAATGATTATTAATCTCATCTGTAATTACTTCATCTCTTTCTAATGTACCATTCACTACGTCTTTAATAAATTTTTTAAATCTGTGTTTTGGAAAAGCTAATTTTTCTTCTTTATTAAAAAATTGACCATATAATTTTTGAATAATTATTACCCTTGGGTTATTTTTAGGACTATAAATTATTGACATTTATTTATTGGTTAACACAACTTTTACAGCTTCAGAAGCTTCTAGTCCTTTTTTCCCTCTTGCAATAGCTTGCTTTTTATTAAGGCAAGTAATAATGCCGTTTCCAATTGGTTTTTTTGAACTTATGGATAATTTCATTATCGCATCTGTTGCAGATTGAGAAATAAAATCAAAGTGTGGCGTTTGTCCTTTAATTACACAACCTAAAGCAATGAAACCATTGTATTTATGTATATTTCTTGAAATAGTTACTGGTATCTCAAATACTCCAGGTACTTTAAGAATCTTAATAGAATAATGTTTTTTGTTTAAATTATTTAAAGTGCTTTTCAATAAATCATTTGAAATATCTTTATAATAATCTGCGATAATGACTAATATTTTCTTTTTCATTTTATTATTTCTTGTTTTTGTATTCTAATTCCATATCCTTCTAAACCAACAACCTTTTTGGTTGATCTTGTTACTAAAATCATATTTTTTATTTTAAGACTTTTAATTATTTGCGCACCTATACCATAATTTTTAATGAGTTTATCAAACCCTTTTTTATAAAATTCCTTAGATTTATATTGTTTAAGAGTTTGTGAGACAGATTTTAAATTTGGATCTCTTATAAAAACCAAAACACAGTTATTATATTTTTTAAAGTAAGATAATGTTTTATTAAATGAATTTGGTAATTTTTGATTAATTAAATAATTTTGAACCACGTTGGATGAAATAACTCTAACTCTTGGTGTAGAGTTTAAATTAATTTTTCCTTTTAATAATGCAAAATGTTCCGATCCATCTAAAACACTTTCAAATACTTTAATAATATATTTTTGATTTTGTACAACTATACTCGATGTATTTTTTAATTTAATTAACTTTTCTTTTTTTAATCTAAATGAGATCAAATCATCGATTTTTGCAATTGCAAGTTTATGCTTTTTTGCAAATTTAAATAAATCTTCACCTTTTGCCATAGTTCCATCCTCATTCATAATTTCACATATAACAGCAGCTGGAAGTTTATTTGACAGTTTAGCTATATCTACGGATGCCTCAGTATGGCCTGCTCTTACAAGAACTCCTCCGTCTCGAGCAATAATTGGAAATACATGTCCGGGGGAAACTATATCTTTTTTATTGGGATTTTTTTTAGTAGCAACTTTAATTGTTTTAGCGCGATCTTTTGCTGATATACCTGTTGTTATTCCTTTTTTTGCTTCAATAGAAACTGTAAAAGCTGTTTTATTTCTAGATTGATTAACAGGTGCCATATAACTAAGTCCCAATTTTTTTGCATGTATATTATTTAATGTTAAGCAGATTAATCCTCTTCCATACTTAGCCATAAAATTTATTTTCTTGTAATCAACATCTGATGCGGAGAAAACTAAATCTCCCTCATTCTCTCTATTTTCATCGTCAACCAAAATATACATACCTCCCTTTTTTGAGATAGAAATAATTTTTTCAATGTTACTGAATTTATTTGTTTTCATTTAAAAATTTTTTTACATATTTTGATAGAATATCTATCTCAATATTAACTAAATCATTTTTTTTTAAATAATATAAATTAGTTAACTTTAATGTGTGAGGAATAACCCAAATTTGAAATGAATTTTTTTTTATTTTTGCAATTGTTAAAGAAACACCATTGATTAATATTGATGCTTTTTCAACTAAAAATTTCTTAAATTTACTCTCAATTTTAAATTCATAAATTTTTGATTTATCAATTTTTCTAATCGACATTATTTTTGAGACTGTATCAACGTGACCTTGGCAAATATGACCAGATATATTTTGTTTATATTTAAGAGGAAGTTCTAAATTTATAATTGATCCTAATTTAATATTTTTAAACTTAGATTTCATAATAGTTTCATTAGAAAGATAAAATTCTAAAGTTTTATTTTTGTATGAAATTAGTGTTAGACAAACACCATCACAAGCAACAGATATTCCAAGATTTTTATTATTAACTTTAATTGAGGATTTAATAAAAATATTAATACCTTTATCCCTTTTAACAATTTTAGTTATTTTTCCTTGATTGAATATTATTCCATTAAACATATTAATTAAAATAGGTAAGTTTATCTTTATCTATAAAAGTATTAATTTTATTTTTTTTATAATTTGTATTTAAAATTTTTAAAAGTTTTTTTACATAAATCGTATCTTTAATTTTGATGCTTTTATTTGACTTAAAAAGATAAAATTCATTTACTAGACCATTGTTAATAAAATTTTCTAAAAGAGTTGGTCCGCATTCAATTAATATTTGATGTAGGTTTTTCTTGTGAAGAATGCTAAGAACATATTTCAAATCAAATTCTTTACTTAAAGTTCTAATATTAAATATTTCTGTATTAGTATGCCTTAATTTTTTAATTTTATCTTTATTATTGCTTTTAGAAAATATTATTTTTTTTAAGTCTTTATTTTTAAATATTTTTGAAGATGATTTAATTTTTAAATCTTTATCAATAATCACAATAGTTGGTGAACATTTTTCTAAACCGTTTAGTCTGCAAGTTAATTTAGGATTATCATTATTAATAGTCACATAAGATGTCAACAATGCTTGGCACCTATACCTTAGGATATGCGTGATGTCTTTTGAATAGAGATTGGATATAGGTGTTTTATCTCTATAGATTCTATTATTCTGTGAAATCGCAAGTTTTCCAATTACATAAGGGAAATTATTTTTTCTTATAAAATCATATTCAAAATACAATTTTTTGGTTTTATTATTTATAAAATTATTTTTTACATTTATTTTATGTTTTTCTAATATATTCTTAGCAGTATTTTTTGTTCTCTTATCTTCATCTGTATGTGAAAAAAAAACTTTTTTAAATTTTTTTTTAATCAAAGTATTCGTACAAGGTGGAGTTTTCCCATAGTGAGTACATGGTTCTAGTGACACATACATGGATGAATTATATAAATCTTTAGATTTATTTTTATTAATTGCATTTATTTCCGCATGAGGTCTTCCATTTTTACCTGTTACACCATATGAAATTATTTTATTGTTTCTAGTAATAACACATCCAACAGAGGGGTTTGTGCCTGTAAAATATTTTTGATTTTCAGCAAGACTAATTGCAAGCTTCATTAATTTTTTGTCAGATAATTGAAAGTTATCTTTTTTTGTAGACATCAATTTTATCTACAAATTGAACAAAATCTTTTTCTTCTCTAAAATTTCTATAAACAGATGCAAATCTTACATAAGCAACTGGATCTAGATCTTTTAATCCCTCCATAACCATAGTCCCAATTGTGTTAGAAGATATTTCACTCTGACCTAGTTCTTCAAGTGATCTGGATATTTTAGAAATGAATTTTTCAGCAGTTTCTGTATCTATTGGTCTTTTCTTTAAAGCTACATAAATAGATTTAGATAATTTTTCTCTATCAAATGAAGATTTTCTTCCATTTTTTTTTACTACAGTTAACTCTCTAAATTGAATTCTCTCGAAAGTAGTGAACCTTTTACCGCATACACATAATCTACGTCGTCTAATAGCTGTACCATCTTCTGTAGGTCGTGAATCAACTACTGAGGTGTCCCCTCTTTGTCTGCATGGGCATATCATGTTTTAATTATCCTAAGTGTTTATATATAGGAAAATTCGAACATAAATCTACAACTTCTTTTCTAACCTCTTCTTCAATTTTTGAATTATCATTTGGATTATCTGATAAACCCTTAATAACTTTTGTTATTAATTCACCAACTAATTTAAATTCATTTAATCCAAATCCTCTTGTTGTTGCTGCTTGTGAGCCTAACCTTATACCAGACGTAACCATTGGACTTTCCGTATCAAAAGGTATTCCATTTTTGTTACAAGTAATATTTGCTCGAGATAAACTTTCAGCTGCAAGATTACCTTTCACATTAAATGGTCTAAGATCAACTAACATCAGATGTGTATCAGTACCACCTGAATAAATTTTAAAACCGTTATTTTTTAAAGTTTCGGCTAATATTTTAGCATTTGCTAAAACTTCTTTTATATAATCTTGGAACTCTGGTTTTAGAGCCTCTTTAAATCCTACGGCTTTAGCAGCAATAATATGCATTAATGGACCACCTTGGTAACCTGGGAAAACTGCAGTATTGAATTTTTTTGCAAGATCCTCGTGATTAGTTAAAATTATACCACCCCTCGCACTTCTAAATACCTTATGCGTGGTTGATGTAACAACATGAGCATGGTCAACTGGATTTGGATACCCTTTACCAGCAACCAAACCTGAAAAATGTGCCATATCAACCATGAAATAAGCACCAATTTTATCAGCTATTTCTCTAAATCTTTTAAAGTCAATTACTCGTGAATAAGCACTACCACCAGCAATAATCAATTTAGGTTTATGTTCTAAAGCTAATTTCTCAACATTATCATAATCAATCAATTCAGATTGTTTATCAACATCGTATCCAATTGCATTAAACCATTTTCCCGACATAGATATTTTTAGTCCATGTGTAATATGTCCACCAGAATTTAAACTCATTCCCATGAACGTATCGCCTGGTTTTAGTAGAGCTAAAAATACAGCACCATTAGCCTGAGCTCCAGAGTGGGGTTGTGCATTTGCAAATTTACAATTAAAAAGTTTTTTTAATCTTTCTATTGCCAATTCCTCAGCTACATCTACATGCTCACATCCATTATAGTATCTTTTTCCTGGATAACCTTCAGCATATTTGTTTGTTAAAACAGAACCTTGTGCTTCAAGTACTGCTTGTGAAACTATATTCTCGGATGCAATTAATTCAATATGATTTTGTTGTCTTATCAATTCATCATTAATTGCTTTATAAATATCTGGATCACTTTGTTTTAAACTTTTTTCAAAAAAATCTTGGTATTGATTATTTATATATTTACTTTCACTAGACATATTAAATCCTTTTAACTCTTTTTAAGTGTCTTCCCCCTTCAAAATTAGTTTTTAAAAAGGTGTTAACACATTTCATTGCTAAACTTTTATTAGTTAGTCTTTCACCTAATGTAATAACATTTGCATCATTATGCAATCTTGATAATTTCGCATTTTTAATGGAATAACATAATGCAGCTCTGATCTTCTTATGTCTATTTGCAGCCATAGACATTCCTAATCCTGAACCACAAATCAATATACCAACATTAGATTTTTTTTTTGACACCATTTTGCTCAACTTATGTGCATATGTTGGATAATTTACTGAAACAGATTTCTTGTTAGTTCCTAAATCCATAATATCAAATTTTGTTTTAAGTTTTTCAAAAATGAAGTTTTTAAGAGAATAACCTGCATGATCTGAAGCAATATAAATTTTTTTCAAACTAATTAAATTTGTAATCTAAAACGCATGCAACTAGGTGAACTCTATTTTCTTCACCTCCGTTAAAAGCATTATGATACTTTGTATTGTTTGTAATCCAGACAGAACCATCAGCAGGCATGTGTTGAGCAACTTTATCAACAACCATAATTGCACCAGGATTAGTATATATTGGTATATGCAGTCTTGGCTCTGGGTCTCTATGCCAACTTAAAGTTGATCGAGGTTCTTTTAACAATAATCTCATTCTCCCAAGTTTGTATCTTTTGCTTAATACATCGTAAACTTCTTTGAAATAAGTGTGTTCGAAATCTTTTACAAATTCAGTATATTTTTCTTCCTCTATTGCAACATCACGGCTAACTTCTTTCCCAGTTGAATCTGGCTTTGTCCAGTATACTCCTCTAACCTTGCTTCCTTTAATTGAGTCAGGGTCGCCTGGTATTTGATTTAATGATATACCTGCAAAGTGGGGTATTCCTAAACTTGTGTCAAAGCCTTTCATGTTCAATACTTCATCACAAGCAGCTTGTAATTTTTCAATGTCAAAACTTACGTCTTGTAAGTGAAAATCACTATTAGAATTACTTTTTTTTACTTCTTTAAGATAAGATACATTGTTCATGCGCTAAATAAATACTTTATTATTTTATATATAACATATAACTTTTGTCGCATCATACATATAATTAATAATGATTGTCACAGGAAAATATCCAAATTTAAGGATGAGAAGATCAAGAAAAAATAGTTGGTCACGTAGGCTTGTACAGGAAAATAGTCTTTCTTATAACGATCTGATTCTTCCAATTTTTTTAACAGATGGCTCTAACCAAAAAATTCCTATTAAATCTATGCCTAATATTTATAGATATTCAATAGATAGACTTTCAAAGATAATAGACAAATCAATTAAAAAAAAAATTCCTATGGTTGCACTTTTTCCTCAAACAAAAATTAAGTTAAAAAATCCATTAGGCTCTGAAGCATTAAACGAAAATAATTTAGTATGTAAGGCTATTAGATACATTAAAAAAAGATATAAAAATGAAATTGGTATAATGTGTGATGTTGCTCTTGATCCATATACTTCTCACGGTCATGACGGATTGTTAAAAAATAGTAAAATTGTTAATGATGAAACAATAAATGTTTTAGTTAAACAATCACTATTACAAGCATCAATGGGCTGTGATGTAATAGCACCATCAGATATGATGGATGGAAGAATTGGAAAAATAAGAAAAGAGTTAGATAAAAACAAATTTGAAGATGTTCAGATAATTTCTTATGCTGTAAAATATGCATCAAGTTTCTATGGACCATTTAGAGATGCTGTAGGATCAAAAGGTGCTTTAAGAGGAGATAAGAAAACTTATCAAATGGACTTTAAAAATACCAATGAAGCATTAAGAGAAGTTTCAATCGATATTAAAGAAGGTGCAGATATGGTAATGGTAAAACCAGGTTTACCTTATCTAGATATAATTAAAAACGTTAAAGAACATTTTAAAATTCCAGTTTTAGCGTATCAAGTTTCAGGAGAGTACAGTCTTATAGCTAATGGTATTAAACAAGGAATAATAGACGATAACGTCATTTATGAAACTCTTATGGCATTTAAAAGAGCTGGATCAAACGCTATAATTTCATATTTTGCTGATCAAATAAACTTAGATTTTTAATAGATGTATATAGGTTAGATCTTGAACTTGGATAGTTTATGCCAATTGTTTTAAGTATAGTTTTTTCTAAATAATCACCTACAATTTTAAAGCCGATCAATAACTCATTATAGTTATCGATTTCAAAATTTTTATCAATTAGGAAGTTTGGAACATTTTTTTTTGTAGATTTTACAAAATATTTTTTGTTACCATTAGATCCAATTTCTTCACTCACATAATCTTTAAATTCAATATCATAACCAACACATTTGTAAAAACTAAGCTCCCAAAAAATAAATTCTAAAAGCCATTTGTTATGATTTAATATATTTTTTAAATTGTCAGTAAGATAAAAAACATTTTTATTTTGTTGATCCTCAACAGTTAATAATTTAATTAAACTCATTGCATAGGAAATAGATAATAATTTATTTTTATCGTCCATAAATAATGGTGTAACTACTTGGTCAATCTCTAATTTAAAGTAACCAACCTTCGAGTCATTCTTAGAATTAAAGTTCAAATGAAATTTATTACCTATTAATAAGTAGTTTTTTATTTTCTTTGATGTGGATCCGTAAATTACACCAGTAACTTTTCCATGATTTTTGGTATAAAATTCTGCTATAGAATTATTTTCACTATACTTATTTTTTGAAAGTAAAAAACCTGTATCCTGCCAATTCATTTTTTATTAAGTGATTTTAGTAATTCATTTGCAGCAGATTGCTCTGCTTTTTGTTTAGAAGATCCAGTAGAAAAAATATAATTTGTGTTACTAATTTTTACTCCAACTTTAAAAGTTGGTTTATGTCTAGGGCCTGTATTCGATATTAGTTTGTAACTAGGAAGAGTTTTGAATTTTTTAAGTGAATATTCTTGTAATTTGGTTTTTGCGTCCACAACATTATCAAAAGAAGATTTCAAATGAGTGCTCCAATTGTTTAGTATAAATTTTTTTGCTTGATCCAAATTTGAATCTAAAAAAATTGCACCTATCAATGCCTCACAACAATCTGAAATTATTTTATTTTCAATTTGTTTTCTGCTTTTATCCTTTCCAATATTTATAAAATTATCTATTTTCAATTTTTTACCAATTTCTAGACACATATTTTTATTTACTAAAGATGCAAATTTTTTATCAAGACTACCAACTTTTTCATTTGGATATAATTCAAGTAATTTTTTTGAAATTACTATTCCTAAAACTCTATCACCAAGAAATTCTAGTCTCTCGTAATTATTTTCAGAGTCTGAACTTTTATGTGTGAATGCAGTTATTAAAAAAACCTTATTTTTAAATACATAATTTATTCTATTTTCTAAATTTTTAAATTTGCTTTTCACTATTTAATTTTTTTAAATAATCTGCTGAATCTCATTATTTCGTTCCATTTCCAAATCAAAAAAATACTACCTTTTCTCGGATCAGAAGAAAAAAACAATATTTGTGCTTTACCAACTAAATTATTTTTATGCACATAACCAACTTCAGATAAAAATCGACTATCTTTTGAACAATCTCTATTGTCACCTAAAAAAAAATAATGATCTTTTGGGACTATAAATTTGTCAGAATTTTTAAAGGATATGTCATTTCTATATGATGCAAAATATTTTTTTCCATTTGGTAATTTTTCCTCGTATGTTGAAACACTTATTTCATTGTTTCCACAAAATAAATAATCATTTTTATTCTTTATGGTTTTAACTATTTGATTATTATTTAAATACAGATCTCCATCGATAAACTGTAAAACATCACCTGGTAATCCTATTAATCTTTTAATATAGTCAGTTCTGTTATCAGCAGGAGTTTTAAAGACAACAACATCTCCTCTTTCTGGATTATCACTTAATACACGCCCATTTAATATAGGTGGGCTAAAAGGAAAAGAATGTTTACTATATCCATATGAAAATTTTGTCACAAATAATCTGTCTCCCACAAGTAAATTAGGTTCCATAGAAGAAGATGGTATATAAAAAGGTTGTATAAGAATTGACCTAATAAAAACTGCAATTATTAATGCAAAAATAAGAGTTTTAGTATTATCTATTATAAATTTTTTCATTAAGTGTTTTCAAGTATTACGTAAGCAATAGAATGCTTATTTTCGTCGGATAATGAAACATAAATTTTTGGTTTATCTAATTTAAATTTTTTTTTTATAAAAGTTCTTACCTTTTTAGAAATATTTATTTTAGGTTTTCCTAATTTATTATTTATTACCTCTATATCTGAAAAATTTATATTATTTCTAAAACCAGTGCCTAAAGCTTTAACGAATGCCTCTTTAGCCGCAAATCTTTTTGCATAATAATTCGTTTTATTTTTTGTATTTTTTGAAAATCTTATTTCTTTGTTTGTAAAAACTCTTTTGATAAATTTCTTATCGTCGATTAATTTATTAATTCTTTTATTTTCAACAATATCAACACCGTTTCCTATGATATTCATGTTATCTAATTATTTTCTTAAAATTTTTAATTACTTTATTCATTCCAAACAAAACTGACTCCCCAATAATAAAATGACCAATATTAAATTCTTTAATAAATTTGATTTTTTTTAATATTTTTGCTGTTTTATAATCCATGCCATGACCAGCATGTACTTCAATATTAAACTTATTTGCTAATTCTGAACATTTTTTAATTTTTTTGAGTTCATTAAAATAATTTATTTTATTTTTAACTTTAAAAGATAATTTACCAGTGTGTAATTCAACACAGTGTGTGCCGATTTTTTTAGAAAACTTTATATCTCCAATATTTGGATCAATAAAAAGACTTGTACGAATTTTAGAATTATTCAATTTTTGAATAATTCTCTTAATTTTTTTAAAATTTTTTTTTAGATTTAATCCACCCTCAGTCGTTATTTCTTGTCGTTTTTCAGGAACTATGCAAACAAAGTTAGGTTTTGATTTGATTGCAATTTTCAACATTTCTTCGTTTGCAGCCATTTCTAAATTAGTTGGTATTTTTTTATTTTTTGTAATTTTTTTCAAATCAATGTCATTTATGTGTCTTCTATCCTCCCTCAAATGAATTGTAATTGAATCAGCTCCATATTTTAAGGCTGATAGTGCTGCCGAGTATGGATCAGGATGTTTTTCACCTCTTGCATTCCTTAAAGTTGCTACGTGATCAATATTTACACCTAATCTTATACTCATCTCAAAAATCTACTTCCTGGTTTTGTGATAGGAATTTTTTTTAGAAAATTTGGTAAATTTTTTTTACTGTATGTAGGAACATCTAATTTAATCTGAGATATGATTTTTCCTTTTTTAATTTTTAATGTTTTCTTATTTGATCTATTTATCAAACATGCATAACCTACAACTTTAGCCTTTTTTTTTTTAATAAGTTTAAAACATTCTAAACTCGATTTTCCTGTTGTTATGACATCTTCAATTATCAAAACTTTTGAATTTTTTTTTATATCAAAACCTCTTCGTAATTTGAATTTCCCCTCTACTCTCTCACAAAAAATTGTTTCCTTTTTAAGTATTCTTCCTATTTCAAATCCTATAACAATGCCACCCATAGCTGGTGCAAGTATAAGGTCAAATTTTTTAAAATTTTTTTTAATTTTTTTACTTAATGAATTACAGAAATTTTTTGATAGATGTGGATAGCTTAGAAGTTTTGCGCATTGTACATATTTTGGTGAATGAAGACCTGAAGATAATACAAAATGACCTTCTAAAAGAGCATTAGTTTTTCTTAAAACCGCTAAAGAGTCTTTTAAAGAAAGCATATTTTTTGTTCTTATGTCTTATAATTTTAAAATTGTAATCTTTCTGTTTTAGTTCACTAATAAGTTTTGTAAAGTTTTTCAAATCATGGATTATTAAATTAAATCTAAAATTAATATTTTTTTTTGTCTTCTCCACCATTTCGACACTTGAAATATTAACATTATTAATACCTATCATAGTTGTCACATCACCTAATTTACCTGGCTCATCTTCTAAGGAAATCCACAGTGTAGTATTATATCTTTTCTGTTTTAAAGGTTTTGTGTTTTCTCTATATTGCCAATATCTTCGTATTGCTGCCCTAGCCTTACCTGTTTTAGTACTAGTTAACCAATGCAATGATGGAGAAACTTTTTTAGATGTTATAATTTTAACGACATCTCCATTTCTAAGTACAGATTGCAAAGCTTGCTCATTACCATTTACTTCACATCCTACCGCTGTATCACCAACTTGAGTATGTACAGCATATGCAAAATCAATTGGTGTTGCATTTTTTGGTAGTTTAATAACAGATCCCTTTGGAGTAAAACAAAATACATTTTCTTGGAACATTTGTAGTTTTGTATATTCATAATAATGTTCTGGATTTTCATTTTTATCAATTATCTCGACAAGATCTGCTAACCAATCATACTCTTTCCATGTAAGTGAATTAAATTTTTCTGATGATTTATATTTCCAATGTGATGCTATACCTCTTTGCGCAAATTCGTGCATTTGACTTGTTCTTAATTGTATTTCAATTGGTCTTTGATTGGGACCAATGATTGCAGTATGAATAGATTTATAGTTGTTAATTTTTGGTGATGATATGTAATCTTTAAATTTACCTGGTATGCAGTTCCATTTACTGTGTAAAGCTCCTAAACATCTGTAACAGTTTTCAACATCATCAAGTATAATTCTAAAACCAATAATGTCAGTTATTTGCTCTAATGAAGTTCTTTTCTTTTGAATTTTTCTCCATATTGAAAAGGGTGTTTTCTCTCTACTAAATATTTTAAATTTTAAATTATTTTCATTTAATAAATTTTCAAATTCAGACAATACATTATTATAATTAACTAAATTGCTATCTTTGATTTGGTTTAATCTATCTTTAATTAATTTTCTTGCCTCTGGATTCAAAACCTCAAAAGATAAATCCTCAAGTTCATCTCTTATTCTATTCATACCCATTCTATCTGCTAACGGTGAATAAATCTCCATAGTTTCTTTTGCTATTCTTTGACGTTTTTCAATTTTATCGATTGCTTTTAACGTTCTCATATTATGTAATCTGTCAGCGAGTTTTACTAATAAAACTCTTATATCTTTAGAAGTAGCTAGAATAAGCTTTCTGAAATTTTCAGCTTTTGAATTTGATATGGCCTGATTTTCAAACTCGGAAATCTTAGTTACACCATCAACAAGATCTGCAACTTCTTTACCAAACTCTTCTTCTATAGTTTTGTAAGTAGCATGAGTATCCTCTATGGTATCATGTAACAAACCAGTTGCTATTGTAGCACTATCAAGTTTTAAATCTGTTAATATATTAGCCACTGCAACTGGATGAATAACGTATGGATCGCCAGAATGTCTTTTTTGGTTTTTATGCGCCTTCAAGGCGAATTCATAAGCCTTTGATAATGCATCAGGATTTAGAAATTTGTTATAAGATTTAACCTTATTAATGAGATCTTCAGAATTAATCATATTTATACTATATCATTTTTTTAGATTAATTTAATAGTTCTTAGTTCGTCTGTGAGCAAAGAAAATATTAAATCTTTAATATTTCTTTTTAAAATTGGATGAGACCAGTTTTTTGATATTTCAAATAGTGGAAATAAAACAAAATTCCTTAAATGCATTGACTTATGCGGGATTGAAAGGTTTTGATTATTTTTTTCTAAATTATAAACTTTCCCGTTAAAATCAATAATATCAATATCACAAACTCTAGGATGATTTTTTATAGCTTTTTTTCTACCAATCTTTATTTCTATTGATTTAATGATGTTAAATAATTTAATAGGACTAAAAGACGTTTTCACCAATATCACTGAGTTTACGTAAAAAGGAAATTTTTTGTTAGGCCAAGACTCAGTTTTATAAAAGCTTGAAGATTTCAAAATTTGAATGTTACTCTCTATGATTAATTGTTGGGTTTTAATTAAATTGCTAATTTTATTTCCAAGATTCGAACCTAGTGCTAAATACACATAATTAGCTCGATTTTCTAAAGTACCTTGCTTTTTCACGGTTCCAATCTCTAGTTTTTTTTGTATTTCGTTTATCATGCTGTTTTTTTCCCTTTGCAACAGCAATTTCTAGCTTTGCTTTTCCCTTTTTAAAATACATTTTTGTGGGAACCAATGTAAATCCTTCTTCATTAATTCGACCAATCAATTTATTAATTTCCTTTTTATTTAATAATAATTTTCTTTCAGAATATGGGTTATGATTTGAATAACTAGCTTGTTTATAAATAGGAATATGAGAATTAATTAAATAAATTTCACCATCTTTTTCAACAGCATATGAATCTGCAATATTAACTTTACCGTCTCTAATAGATTTTATTTCAGATCCTCTTAATACAATTCCAGCCTCAAAGAGTTCTTTAAAGAAATAATTAAAAGAAGCTTTTCTATTTAATGTTATGATTTTTAAACCACTTAAGGTTTTTTTATTCATTAATTAATTTTGCGATTTTAAGTGCCTTCTCTACCTCTTGTTTGGTAGTATCCATAACTTTAACTAGTGGTAATCTTACAGCATCATCACATAAGTTTAATAGTTTAGCAGCATATTTTACAGGTGATGGATTGCTTTCAATAAAAAGTGACTTGTGAAGAGGTTGTAATGAGGCATCAATTTTCTCTGCTTGACTAATTTTATCTTGATCTCCAGAAGTAGATAATGATTGCATCTCAGAACAAAGTTTAGGGGCAACATTGGCCGTGACAGAAATACATCCAACTCCTCCTCTTTTGTTGTATTCAAAAGCTAAACCATCCTCTCCTGTTAGCTGTATAAATTCCGATCCCATTTTATTTTTGTGTTGGTCGACTCTTTCAAGAATCCCAGTTGCATCTTTTACTCCAGCAATATTTTTAAGTTCAAACATTCTCGCCATAGTATCAACTGAAACATCAATTACAGATCTTCCTGGAATATTATAAACAATTATAGGTATTCCACAGTTATCGTTAATGGCTTTGTAGTGTTGATATAAACCCTCTTGAGTAGGCTTGTTATAATATGGTGTAACTACTAATGCACCATCAGCACCAGCTTTTTCCGCGTGCTTTGTAAGATTTATTGCTTCTTCAGTTGAATTAGATCCAGTTCCTGCAATAACTGGTATTTTTCCTTTTGCTTCATTTATACAAAGTTCGATAACTTTTTCATGTTCTTTATGACTTAAGGTTGGAGATTCACCTGTTGTACCAGCAGGAACTAGTCCATTCGTGCCATTTTCCAGATGAAAGTTAATTAACTTTATATAACTTTCTTCATCTAATTTGTTATCCTTGAACGGTGTAACTAAAGCAACATTTGAACCTTTAAACATAATTATTTATATCATAAGTTGTCGTTTATTTTAAAAATGAAGAAAAAATCATTTAAAATCTGTACTACAATTATCTTCTTTTTGTTCAGTATTCAATCGGCATTTTGTGAGAATTTAATAACTCCAAAGCCAAAACCTAATTTAGCGAAGGAAAAAAAAGACAAATATATTTCGGGAATTATAATACCAAAATTTAAACCAGGAACATATGTATCAGAGGATCAATTAGAGCTTTTAAAAGAACTAGAAAAAGAAACAGAAATTGTTGTCAAAAGAGTTGATGGAATAATAATTCCAAAAAATAAACCTCTTATTGTTCACAAGAAAAGGTTAAGTACTACAAAAAAATCAAAATATTATAGTGATAGAGATCTTAATTACGCAAGACAAGCAGTTGCTTTTATGGAGAAAAGTAACTGGAAAGATGCATTAAAAGTAGCGAAAAAAGCTAGAGCTAAGTCTATATATAATTTTATACAATGGCGACATTTGCTAACGCCAGGTAATAGAGCAACATTTTATGATTATAAAAGCTTTATTGAAAGTGTTCAAACATATCCACGTTTAAGTCGTGTTAAGTATTTAGCTGAACATAAATTATCTACAAAAAATCAATCACCTAAAGAAATAATTAAATGGTTTGAAAAACATCCATACACAAGTGGCTTTGGTGAGATGGTTTTAGGAGAAAGTCTAATTAAATCAGGTAATAAGCAAAAAGGAATTCAATTAATAAAAAAAGGATTTATAAGAGCTGATTTAACAAAAAGTGATCTGATTAATTTTAGAAAAAAATTTAAAAAATATTTGACATCCGAAGATTATGTAAAAAGGGCTGATCATCTTGCTTGGGAAAACAAACATTGGGACCTAAAAAAGAATGTTAAGATATTTGCCAAAAGATTATCAACTTTTATACACAGCAAGACAAATACTTATGAGTAATTCATATGGTGTTGATACTGCTATATCTAAAGTACCAGCAAAATTAAAAAATGATGCAGGTTTAAATTATAACAGATTAAAATGGAGAGTAAAAAGAGGAAGACTCGATAGCTCATTAGATATTTTATTTAATATAAAAAATACTACAGAATATATGGTTAGACCTGATAAATGGTGGGGTGAAAGATCTAAAATCGCAAGAAAATTAATCTATAAAAAAAGATATGAAGAGGCGTATAAAGTAACTAGCAAGAATGCATTGTCTAAAGGACCAGAACTTGCTGAAGCTGAATGGTTAAGTGGATGGATAGCTTTAAGTTTTTTAAACGATCCAATTTTAGCAAAAGATCATTTTATTAAATTTTATGAAAATGTCAGCTACCCAATCAGTCTATCCAGAGGTTCTTATTGGTTAGGAAGAACTTATGAAAAATTAAAAGACAAAGAAAATTCAAAGAAATGGTATGTAATTGGATCTAAATATCTAACAACATATTATGGTCAATTATCTCACATGAAAGCAAAGCCTAGAGAGAAATTTGAATTATCAGAATTAATGCAAATTGATAAAAAATTATGCTGAAAGTTTTTATAGAAATAAAATTGTTGCTACTGTCCATTTATTAGATGAACTTAATAAAGATAAGTACACTAAGCATATTTTAAGGTATTTAGCTAATGATAATATAGATAAAGGTAGCGAAGTGCTTGCTGCAAAGTTAGCAACAGATATTGGTAGATTTGATTTTGCAATCCAAGTTGCAAAGATTGCATCGTATCAAAAAAGATTTCACAATAAATATAATTATCCTATTATAAGCACTCCAACTAAAGTTGGTGGAAGAAAAATACCAGAATCAGCTTTAATACTTTCCATCATTAGACAAGAAAGTGAGTTTGATACAAGCGCTAATAGTAGAGTTGGAGCTCAAGGTTTAATGCAGTTAATGCCATACACTGCGAAAACAGTTGCTAAGCAGGCAAAACTTTCATATTCAAAATCAAAATTAACTAAAAGCCCTGAGTACAATATAAATCTTGGTTCATTTTATATAGCTGGATTAATTCTTGAATACGATGGATCCTACCCTTTCTCCATGGCTGCTTACAATGCAGGACCCAAGAGAGTAAAATATTGGAAAAGATTAAATAAGAACCCACAAAAAAAACAAACTGATTATATAGATTGGATTGAATTAATACCTTTTAAAGAGACCAGAAATTATGTCCAAAGAGTATTAGAGAATTATAATGTCTACAGATATGTATTGTCGCAAAAACCAATATATTTAAAAGATTTTTTCAAAAACAACCCATTATATTGATGGCGGAAGGAGAGGGATTCGAACCCTCGGTACACCTTTTCAAGCGTACGGCGGTTTAGCAAACCGCTGGTTTCAACCAGCTCACCCATCCTTCCGTGGCTGTATGTGTAACTTGAAATCATTGAATATTCAATATTAATCAAGTATTTTCTGGCAAAATGAAAAACAAATATTCAATTTTTTCTTTAATCAAAAATGCATTCTCAGACCATGAGAATTGGCAACAAGCATGGGGTGATCCTGAGCCTAAGAAAGAATATGATGCTGTTATAGTTGGAGGCGGCGGGCATGGTCTTGCTACTGCTTATTATTTAGCAAAGAAACATAACTTAACAAATATTGCTGTCGTAGAAAAAGGTTGGATTGGTGGTGGCAACACCGGAAGAAATACTACAATTATAAGATCAAACTATTTATGGGATGCAAGTGCAGGTCTTTATGATCATGCATTGAAAATTTGGGAGAATTTATCTCAAGAATTAAATTATAATGTGATGTTCAGTCAAAGAGGTGTAATGAACCTTGCTCACAATTTACAAGATGTTAGAGATTTAAAAAGAAGAACACATGCAAATAGATTAAATGGTATTGATGCTGTTTGGCTTGAAACTGATGAAGTAAAAAAATTCTGTCCAATTATAAATACATCACAAGATATAAGATATCCTGTTTTAGGTGGAACATTACAAAGAAGAGCAGGAACAGCACGGCACGATGCTGTAGCTTGGGGATATGCACGTGGTGCGAATGAAATGGGTGTTGATATAATTCAAAATTGTGAGGTTAAAGGAATAAAAAGAAATGGTGATAAGGTTGAAGGTTTAGAAACTACAAAAGGTTTTATTAAAACTAAAAAAATAGGAGTAGTTGCGGCAGGTCATTCTAGCGTTATTGCAAATATGGCAGGTATTAAACTTCCACTAGAGAGTAAACCTCTACAAGCTTTGGTATCTGAACCAGTAAAACCAATTATTGATACTGTTGTTATGTCTAATGCAGTTCACGCTTATGTAAGTCAATCAGACAAAGGTGAGCTAGTCATTGGTGCTGGGACTGACTCATATGTTTCATACACACAAAGAGGTAGTCATAATATTGTAGAAGATACATTAAAGGCTATCTTAGAGCTCTACCCTATTTTTAGTCGAATGAAAATGTTAAGACAATGGGGAGGAATTGTTGATATTTGTCCTGATGCAAGTCCAATAATAAGCAAAACCAATATAAAAGGTTTATATTTTAATTGTGGATGGGGTACTGGAGGATTTAAAGCAACACCAGGTTCAGGGGATTTATTCGCTCACACTATTGCAAATGATGAACCACATAAATTAAATGCAGCGTTTAATTTAAATAGATTTGTAAGTGGTGATCTTGTAGATGAACATGGCGCTGCAGCAGTCGCACACTAATAATGTTTTTAATTAATTGTCCTTTTTGTGGTGAAAGAGATCAAAGTGAGTTTTCATCTGGTGGTGAAGCACATATTGTTCGTCCAAAACAGCCAACGGAATTAAGTGATGATCAATGGGCTGAATTTCTTTTTATGAGAAAGAATATTAAAGGAGTTCAATTTGAAAGATGGAACCACTCACATGGATGTAGAAAATGGTTTAATGTTGTAAGAGATACCTCGAATGACAGAATACATTCTGTATATAAAATGGGTGAAAAACCACCAGTAAAATAAATATTTATGTCAGATTTAAGAGTACATAAAACTAAATATATAAATGAGACTAAAAGAGTGTCATTTAAATATGATGGTAAAAATTATTTTGGATACGAAGGTGACACACTTGCCTCTGCTTTATTGGCAAACGGTGTTCATTTAATAGGAAGAAGTTTTAAATATCATAGACCTAGAGGTATAATGTCGTGTGGTTCTGAAGAACCTAATGCAATTTGTCAGATTAGTGACAAAAATGATTTAACAGAACCAAATGTTAGAGCTACAGAATTAGAGATATATGATGGTTTAGAGGCATTTTCACAGAATTGTTGGCCAAATGTAAAGTTTGATATTGGAGGTATAAACAATTTAATATCCCCTCTTATACCAGCAGGTTTTTATTATAAAACTTTTATGTGGCCAAAAAGTTTTTGGAAAAAAGTTTATGAACCATTAATCAGAATGTCTGCTGGACTTGGAAAATCACCAACCGAACCTGATCCAGATATATATGATCACAAATATGTTCACTATGATGTACTTGTAATTGGTGGTGGATTATCTGGAATAATATCAGCAAAAATAGCTGCAAAAAGCAATTTAAAAACCTTATTAGTAGATGATAAAAAAACACTTGGTGGTTCAACTATTTTCCAAAATAACGACAGTTTTAAAATCGATGATCAGCACTCTAGTAAATGGTTAGAAAAAGAAATTAATGAAATTTCAGAAATTGAGAATTTAACTGTTAAGACAAGAACAAGTATTGCTGCTTATCATGGATATAATTATCTTTTAGCAAGAGAAAATTTAACAGATCATTTATCAATTAAAGATAAGAAAGATAAAATCAGACAAAGATTGTGGAAAATTAGAGCAAAAAAAGTAATCATAGCGACAGGCGCAATTGAGAGACCTCTTGTTTTTAATAACAACGATAGACCTGGGATATTATTATCAAACTCTATAAATAAATATTTAGATTATTATGGTGTTGCATGTGGTAAAAATATTATTCTCTTTACAAATAATGACAGTGCATACGAAACAGCAATTTCACTTCATAAAAAGGGAATAAAAAATCTAATAGTCGATTTAAGAAAAAACTCTCAATCTGAAATAGCAAAACAAGCACAAAACCTAGGAATTAAGATTTACTTTAATCATGTTGTTACGAATACATTTGGCTATAGAAGAATAAATTCAGTAGAACTGATGGAGTTATCAGATGATGGCAATACAACCATAGGAAATAAAATTAAATTAAATTGTGATTGCTTGGGTATAAGCGGAGGTTGGACTCCAATGGTCCATATGCATACTCAATCAGGTGGTAAGCTTGATTTTAAAAATGATGATCAAGTTTTTATTCCAAAAGAAATTGATAATGATCAAATAAGTGTTGGTGCATGTAATGGAGATTTTGATTTAGAAACCATTATAGATAAAACAGTTAATAAAATAAATATTTTTTTAGAAATAAATAATCAAGATTATAAAAATACTAAAGTTGATTGTTCTATTGAAAAAGAAAAGAGAAATATTTGGTTACTGCCGAATAAAATACCATTAGGTAAAACTAAATGCTTCATAGATTTTCAAAATGACTCTACTGCTAAAGATATTAAATTAGCCCTTAAAGAAGGTTTTAGATCTATTGAACATGTTAAAAGATATACCACAACCGGTATGGCCACTGATCAAGGAAAGCTTTCAAATATGCATGCATTAGGAATTATCGCTGATACAGCTGGAGTTAAAATGGGTACATTAGGAACTACAACCTTTAGACCTCCTTTCACGCCTTTGACCTTTGGAACAATAGTTGGCAGAAATGTAGGAAAATTTTTTGAGGTAGTAAGAAAAACCTCAATTCACGATTGGCATGTTGATAATAAAGCTAAATTTGAAAATGTTGGTCAATGGAAAAGGCCTTGGTACTATCCAAAAAAAGGCGAGACTATGCATAATGCCGTTCAAAGAGAAAGTAAAGCAGCTAGAGATAGTGCTGGTATTTTGGATGCTTCAACTTTAGGAAAAATTGATATTCAGGGTACAGATGCATCAGAGTTTTTGAATAGAGTATATACAAATGCATGGTCAAAATTATCAATTGGAAAATGCAGATATGGACTGATGTTAAATGAAGATGGGATGGTTTATGATGATGGTGTTACAACTAGATTAGCTGAAAATCACTATTTAATGACCACTACTACTGGCGGCGCAGCTAATGTTCTTGGAAAACTTGAAGATTATTTGCAAACAGAATGGCCTGAGCTAGATGTTTACCTGACATCAGTAACTGATCATTATTCAACAGCAAGTGTATGTGGACCTAATTCAAAAAAAATAATTAACAAAATATTTCCTGAACTAGATTTAAGCGATGAAAACTTTCCACATATGTCTTTTAAAAATACAAAACTTGATAACGTAAATTGTAGAGTGATGAGAATAAGTTTTACCGGTGAGCTTAGCTATGAGATCAATATAGATTCAAAATATGGCAAATCCCTATGGGAAAAATGTATTTCTGCTGGTCAAGAGTTTAATATAACTCCTTATGGCACTGAAACTATGCACCTTTTAAGAGCTGAAAAAGGTTTTATAATTGTAGGACAAGATACAGACGGAACGATGACTCCGTCTGATCTACAAATGGATTGGATTGTAAGCAAAAAAAAATATGATTTTATAGGTAAAAGATCTTTATACAGAAGTGATACTATTAGAGAGGATAGAAAACAATTAGTTGGATTATTAACGGATGATCCTAAAGAGATTTTAGAGGAAGGTGCTCAAATAGTTTCAGATACAAATACAAAACCAATTGATATGTTAGGGCATGTCACATCAAGTTACTTTAGTCCAAATCTTAACAAATCTATAGCCTTAGCAGTAGTAAGAAGTGGTAAAAATATGAAAGGTAAAAAACTAATAATTCCGATGGAAAATAAAAATATCAACGTAACAGTTTCTGAGACAATATTTTTAGATAAGGAGAATAAAAGATTAAATGCTTGATACACACTATCCACAAATTACTGATAACAAATTAAATGATGTTGAAATATCATTACAAGAACCAATTAGCAAAATTAATTTAAGAGGAAAATCTAAAGAGTTTTTTGCAAAAGCTGGAAAAGTATTATCTTTAATTTTACCAAATGAAGCTAATACAAGTTCATTTAGTGAAAATTTTAATGCAATATGGCTCAGTCCTGATGAATGGATGGTCTATTTTAAAAATGATGATGAAAAAGTAATATTTAACAAGTTATACTCTGAAATATCTAAAGTTAATTATGGATCTGTAACTGATATCTCAGATCAATGGATATGTATAAATTTAAAAGGCAGTAAGATTTATGATATTCTCTCAACTGGATGTTCGTTTAATTTTGATCAATTTTTAAAAACGGATGGTTTAACAACACAAACAATAGTTAATCATATTGATGTAATATTACATAACAAAAATACTTATAATATTAATTTATTTGTAAGAAGATCTTTCTCAGAACATTTATGTCTATGGCTTAACGACAGTGCTAAATTTGTCTAACTTAAAGTTCAAATAAAAAAAAGTATATCCTAAATAACTAAGTGAAAAAATCCAATTATATATAACCCATAACCAAAAGAAATTTTCAAAGTTAGAGTTATAAAATACAGCTGTGTAAAAAACCAGAAATGGAAATATTACGTTTCTAAAAATATTTGCAATCAGAGCTTTTTCTGATTTTTTTAGTGCCATAAAAAAACCATTTGATAAGAAAAAAACTGGATAAGCTGGCAATACAAATGCTGATATTTGTAAATACAATTTTCCAAATTCAATTACGTTTAGATCAGTTGAAAAAAGACCTGTTAACAATTCAGCCAAGAAATAAACAAATAAAGAAGATAAAATCATTATTACAAAAGCATATTTTATTGCGGTTAAATATGTTTGTTTAATTCTCAATAAATTTTTAGCACCAAAATTTTGTGCTATAATTGTTATAATTGCTGTGTTAATCCCAAGTATAGGCAAAAGTACAACTTGCTCAATTCTCGTGCCTGCACCATATCCAGCAGCCGCATACTCTCCTGAAAAACCAGCATATTTAAAAACAATAGCAGATGCAACAGAGTAACCACATATAGAGATAATGATTGGCATAGATTGAAAAAAAATATTTTTTAAAAAATAAATTTTAGGAAAAAAATTATTAATAATTATTTTTTTCGTAAGTTCACTTTTAATTACTTTATTGAAAATTATTATAAATGAAATTGATTGTGCAATTATTGTGGCAATACCAATACCCTTCATGCCAAAAGCTGGAATAAATAAAAAACCAAAGATTAAAATTGGATTTAAAAAAATATTTAAAAGAAAAGATATAATTAGGGCATTTCTGTATGTTTTGGTATCACCTTCTGCATGTAACAAAGAATTCATAGCAACGACTATTATAAAAAGGAAAGATCCATAAAAAATTATATTAGTATAGTCTAAACCTAAATTCATAACTTCATCTGTTGAACCCATAATCTTAAAAACATCATCAGACAAATTAAGACCTATTAGTGTTATAAAAAATATTAAAATAATTGAAAAAAAAATTAACTGGCAAAAATAAGTTGAGGCTTTATTAAATTTTTTTTCACCTATGCTATTACCAATTAACGAAGTACCAGCAACTGTCACACCAATAGATGATGCGATTAATATAAAATATATAGGAAATGATTTGGTAAGTGCAGATAATGCCTCGGGTGAGATTTTACCTGCAAAATAAGTATCTACTATATTATATAAAGTCTGGAATAAAGTTCCTACACTTGCAGGTATTGCAAGCTTCCTAATTAATATTTTAATGTCATCAGACAAAATATTCATACTAATTTATTTTCTTTTATAAATGAGGGGAATTTTTTTATTTAATAATTGATTATGTCTTACTGTAAATCTAGTAATTTGACTTGATGTCAACTTGTCATAACACTTAGGACAAGATAATCCAATTTTGTAATATTTAGACTTTTTATCTTTTTTACTAATAGGCAATCTACAAGCGTTACAAATACCATAATTTCCAACTTTAGTATTTTTTTTAATTGTAACTCTATTGTCAAATACGAAACATTCTCCTTTCCAATTACTTTTTTTTGGATCAGTTTTATTAAAATAATTTATAATTCCACCTTTAAGCATATAAACATTTTTAAAACCATTATTACGTAAATAATTTGATGCTTTTTCACATCTAATACCACCTGTACAAAACATTCCAATTTTTTGTTTTTTATCTAAATTAGATAAATATGTTTTAAACTCTCTAAAATTATATGTATTTGGATTAATGGCTCCTTTAAAAGTACCAACCTCATATTCAAATGGTTTTCTAGCATCTACAATTTTTACATTTTTTTGAGATAATAAATTATCCCATTTCTTTGGAGATAGATAATTTTTTGTAATTTTATTTTTAAATGAGAAATTATAATCCATTGGTACAACCTCATTTTTAATTTTTACTTTAGCTTTAAGAAATGGAATGAATGAAGAGTATGTAATATTTTCAATATCAAATTTTTTAATATTCAGAATTAATTTTATATATTTAACAATATTTGAGATATCTTTGCTATTTCCAGCTATCGTGGCATTAATACCCTCTTTGGATAAAATTACTAATCCTTTAATATTATTTTTTTGTATTTTTTCAATTATTTTTATTTTTAAAGGTTTAAGATTTTTAATTCGTTCTATTTTGTAAAAAGAAAATATCTTCATTATTTTTTCCAACAAATTAAAAAGCCATCTCCAATTGGAACAATATATTTATTAATTTTTAATTTCTTGATGTAGTTATTAAAATTTTTAATTAATTTTGTAAGCTTGTCATTAGCTAATGGATTAACTACTTCACCTTTCCATAAAATATTATCAACTAATATTACCCCACCTTTGTTTAATAAAGATAATGATAGGTCGAAGTAATTTATGTAATTTTCTTTATCTGCATCAATCAGTATAAAATCAAATTTTTTCGCTTTTTTTTTTAATTTTATCAAACTTTCTTTAGCATTTGATATATCAGTAAATATTTTTTTATTTACCCTTGCTTGCTTAAAAAATTTTTTAGCTATATTGAGTTTTTCTTCATTTTTATCTATGCAATATAACCTTCCATTCTTTGGTAAAGATAAGGCTATTGATAAAGCACTGTAACCAGTAAAAGTTCCTATCTCTAAACAAGATTTAAACTTTTTAAATTTAATTAAAAATTCAATAAAGTTAGCTTGTAATACTGAAATTTGTAATTTTTTTATATAACCAAGTTTTTCATTAAATTTGATTATTTTCTTTTGTACTGGATGAAGTTTAGAGGTGTGTGAAAATATATAGTCGATCATTTTTTGATCGATATCCATATATTTATCCATTTAGTTTTTCTTTTAATATTTTGTTAATTAATTGAGGATTTCCTTTACCCTTGCTTTCTTTCATAACCTGACCAACAAAAAAACCAAACAATTTTTCTTTACCTGACTTATATTCTTCAACTTTAGAAATGTTATTTTTAATTACTTTATTAATAAGTTCTTCAAGTGCCCTGGGATCACTTTCCTGTTTTAATCCTTTTTGATCAACAATTGTCTGTGGATCTTTATCACCATCAATCATTTCTTCAAAAATAGTTTTTGCTATTTTTCCTGATATTGTGCCGTCTTTAATCAAATTTATCAGTTTTGATAAATTATTAGAACTCACAGGACTTTCTGATATTTCTAAATTTTTCTCATTTAATACCGCAAAAAGTTCACCAGTAATCCAATTAGTTGCAAGTTTAACATCTGAATTTTTAATTACTTCTTCAAAATACTTAGATGTATCAATATCTGATACCAAAATATTAGCTTCATATGATGATAAATTAAATTTATCTATAAACCTTTTTTTCTTCTCATCTGGTAATTCAGGTATTTCATCTTTAATTTGACTTATAAACTCATCACTTATTTCTAATGGCAATAAATCTGGATCTGGAAAATATCTATAGTCGTGAGCGTCTTCTTTAGATCTCATAGATCTTGTTTCATTTTTTTTTGTGTCGAATAATCTTGTTTCTTGATCAATGCTCTTCCCTTCTTCTATAAGATCAACTTGTCTGTTAGCTTCATAAATTATAGCCATCTGCATAAATTTTATTGAATTCACATTTTTAATCTCACATCGTGTGCCAAAATTAATATCACCTTGTCTTCTTACTGAAACATTCACATCTGCTCTAAGTGATCCTTCTTGCATATTACCATCACAAGTTCCAAGATATCTCATAATAGATCTTAATTTTTTTATATATGCATTTACCTCGTCCGGTGATCTTAAATCAGGTTTGCTAACTATTTCCATTAAAGCTACACCAGATCTATTCAAATCTACAAATGTATTTGTTGGATCTATATCATGAATACTTTTGCCAGCATCTTGTTCTAAATGAAGTCTTTCGATACCAATTTCTTTTTGGCCATCTGCCATATCTAAAATAACTTTACCTTCACCAATTATTGGATATTTATATTGAGAAATCTGATAACCCTGCGGAAGATCGGCATAAAAATAGTTTTTTCTATCAAATATAGACTTTTTATTTATTTTTGCTTTTAAACCAATTCCAGTTTTAATTGCTTGTTTGACACAAAACTCATTTATCACTGGAAGCATTCCAGGAAAAGCTGCATCTACTAAACTAACTTGAGTATTTGGTTCAGCTCCAAATTTTGTTGGTGAAGATGAAAATAATTTTGAGGCTGAAGTTACCTGCGCATGAACTTCCAGACCAATAACAACTTCATATTTGTTTTGTTCTCTTTCAATAAAAAATTGGTTATTTTCAGCCATCACATCCACCAATCAGTTATATTATTCTTAAAATTAATCTTTTCTTCCATTGAATAGGCAATATTTAATATTGTTTGTTCATCAAAAGGTTTGCCTATTATTTGAAGTCCTAATGGGAACCCTTTATTGTCTACTCCTGCAGGTATAGAAATACCAGGTAATCCAGCCAGATTTACAGGTACAGTAAAAATATCATTCAAATACATTGAGACTGGATCATCAGTTTTTTCCCCAATTTTAAATGCAGAACTTGGTGTTGAAGGTGTTAGTATAGCATCAACATTATTATAAACATTATCGAAATCTTTTTTAATAAGTTGTCTTACTTTTTGTGCCTTTAGATAATATGCATCGTAATAACCTGATGATAATACATAAGTGCCAATTAAAATTCTTCTTTTAACTTCTTCTCCGAAACCTTCAGATCTTGTTTTTTCATACATATCAATCAAGTTTTCACCTTCAGATCTAAAACCATATTTTACACCATCATACCTTGCCAAATTTGAGGAAGCCTCAGCTGGAGCAACTATATAATAAGTCGGCAATGCATACTTTGTAGTAGGTAGAGAAATATCAACAATTTCTGCACCACAATCTTTTATAATTTCAATACCTTTTTTCCAAAGATCTTCAATTTCTTTGGGCATACCTTCAACTCTATATTCATTGGGAATACCTATTTTTAGTCCTTTAATGTTATTCGTAAGTTCAGATGAATATTTATTTCTTTTAAAATCTATGGATGTTGAGTCTTTGTTATCAAATTTTGAGATAACTTCTAATAATAATGCAGCATCTTTGACATTCTGACTCATTGGACCAGCTTGATCTAAAGAAGATGCAAAGGCTACAATACCATATCTAGAGCAACTTCCATAAGTTGGTTTTAGACCAACTGTACCAGTAAAAGATGCAGGTTGTCGAATTGATCCTCCTGTATCGGTTCCAATAGTAACTGGGGTAAGATTTGCAGCAAGAGCTGCTGATGAACCGCCTGATGAGCCACCTGGTACAAGATTTTCACCAATTGGATTTTGTACATTTCCAAAAAAACTAGTTTCGTTAGAAGAACCCATTGCAAACTCATCACAATTTAATTTGCCAAGCAAAATTGCACCATCATCCCACATGCTTTGCGTTACTGTAGATTCATAAGGTGGAATAAAATTATTTAAAATATTACTTCCTGCTGTCGTTCTTACTCCATTAGTACAAAATAAATCTTTTACAGCTATTGGTATACCAGGAAGTTTTAAATCCATATTAGGTTTTTCATCAAATATTTTTGCAGCTTCTAAAGCGCTTGAAAAATTATCTGTGACATAAGTATTTAATTTTTTTGATTTTTCCGATCTTTCAATAAATGAATTTGTTATTTCTGTTGAGGATAATTTTTTATTTCTGATATTTTGTATTAGTTCATTTAAAGATAGTTTTGTAATATCAGACATTATTCAACAACCTTTGGCACTACAAAATAATCTTTATTTTCATCAGGAGAGTTTTTCAGGATTTTATCTCTTATATTATTGGCATCAAACTTGTCTTCTCTGAGCCTTAATTTTGTGTCTGCAACCGATGTCAAAGGTTCAACTTTTTCTGTATCAAGCTCATTTAATGCTTCAATGAATTTAAAAATAGAATTTAAATCGTTAGCTAGTTTATTGGCTTTTTTCTCATCTGTAGAAATTCTGGCTAACTTAGATATATGTTTTACAGTTTTAAGATCTATTGTCATATGGTAATAAAAATTTGCTGCAAAGTATCATTTAAGTAAAAATTATACAATATGATCACTATTGAAGAACTAAAAAACAAACAAAGTGTTAAAACAAGATTGATTGGCTTAGATTTAGGATCAAAAAGAATAGGTGTTTCTATATGTGATGAATATCAAAAAATAGCAACCCCTTTTGCAACCATAGAAAATAAGGGAATTAATTATTTGATATCGAATTTAGAAGTAATAATTAAAGAAAACAACATTAAAGGTATTATTATTGGAAATCCTTTAAACATGGATGGATCTTATGGAAAAGCGTCTCAATCAGTGAATGATATTTCAAAAAATATTTCAAAATCTATCAATGTTGATATTTGCTTATGGGATGAAAGATTATCTACTGTGGGCGCTTTTAATATTACTAGTCAATTGGATGTAAACGTTAGTAAAAGAGAAAAAAATATCGATCAAAATGCAGCAACATTTATCCTACAGGGTGCTATTGATTTTTTGAATAATTAGTACTTGCATTGTTTATAATATATAGCTATAGAGTTGGTTTTAATGGCAACCAAATCAAAAGCTATTAAAATTTCTCAAAAACATTTATTAGGAATTCAGGATTTATCTATTTCTGATATTAATCTTATATTAGAAGAAGCTAGCAGCTTCATTAATTTAAACAAAAGTAAAAATAAAAAATTAGATATTTTAAAGGGTAAAACTCAAATTAATCTTTTTTTTGAACCATCAACAAGAACACAAAGCTCTTTTGAATTAGCAGGTAAAAGATTAGGTGCTGACGTAATGTCAATGAACATTACAAATTCAGCAATTAAAAAAGGTGAAACATTAATAGATACTGCCATGACCCTAAACGCTATGCATCCTGATATAATAGTTATAAGACATCAAGACTCAGGTGCATGTAACCTACTTTCTCAAAAGGTAAATTGTGCAGTTTTAAATGCAGGAGATGGACGAAGAGAACATCCAACACAAGCATTATTAGATGCACTAACAATACTTAATAGAAAAAAAAAAATTCAAGGTTTAAAAATTGCAATTTGTGGTGACATTCAACACTCAAGAGTAGCTAGATCAAATATTTATCTTTTAAATATGTTGGGTGCCGAAGTTAACATTGTTGCACCCTCAAATCTTATGCCAAAAGAAATTGAAAAATTTGGGGTTAATATATTTTCAGATATGAAAAAAGGAGTAAAGGATTGTGACATTGTAATGATGTTGAGATTACAAAATGAAAGAATGACAAGTTCCTTTCTTTCCTCCAACAGAGAATATTATGAATACTATGGCTTAACACCTGACAAACTTAGATATGCTAAAGAAGATTGTATAATTATGCATCCAGGACCAATGAATAGAGGAATTGAAATTGACACAAAGTTAGCTGATGACACAAATATGAGTGTTGTAAAAGAGCAAGTTGAATTAGGTGTAGCTATTAGAATGGCATGTTTGAAAATTTTTTGTGAATAATGAAAAAACAGTACTTTATTAATGGTAATATTATAGATCCACACAATTCAATTAATGAAATTGGAGGATTAATTATTGGTGATAAAGGTCAATTAGAGGCAGTAGGAAAAAAAGTGAATACAAATAATATACCTTCCCGTGAAAAAGTAATTGACCTAAAAGGAAAATATATATTTCCAGGGCTAGTTGATATGAGGGTTTTTGTTGGTGAACCTGGTTTTGAATACAAGGAGAATTTCAGAACTTTAAGTAATGCCGCATTATCAGGAGGTGTCACTTCTGTTGTAACAATGCCAAATACTGATCCGATTATTGATAATGTATCTATAGTTGATTTTTTAAAAAGACGTGGAAGAGACAAATCGAAAATTAACATATATCCAACAGCGTCATTAACGAAAGGCACGGAAGGCACCAATATGACAGAATTTGGATTACTACAAAGCAAAGGAATAATTGGTTTTACGGATGGTACAAAAACAATACAAAATACTAGAGTAATGAGTAGAATAATGAATTCTGCTAGTGATTTAGATACTTTAATTATGCAACATGCTGAAGACTATGAACTAGCAAAAGATGGAATGATAAACGAAGGTATTATTGCAACTAAATTAGGCCTTCAAGGAATTCCTGAAATGGCAGAATTAATAATAATTGATAGAGATCTAACATTATTAAATTATATAAATTGTAGGTATCATATTTCACAAATCTCATCTGGTAAATCTGTAGAACTTATAAAAAATAAAAAGAATAATTTAAAATTCACATGTGGAGTATCGATTAATAATTTATCATTAAACGAAAATGATATTGGGGACTTTAGAACTTTTTTAAAATTATCTCCTCCATTACGTACTGAGGAGGATAGAATTAGTTTGGTACAAGGATTGAAAGATGAAACTATTGATGTGATTGTTTCAGACCATAAACCCGAAGATGAAGAGCAAAAAAGACTAACATTTGCTCAAGCAGCAACAGGAGCATCAGGTATCGAAACACTTTTATCTTTAAGTTTAGAATTATATCATAATGGATCGTTAAAACTTGAGACAATTATTAAGGCCCTAACATCAAATCCTGCAAAAATTTTAAAAATCAATAAAGGAAATTTAAGCGTAGGAAATGATGCAGATTTTTGTATTGTTGATATTAATAAACCATGGATAGTAAAACAGGAAAACTTAATTTCAAAATCAAAAAATACATCAATTGAAAATAAAAAACTTCAAGGAAGAGTTACAAACACATTTGTTAAAGGTGAAGAATTATTTAAATTAAATTAATGGATTACTATTTAGTTGCATTACTTTCATATTTATTGGGATCAATTCCTTTTGGTTTTTTATTAACTAAAATTTTTTTAAAAAAAGATATTAGAGATATAGGATCAGGTAATATTGGAGCAACAAATGTATTAAGAGGTGGAAATAAGGTAATAGGATTTGCAACACTTATATTGGATATCTCAAAAGCTATATTACCAGTTATTTTTGTAAAATTTAATTATCCAAATTTGATATATATAGCCTCCTTATGTGCATTTTTAGGACATCTATTTCCAATTTGGTTGAAATTTAAGGGTGGCAAAGGAGTTGCAACATATGTTGGAATACTTTTTTCAATAAATTTATTATATGGAATTATTTTTGGTTTAATTTGGATTATTACATATTTTATATCCAAATATTCGTCACTTTCATCAATATTAGGATCCTTATCTGTACCGATTTATATTTTTTATGTTAGTGGGAATAATATTATTTTTTTTATAATTATGTTTGTTTTAATTTTTTATACCCATAGAGAAAATATTAAACGCCTTATAAATAAACAAGAAACTAAGACAAAAATTTATTAATTTGACACGACTATTACTATGAGTAGTTTGTGAAATAATGAATCTTGTGATTGTTGAAAGTCCTGCAAAAGCAAAAACTATTAATAAATATCTAGGTTCTGATTATACTGTTTTAGCTAGCTATGGTCATATAAGAGACCTTCCTTCAAAAAATGGATCTGTAGATCCAGAAAATGATTTTAAAATGATTTGGGAAATTGATAGTTTCTCCAAAAAATATCTTAAAGAAATAACAGACTCAGCAAAAAATTCTTCAAAAATTATTCTTGCAACCGACCCTGACCGAGAAGGAGAAGCAATAGCATGGCATGTAAGAGAATTTTTAGAGGAAAAAAAACTTTTAAAAGATAAAAAAGTAGAAAGAGTTGTTTTTAATGAAATTACTAAAAAAGCTGTCACGTCAGGTATAGACAATCCAAGACAAATAGAGACACAACTTGTAGATGCCTACATGGCAAGAAGAGCTTTGGATTATCTTGTTGGTTTCAACATATCTCCAATATTGTGGACCAAATTACCTGGTTCGAAGTCTGCGGGTAGAGTCCAATCAGTAGCATTAAGATTACTTACTGAAAGAGAGCATGAAATTGAGATATTTAAGCCAGAAGAATTTTGGACTTTAAATGTTATTTTTGAAGACAAAAATAAATATATAATAACATCAAATTTAAATCAGTTAAATGGTAAGAGAATAGAAAAATTTACATTCAAATCAAAAGACGATGTTAATAAGGCAATAAATGAAATAAAAAAAAAAGAGTATCAAATCTCAGATATTAGTTCAAAAATTTATACAAGAAACCCATCTGGTCCATTTACAACATCTACATTACAACAAACTGCATCTAGTAAACTTGGTTTTGGTGCTTCACGTACCATGCAAATAGCACAAAGATTGTATCAAGGAATTGACATTGAAGGAGATACTATAGGTTTGATTACCTACATGAGGACAGACGGAACTAATATTTCAAAAGATGCTATTGAAACATTTAGAAGCTATATAAGTGATAATTTTGGAAAGAATTATCTACCTCAATCACCATTAAATTATTCTGGAAAAAAAGCAAAAAACGCTCAGGAAGCTCATGAGGCAATTAGACCAACAGAAATATCAAGAAATCCAGAGAGTTTAAAAAAGTATTTAAGTTCAGATCAATATAAACTTTATAATTTAATTTGGTCAAGAGCACTATCTTCTCAAATGGAGTCTGCTAAATTCGATAGAAAAACAATTACAATTACCTCAAAAGATAAAGAAAATATTTTTAAAGCAAGTGGATCTGTTTTAAAATTTGATGGATATTTAAAATTAAAAAATATCGAGGATGAAAATGAAAATGAGAAAATTCTACCTGACGTAGAAAAAGGAAGTGTAAATATAAACGAATTTATTGATGAACAACATTTTACACAGCCACCACCAAGATATTCTGAAGCAAGCTTGGTAAAAAAACTTGAAGAATTAGGGATAGGAAGACCTTCTACATATGCAAGCATAATTTCTGTAATAGCAAATAGAGGCTATGCCGATATTGAGAATAAAAGATTTTTTCCTACTGATAGAGGTAAATTATTATCAGCTTTTTTAGAGAAACTTTTTACAAAATATGTTGATTACGATTTTACAGCTAAATTGGAAGATCAACTCGATGATATAACTTCTGGTAAAGAAAATTGGATCAAAGTTTTAGAACAATTTTGGAAAGACTTTAATTCAAATGTTTCAAATGTGAAGGAAAAAAGAACAAGAGAAGTTTTAGATCTTTTAAATGAAAGTCTAGGAAGTTTAATTTTTGAGGTAGATAAAGAGGGTAAAATTGATAGAAAATGCCAACTTTGTGATCAAGGTCAACTAAGTCTTAAAAACAGTTTTAGAGGTGGAGCATTTATAGGATGTTCAAATTATCCTGAATGCAAGTTTACAAGACCATTATCTAAATCAAAAGCAGCACAACAATTAACCTTAGCTGAACCAAAGTTAATAGGCCAAAATGATTTTGGCAAAGATATTTTTTTAAAAAATGGAAGATTTGGACCCTATTTGCAATTTGAAAAAGAAATAATTGAAGAAGAAAATAAAATAAAAAAAAGAAAAAAAGTTAAAAAGAAAGATGATAATATAAAAAATGTCTCAATACCGAAAGGAATTGACTATAAAGTTATAGACTTAGATAAAGCTAAATTTCTTTGTTCACTACCTATTTCTCTAGGAAAAAATCCTGAAAACGATAAAGACATTACACTTAATGTTGGAAGATTTGGTCCATATTTAAAGTGTGAAAATAAGTCAGCAAGATTAGAAAATGTAGATGAATTATTTTCAATTGGTTTAAATAGAGCAATAACTTTAATTGCAGAAGCAAAACCAGGAAGAATATCCTCTGCATTAATCAAAGATTTAGGAGAACATCCTGAAGACAAGAAGCCTGTTAGAATAATGAAAGGTCAGTATGGACCTTATATAAAATACAAGTCCTTAAATGCAACGATACCTGAAGAAAAAGATCCAACAGAACTAACTATGGAAGAAGCTTTGATTTTAATTGAGAAAAGAAAAGAATACGATAAAAATAAAAAGAGGAAAAAATAAATGTCTATAGATAATAAAATTAAAGAGCTAGGTTTTAAACTTCCAAATGCAGCTGATCCAGTTGGGTCATATGTTGCAGCAAAGATAGTTGGTAAATTGCTTTATATATCTGGTCAAATTTCCATAGATAAAGATGGTAAACTTATTAAAGGTAAAATTGGAAAAGATTTAACAGTAGAAGATGGATACAAAGCTGCTGAAAGGTGTGCCCTAAGTATTGTTTCGCAGGTAAAAAAAGCTTGTGAAAATGATTTATCTAAAATTAAAGAATGTGTAAAATTAACAGGATTTGTTAATTCAACAGATGATTTTACGGACCAACCAAAAGTTATTAATGGTGCCTCTGACATAATAGCGAAAATTTTTTCAGCAAAAGGAATGCATACTAGAGCAGCCGTAAGTACTAATAGTTTGCCTTTAGGTGTAGCTGTAGAGGTTGATGCGATATTTGAATTAAACTAATTTATCTTCCAATTCCAAAATAATCGATTTTTAATTTTTTCATTATCGAAGGCGAATACATATTTCGCATATCATATATTTTGAATTTCTTTTTTTTCGTTAATTTCTTAAAATTCAATAATTTAAAATCATTCCATTCAGTGTGTAGAATAATCAAATCAGCGTTAAGGCAAGCGGAAGAAATCGTACTGCAATAATTAACATTTTTAAGTCCTTTAAAGTCAATTTTTTCACCTGAAGGATCATAATATTTAATTTTACTATTTTTTTTATTTAGATATTTGATCATTGGTATGCTTGATGCCTCACGCATATCATCAGTGTTTGGTTTAAATGTTACTCCCAAAAAAGTAATAATTTTATTCCTTAAATTACCCTTAAGAATTTTTTCAACTCTTTTAACTAGTAATGTTTTTCGTTTATCATTTGAGTTAACTACAGTTTTAACAATAGATAAATCGGTTTTAAATTTATTTCCAGTATCAATCAAAGCACGAGTATCTTTTGGAAAACATGATCCACCATAAGCTGGTCCTGCTCTTAAAAATCTACTTCCTATTCGTTCATCTGAACCCATGCCTAAAGATATATCTTTAACATCAACATTGGCTTTTTCACATAAATTAGCTAATTCGTTTATAAATGAAATTTTTGTCGCTAAGAAAGCGTTTGACGCGTATTTGATAAGTTCAGCCCCTCTCCTTGTAGTATTAAAGTACCTGTTTGTTTTTTTAATAATTGGTAAATATAGTGACTTTAATATTTTGTTGGCTTTTTTGCTATCTGTTCCAATAATAATTCTGTCAGGATAAACAAAATCTCTTATTGCCTCACCCTCTCTTAGAAATTCAGGATTTGATACTATATCCACTAATTTTTTTTTCTTTAAATTAATTAAGATCTTCTCAATCTTATCTCCAGTCGATACAGGAACTGTAGACTTAGTAATAATTATTTTATATTTTTTTATTATTTTCTTTAAATCGTTTGCTACACTAAATACATGTTTTAAATTAGCTGAGTTTGTATTTTTTTTACTAGGTGTACCGACACAGATAAAAATTATATCTGAATTTGTTACAGCTTTATTTAAATCTGATGTAAAAATTAATCTATTTTGTTTAAAATTTTTTTTTAAAATTTCCTCAAGACCTGGTTCAAATATTGGTACAATACCTTTATTTAATAAATCAATTTTTTTCTGATCTTTATCTACACAGTAAACTGTATTTCCAACATCAGAAAAGCATACACCACTTACAAGGCCAACATAGCCAGTACCTATCATGCAAAGTTTCATAATTTGCCAATTTCAATGTTGGATTTTATAAACCCACTCATTGTACCACAGTCTAAATATTTTCCTGTAAAGTTATGTGCAATAAATTTTTCATTTTCATTAATTAAAGATTGTATTGCGTCTGTTATGTGAATTTCACCTCCTTTACCAGGTTTTTGGTGTAATAATTTTTTAAAAATAGTCCTTGGTAAAATATATCTTCCAATTACGGCTTTGTTTGATGGTGCATTATTGATAGACGGTTTTTCTACTACCTCTTTTATAAGAAAGTTATTTTTAGATACTTTTTTACTTAAATTATAAATACCCCATCTAGATACAGTTTTTTTTTCAACATTCATGCTCGCCATTACAGATGATTTATATTTTTTGTGGGCAGAAATCATTGATTTTGAGCAATTATATTTCATTATCAAGTCATCAGGTAGCAACATTAAAAAATATTTGTCTTTAATATATTTTTTTGTTTTAAGAACAGCGTCGCCTGTTCCCTTTGGTTTATTTTGATAAACGAATTTTATCATTTTTTTATATTTAAGAATTTTTTTATATTCCTCAATAACTTTTGGATCTTTTTTCTTTTTAATAATGTTTTTGTAAAAAGCATCGCTGTAAAAATATTTTTTAATCATTAGTTTTTTTTGTGAAATAATAAAAATGATTTCTTTAATACCTGCTTCAATACATTCATCAAGAATATACTCCACACCAGGTCTACCATTAATTGGTAATAATTCTTTTGCAAATACACTTGTCAGAGGTAGTAATCTTGTGCCTTGACCAGCCAATGGTATTATTGCTTGTTTAATCATGTGAATGTTTTACTTATAACTCGTTTTATTACAAATGAAAATTTTAAAGACAAAAGATGATCTAAAAGAGGCAATTCTAAATTGCAAACATTTAGGTTTTGTTCCAACTATGGGTAGTTTGCACAAAGGTCATATTTCGTTAATCAAAAATTCTCAAAAAAAATCTAATAAAACTATTGTAAGTATATTTGTAAATCCGACACAATTCAATAACAAGAACGATTATAAAACATATCCAAAAAATATTAATCGGGATATTCAAATATTAAAAAAGTTAAGAGTAAATTTTGTTTTTATACCCACTGTTAAAGATATCTATAAAAATAAAATAAATTTAAAATTTAAGCTTAAGAAAAATGAAAAGATATTGTGTGCTGAAAAAAGGAAGGGTCATTTTGAAGGAGTTTTAGAGGTAATGGATCGACTCTTAAATTTAATAAAACCTAAATTTTTATGTTTGGGAGAAAAGGATTTTCAACAACAATATTTAATTCACAAATATTTACATAAGAAGCATATGTTTAAACTCATAATTTGCAAGACTATAAGACATAATAAAATGGCACTATCCTCGAGAAATCTTAATCTTAAAAAAAAATCATTAAAGACAGCGCAACTAATTGCTGGGGAATTATCTCGAATTAAAAATAAATATAAAAATTATAATTTTAGAATAAAAAACAATAAATTTTCTTTAATTAAATATTTAGAAAATAAATATTTAATAAAAATAGAATATTTAGATTTCAGAAATATTAACAATCTAAATAGATCAAATTTTAAAACTAAATTTAAATTATTTATCGCTTATTATATTGATAATGTAAGGTTAATTGATAATTTTTAGGTTACAAAAAATAAGCTCCAACACCTAAAAATGAAACAAAGCCAATCACATCAGTAATTGTGGTTACGAATACACTTGATGCAATCGCAGGATCAATGTTCATTTTCTTTAGCGTAAATGGAACTAAAATTCCAAATAAACCTGCAATAACCATTGTAAGTACCATTGAAATTGAAATAATTATCGATAGCATACTATCTTGAAACCAAATTTGAACAATAAATGCACTTATAGCTGCAAATATAACTCCATTTAAAATCCCAATTGAAAATTCTTTAAAAACGTTTGATGAAAAATTGTTTTGCGTTAAGTCATTTGTTGCAATTGTTCTTACTGTAACTGCTAAAGTTTGCATACCAGCATTACCACCCATAGATGCAACTATTGGCATTAAAAAAGCTAAAACAACCATTTGCTCTATCGTAGCACCAAATAGACTTATGCACCAAGTTGCTAAGAAAGCAGTAAATAGATTTAATAACAACCAATTAAATCTTCTTTTGGTTTTTTTTACAATTCCATCTGTAATTTCTTCATCCCCTACTCCAGCAAGTCTTAACGCGTCTTCTTCAGCTTCTTCTTTTAATACTGTTAGAACATCGTCATTCATTATCATTCCAACTAATTTATTATTTTTATCTACAACTGCTGCAGAGTTAAGATTGTAATTTTCAAATAAATTTGCAACCTCTTCTTTGTCCATTTCAACGGGAATTAATAATTGGGATTCGGACATAATAGTTTCCATTTTTGTATCTCTTGGCGTTGTTAAAACTCTTGATGATGGAACTGTTCCGATTGGTTTAAAATCTTCATTAACTATAAAAATTTCTAAAAATTCCTCTGGTAAATCTTTATTTTCTCTTAAATAATCAATAGTCTGCCCAACAGACCAATTGCTAGGAATAGCAGTAAACTCACGTTGCATTAATCTTGCTGCAGTGTCTTCTGGATAACTCAAACTTTCAAGTAGAGCAAATCGGTCTTTAGGTGGTAGAGAGCTTAAAATTGAGTTTTTGTCTTCCTCAGGAACATTCTCTAAAATAGAAATTGCATCATCTGATTCTAAGCCTTTAAGTATACCAACTATAGAATCTGAAGATAAATAAGTAATAATTTCAGTTTGGATTGCCTCATTTAGCTCAACAAAAACGTCAGGATCTATATTAAAATTATTTAATTTTATTAAACTTTCTCTATCATTTTGGCTTAAATGTTCAATTATATCTGCTGCATCTGCAGGATGCATCTCATTAAATGAATTGTATATAAATTGAGTATCGTTATTAGCAATTTTTGATGTGACAACTCTTAAATATTCTTTGTTAAATTCAAAATTAACTTTTTTATCTTTAGTTTTTTTGTTTAAAGACATAAATCTACCTTTAATTGTGATTTGCACTATTAATACATAATTAAGATAATACAAATTATAAATGAACTTAGAGATCAAAAAGTCAGCAAAACCAGTAAAATATTCTGAAGCAATTAACCTATTGGAAAATAGGTTAAAAGAATTATATGAAAATAATGGTAAAGAATTGATTTGGACTTTAGAGCACGATGAAATCTTCACTGCAGGAACGTCATATAGTGAAAATGAAATAATTGATAAATCAATAAAGATATTTCAAACAAATAGAGGTGGTAAAATAACCTATCATGGACCAGGACAATTAATTTGTTATTTCGTTTTAGATTTAAGAAAAAAAAAAGATATTAGAAAATTTATTAATATAATTGAAAAAACTATTATTCAAACCTTGAAGTTATACAATATTGAAACTTTTCCAGATAAAGAAAACATAGGTATCTGGCATAAAGTAAACAATGAAGTAAATAAAGTTGCAGCTATAGGAATTAGAGTTAGCAAATGGATTGCATATCATGGCTTTGCAATAAATATAAATAATAATTTAGAGAAATATAAAAAAATTATACCATGTGGTATTAAAGATAAAGGGATTACGAATTTAAAAAATATTATAAATCAGGATTATTCAAAACTTGGTGATAAATTAATAGAAAATTTTGTTTCTAATTTGAAAATTTAAGACGTTTTGATTTTAACAATCTTTTAAAATAATCTGGTAATAACGCAGAGTAAGTATGCTTAATATTATTAATTTTAAATTTTATTTGATAAGAATGTAACATTAAATTTTTATTTATTCCCTTATTGGAATTTGATAATTTATATTTTGTATCTCCAAATATAGGATTACCTATTGAATACAATTGTTTACGTAATTGATGCTTTCTTCCTGTGATAGGTTTTAATTCTAATAAACTAGCTTCGGAATTTTTATCTAATACTTTGTAAATTGTTTTTGCATTTTCAATAACTTTTTTATCACCGTCATATCTAATTAAATCATCTTCCCAAGTGCCTGAGTTATTAGTTATTTCACCTTGACAGATAGCCAAATAAGTTTTGTGAACTTTTCGTAACCTAAATAAAGAAGTTAACAATTGAGCACTTTCTCTATTTTTTGCAATTATAAATACACCTGATGTGTCTTTGTCTAGTCTATGAACAGAGTATGGTTTAGATCCTTCAAAAATTTCGCTTTTAGTAAAAATATCAATTAGATTTTTTTTTGATTTAGTTCCACCTTGTACAGAGATTCCTGAAGCTTTATTTAATACTATAAAGTTATCATTGTTTTCAATAATCAAATCTTCATTCTGTTTAACAATTTGTTTATTAGGATTAAATTTTGTTTTGGATTGTTTAATGTTTTGTTCAAAATTAAAGTTAAAAAAACTTATTTTATCATCTGTTATAACTTTTTGAGAACTTTTGACTTTTTTTTGATTTAACTTAATTTTTCCATTTCTTAAATTTTTTTCTATTAATCCTTGCGGTAATTTTCCTAAATAATTTCTTAAAAATCTATCTATACGCATATTATTATAAGATGCTTTGACTAATATTATTTTTTTCATAAGGATAAACAAAAGTATCAATTATTGATTTTAAAAATCAAATATAATACTGTTGTATATTTTAATTAAGCAGTGGCTTGTTTTTTGTCTTCTGATTTAGGTGATGCTGTTGCTGCATCTTTTTTCTTTTTATCTACTCTTTTCGCCTCAACATCTCTGTCTACAAACTCAATAACAGCCATTGGTGCATTATCACCATATCTAAAACCAGCCTTAATTATTCTTGTATAGCCACCTTTTCTATTTTCATAACGTTTTGAAAGTGTTTTTTTTACTTTATTTGCAGATTTTGTATCTTGAAGTTTTGAAATTAGGGTTTTAGTATTTTGTAAGTTATCTTTTTTTCCTAACGTAATTATTTTATCAGCCTGAGGTTTCAGCACTTTAGCTTTTGGCAGTGTTGTTGTAATTTGTTCGTATTTAATTAATGAATTCAACATATTTTTAATTAAAGCTTTTCTATGCTCTGAAGTTCTGTTTAATTTTTTATAACCAAACTTATGTCTCATTAAATAGCTTCCTCGAGTTTTTTAGATAATTCGGCAATGTTATCTGGAGGCCAATTAGGTATTTCCATGCCTAAATAAAGTGACATCCCAGTTAAAACCTCTTTAATCTCATTTAATGATTTTCTCCCAAAATTAGGTGTTCTTAACATTTCACCTTCAGACTTTTGAACTAAATCACCAATATAAATAATATTATCATTTTTAAGACAATTCATCGATCGTACAGACAATTCTAATTCATCTACCTTTCTCAATAAGTTTTTGTTAAATTCTGGTTCAGTTGGTTGTTCTCTAACTATAACTTCTTGTGGTTCATCAAAATTAACAAACATTCCAAGTTGATCTTGAAATATTCTAGCTGAGTAAGCAACTGCATCTTCGGCAGATATAGAACCATTAGTTTCAACTTCCATCGTTAGTTTATCATAATCTAAGGCCTTTCCTTCTCTAGCGGTGCTTACAGAGTATGAAACTTTTTTAACAGGACTAAACAATGAGTCTATAGGTATTAAACCCAAAGGTGGTTCCTCAGGTTTATTCATTTCTGCTGATATGTATCCTTTTCCAGTTCCTACAGTCATCTCCATATGAAAGTTGGTATTTTCATCTAAATTACAAATAACTAAATCTGGGTTTAAAATTTCAATATCAGTTATAGGTGTTATATCTGAAGCTTTGATTTCACCTGGTCCTTTGGCATCTAATATAAGCTTTTTTGAAGTTTCAGAATTACTTTTAAGGGCTAAAGATTTTATATTTAATACTATATCTGTTACGTCTTCTCTCACACCTTTTATAGATGTAAACTCATGAAGAACTCCGTCAATTTGGATTGCAGTAACTGCTGTCCCTCTTATGGATGATAGTAAAATTCTTCTAAGAGAATTACCCAAGGTTAAGCCATATCCTTTCTCCAAAGGTTCAGCAATAATTTTTGCGTGTGATTTATCATCACTAAGTTGGACATCCAATTTTGTAGGTTTAATTAATGATTTCCAATTTTTTGAATTTACTTCTGTTTGTTCCATTTATACTCTCCTTTTCTTTGGTGGTCGCGTACCATTATGAGGCATTGGTGTTGTATCTTTAATTGAAATAATTTTAAATCCCCTAGCTTGTAATGCTCTAAGGGCTGTTTCTCTTCCAGATCCAGGTCCTTTTACTTCTACAGATAAAATTTTCATTCCTACCTCTAATGCTTTAGCTGCAGCTGCATCGGCAGCAACTTGCGCGGCATAAGGTGTAGATTTTCTTGATCCTTTAAAACCTTTTTGACCTGCAGATGCCCATGAAATTACATTTCCATTTGTATCTGCAATAGATACAATGGTATTGTTAAATGTAGATTGAACATAGGCAATTCCATTTAAAATATTTTTTTTTCCTTTTTTCTTTTTCGAATATGAGCTTTTCTTACTTTTTGAAGAGGACTCTTTTAATACAGATTTATTTTCTGTTGTATCTTTTGTCATTTATTATTTTTTAAGTGGTGTTAATTTTTTACCTGCAATAGCAATGGCTTTACCTTTTCTAGTTCTACCATTGCATCTTGTTCTTTGTCCCCTTACAGGTAATTTTTTTCTATGTCTTGATCCTCTGTAAGTAGCTAAATCTATAAGTCTTTTTATGCTAAGTGAATTTTCTCTTCTTAAGTCACCTTCAACAGTAAACTTTTGATCAATATATTCTCTTATCTTCAAAATTTGATCATCTGTTAATTCGTTTACTCTTTTTGATTTAGGAATTTCTAAAGATTTACATATTTCGTTAGAAAATTTGTTACCTATCCCATAAATATAAGTTAATCCAATATGAACTAATTTATTTTGTGGTATGTTTACACCTGCAATACGAGCCATAGTTTTTGTGATAAAATTGAGCCTTTTATATAAGAGAATTAGTCAAAGTCAACGCATTAAACATTGACAAAAGTGTCTATTTTCCTTGTTATTTCAGTGATATTTTCAGATCCATCAATCTCATGAAAATTATGTTTTTTTGAGTAAAAATCTAAAACTGGTTTTGTGGTCTCCATGTATGTATCGTACCTTTTAAGGATGGTATCTAAGTTATCATCAGTTCTTTTTTCTATAAACTTTCTTTTTTCAAGTCTTTTAACAATGGTCTCTTTATTAACGTTTAAATAAAACACAAAACCGATTTTTTGTTCAGAATTATTTAATAAAGTATCTAAGTTTTTTGCTTGATCTAGTGACCTAGGGTATCCATCAAATATTAATTTATTTTTTTTTTGTGGATCAAAGATAAATTTTTTGATTATTGTATTTACAATCTCATCACTTACAAACTTTCCATCATTCATATTATTAATTATTTGCTTACCTATATCTGTATCTTTTTTGATTTCATCTCTAAGAATATCACCTGTGGAAATTTGAAAACCTTTTAATTTATCAACTAAATATTTGGCTTGAGTACCTTTCCCAGCTCCAGGAGGGCCAAATAATATAATGTTCACTTATCTACCAAATTTTGTTTTTTTAATTAGTTGCTCATATTGAGAGCTCATTAAACGTGTCTGTATCTGAGTGACCGTATCTATAGCTACTACAACAACAATTAACACTGATGCTCCACCTAAATAAAAAGGTATTGGATAATTTGCTATTAGAAATTCAGGCATTAAACATACTAATGTAAGATATAAAGCGCCTATAGTTGTTAATCTTGTAAGTATGGTATCTATGTAGATTGCTGTGCTTTCACCTGGACGAATACCAGGAATAAATCCACCATATTTTCTTAAATTTTCAGCTGTTTCGTTAGGATTAAATGTAATTGACGTATAAAAAAAAGTAAAAAATATTATTCCACTGGCGTATAGGATCATATAGAGCGGTTGGCCTTGAGAAAAATATGAGGATATATTTAAAAAAGTTTCGTTCTGAGATACATTAAAATTTGAAAATGTTACAGGTAAAAGTAATAAAGCTGATGCAAAAATAGCTGGTATTACTCCTGCAGAATTTATTTTAAGCGGAAGATGCGAAGAATCTCCACCATACATTTTGTTGCCCATTTGTCTTTTTGGGTAATTTATTAAAATTTTACGTAAAGCTCGCTCCATAAAAACAATAAATAGTATAGTTAAAACCAATAAAACAAAAATACCTATAATCATAATTGTAGAGATTGCACCAGTACGGCCAAGTTCAAACGTGGTTACTAAGGCTCTTGGAATTTCTGCAACGATACCAGAAAAAATTATTAAGGAAATACCATTTCCAATACCTCTTTGTGTGATTTGTTCTCCTAACCACATCAAAAAAATTGTGCCAGCAACAATTGTTGTTACAGTAGATATTTTAAAAAACATTCCAGGATTAATCACCAGATTTGCAGAAGACTCCAATCCAACCGCTAAACCATAACCTTGAATAGTTGCTAATAAAACTGTTCCATATCTTGTAATTTGTGTAATTTTTTGTCTGCCTATTTCGCCTTGGGCTTTTAAATTTTTGAAATAATCAGAAACTCCTGTCAGTAACTGCACAATTATAGATGATGATATATAAGGCATAATACCAAGTGCAAATATTGCCATTCTGCTTACAGCTCCACCAGCAAAAACGTTAAACATACCTAATAAACCTTTTTGATTACTTTCCATCATTATTTGAAGCTGCTCTGGATCAATTCCAGGAAGTGGAACAAAGGTACCTAGTCTATAAATAGCAAGTATAAGTATTGTAAATAATATTCTATTTCTTAAATCGTGAGATTGAGTTGAAGAGCTCATTAATCTTTATTTGATTTTACTAAAATACTTCCGCCTGCTTTCTCAACTTTTTGTATTGCTGATTTAGAGGAAAAATCAGCCTCTATATTTAACTTTGAATTTAATTCACCATTTCCTAAAACTTTAAATTGAGTTACAGATTTAGATATAATTTTATTTTTCTTTAAATATTCTAGATTAATTTTCTCAGATGAACTAATTTTATTAGAATCTAACAATTTGTTTAATAAATCTAAATTTATCTTAGCAATTTTATCTCTTCTAATTGGGTTAAAACCTCTTTTTGGAAGTCTTCTATATAATGGCATTTGACCTCCTTCAAAACTTTTAATTGCTACACCTGATCTTGATTTTTGACCTTTTACACCTCTTCCTGAAGTTTTGCCCTTTCCTGAACCTATTCCTCTACCTACTCGAATCTTTTTAATTTTTACTGAGGTTGTAGTATTTAAATTAGTCATTATCCTCTTTTTTCAATTATTTCTGATATTTTTTTATTTCGTAAAGTTGAAATATTCTTTGGTGAATTTTGTTTAGACAATGCTTTCATGCATGCCCTAATAACATTATGTGGGTTAGCTGTACCAAGAGATTTTGCTACTATATCTTTAATACCTAAAACCTCACACACAGCACGAACAGGTCCACCAGCAATTATACCTGTACCTTTCGGTGCTGCTCTTAGTTTTATTTTTCCCGCACCATCTTTACCAAAAATATCATGATGTATCGTTCTTCCTTCTCTTAATGGAACTTGAACTAAATTTCTTCTTGCAAGTTCGTTTGCTTTTTTAATAGCATCTGGAACTTGCTTTGCTTTGGCATGAGCAATGCCAATCTTTCCATTTTGATTTCCGACAACAACTAATGCTGAAAATCCAAATCTTCTTCCACCTTTAACGACTTTTGTTATTCTGTTAATGTGTACAAGTTTTTCTAAAAATTCTGTATTTTTTTCCATTTTTTAAAATTCCATCCCATTTTTTCTTAACGTTTCTGCAAATATTTTAACTCTACCATGATACTTATATATACCTCTGTCAAAATAAACTTTTGTTATTTTTTTATCTTGTGCTTTTTTAGCAAGAGTTTCAGCAACTAAAGTGGAAAGCTCTGATTTAGATTTTTTTTGTTCTCTAATATTTTTTTCAACTGATGAAGCGGAAACTAATGTTATTTTATTAACATCATCAATAATTTGAGCACTTATATTTTTAGTCGAACGAGAGACGCATAACCTAAATCTATCTTTGCTTGAAACTTTTTTTAATTTATTTCTTACTCTAAATTTTTTTCTATCTAATGTATTAATTTTCATTATTTCTTTTTACCTTCTTTTCTTAAAATATACTGACCTAGCTCTTTAATGCCTTTACCTTTGTAGGGTTCTGGTGGTCTAATACTTTTGATTTGTGAAGCAACCATTCCAACTAATTGTTTATCTGGTCCACTTATTTTTAATATTGTTTGCTTTTCAACAGCAATTTTTATTCCTTCTGGAATATCAAAATTTATGTCGTGACTGAAACCTAATTGCATATTTAATTGTTTTCCTTTTAATGCTGCCCTAAATCCAACTCCAACTAATTCAAGAGTTTTTTCATAACCCTTACTTGCTCCAATTATAGCATTATTTAATAAACTCCTGTTCATTCCCCATAATCTTTTTGAGTTATGATCAATTCTTTTTGGTTTTATAGATACTTCTTTACCTTCGTCTATTTTTAAATCGAAAACATCTAAATCAATATTAAGTGATTTTTTACCTAATGGACCTTCAATATTTACAATATTTCCACTAAGTAAAACTTTAACTTTATCAGGAATTGGAATATTTATTTTACCTATTTTAGACATTAAAATACCTTACAGATTATTTCTCCACCAATTTTTTGCTTTCTTGCATCTATATCAGTCATAACACCTTTTGGAGTAGAGACTATTGCTATACCAAGACCATTATTTATTTTTGGAAGACTCTCAGCACTTGAAAATATCCTTCTACCTGGCTTTGATACTCTTTCAATTGTACTTATAACTGGGTTTCCTGAATTATATTTTAGGTTTATTTCTAAATTAGGTTTTTTATCGTTCTCAATAACTTTGTAATCAATTATATAACCCTCAGATTTTAGAACTTCTGCTATTTTCACTTTAAATTTTGATGATGGAAGTTCTACTTTTTTATGATTTCTCATTTGAGAATTTTTAATTCTCGCCAACATATCTCCTATTGGATCACTTAAACTCATATTATCCTTTCTACCAACTTGACTTTACCATACCAGGAATTTTCCCCTCTAAACCTAATTGTCTAAGAGCTATTCTTGATATTTTTAATTTTCTATAAACACCATGCGGTCTGCCTGTAATTTGACATCTATTCATCACTCTTGTTTTTGCAGAATTTCGCGGCAGTTTTGATAATTTTTGCTGTGCTTTAAATCTTTCTTCTAAAGGTAATTTTTTATCCATAATTATTTTTTTAAGCATTTGCCTTTTCTTAAATAATTTGTCTGATAATTTAATCCTTTTATTATTCTTATTTACTGCACTCATTTTAGCCATATTAATTGCTCCTCTTTTCAATAAATGGGAAATTTAGCTGTTTTAACAGCTCAAAACTATGTTCCTTATCTTGGTTTTTTATCGTTATTGTAATATCTAAGCCTCTAATTTTATCAACTTTATCAAAGTTCACCTCAGGAAAAACAATATGTTCTTTTATTCCAAAAGAATAATTACCAAATTTATCAAATCCATTTGGGTTTAATCCTCTAAAGTCTTTAATTCTAGGTAATGCAATATTTACTAGTCTGTCAATAAACTCGTACATCTTATTTTTTCTTAAAGTAACCTTTAGTCCTGCATTTGTATTTTTTCTAGTTTTAAAATTTGCAATTGATTTTTTAAATTTTGTTGTGATTGGTTTTTGTCCTGTTATGTTTGCTAAATCCTCTTCACATGATTTCAAAATTTTGGCATCGTTACCGTCTAGACCTAGACCCATATTTATAACTACTTTTGAAATTTGTGGTCCCATATACAAATTCTTGTAACCAAATTTTTCTTTTAAGTTTGGTTGTATTTTTTTAACAATTAAGTCTTTTAATCTAGGATGCATTACTTCTTAGCCTCAACTTTTTTTGATTTTTTATTATCAAGTATGGATAAATTTGAAAGATGTATAAAATTTTCCTTTGAAACAATTCCACCTTTTTTTTCTTTTGTTGTTTTTACATGTTTCTTGACCATATTAATCCCTTTTACCTTTGCACGATTATTTGAACGGTCTATTTCCATTACTTCACCATCTTTATTTTTATCTTTGCCCACTAATACTTTTACTTTAGTTCCCTTTTTGATCATTAAAGTACCTCCGGAGCTAAAGATATTATTTTCATTTGTCCTCTACTTCTTAACTCTCTTGTTACAGGACCAAAAATTCTAGTTCCGATTGGTTCACCTTTATCATCTGTTAGAACTGCAGCATTATTATCAAATCTTACCTTTGATCCATCGTTTCTATGAATGCCTTTTTTTACTCTTACTACTACTGCTTTATGAACAGCGCCTTTTTTAACTTTACCTTTGGGTATAGCCTCTTTAACAGCTACAACAATGGTATCACCAATACTTGCGTATCTTCTTTTTGAGCCACCTAAAACTTTAATACATTCAATTTTTTTTGCACCTGTATTATCAGCTACAAATAATTCTGTTTGAACTTGTATCATTTAACGTCTCCTATAACTTCAAATTTTTTGGACTTCGAATATGGTTTGCACTCTCTTATTGATACTTTGTCACCATTTTTAAATTTGTTTTCCTCGTCATGCACACTGTATTTTTTTCTTGCCTTAATTACTTTTTTTAAAACAGGATGTTGATACTTTCTTTCAACCATCACAGTAATCGTTTTATTTGGTTTATCGCTAACAACTATTCCGTTTAGTATTTTTTTAGGCATTTTTTCCTTCTAATAACGTTTTTAAACGTGCTATGGTTTTTTTTGTTTCATTAATTTTAGCTGGGCTCTTGACTTGTCCATTTACTTTTTGAAATCTAAAATTAAATAGATCTTTTTTTAATTTCTCTAAGTCTTTAAGCGCTTGTTCCTTAGTTAACTTTTTTATATCTTTTTGCTTCATCTTATATTCTTTTAATAAATTTACATTTAATAGGGAGTTTTGCAGAAGCTTTGTACAATGCCTCTTTTGCTATTTGCTCAGATACACCATCAACTTCAAACAAAATTCTTCCTGGTTTAACTCTACACGCCCAAAACTCTGGAGAACCTTTACCTTTTCCCATTCTCACTTCAGTAGGTTTTTTTGATACCGGTATATTAGGAAACATTCTAGTCCAAACTCTTCCTTGTCTTTTCATATGTCTTGTTAAAGCAACTCTGGCTGCTTCTATTTGCTTTGAAATTACTCTTTCAGGCTGTATAGCTTTAAGTCCGAATGCTCCATAATTCATAACATTACATCTGGACGCATTACCATGTATTCTTCCTTTATGAGCTTTTCTGAATTTTGTTCTAGTTGGTTGCAACATAATTAAGCTTTATTCCTCTCCTGACTAAATTCTTTTGTGAATATTTCACCTTTATAAATCCAGACCTTAATTCCAATTATTCCATATGTAGTCAATGCTTCTGCTTCAGCGTAATCAATATCAGCTCTTAAAGTATGCGATGGAATACTACCATCCCTTAGCCATTCTGTTCTTGCAATCTCATTTCCACCAAGTCTTCCACTAACAGAAACCTTAATTCCTTTAGCGCCCAATCTTAAAGCTGATTGCATAGCTCTTTTCATTGCTCTACGATATGAAACTCTTTTTACTAATTGTTGAGCAATATTTTCCGCAACTAAATAGCCATTTGTCTCAGGTTTTTTTACCTCTTTGATGTTTAGGACAACTTCATTCGTTGTAAGATTAGAGAGTTTTCCTTTTATTTTTTCTATATCACTTCCTTTTTTACCGATCACAAATCCAGGTCTTGAGGTATATATTGTAACAAAACATTTCTTTGAAGTTCTCTCAATCATTACTTTAGAGACACCAGAGTTAATTACATTTTTTTTTATGTATTCTCTGATTTTAAAGTCTTCAATTAAATAGTTACCAAAATCTTTTTTCTTAGCATACCAAACAGAGTCCCATCCCCTGTTTATACCTAGTCTTAAGCCTATTGGATTAACCTTTTGCCCCATCTCTCTCCGTTTGTTTTATTTGTTCAGTCAAAATAATTGTCACATTTGAATAAGGTTTCATAATTTCAGCAGCTCTTCCTTTTGCTCTTGCTCTAAATCGTTTCATTATTATTTGTTTTCCGCAATATGCTTCCTTTACGATTAAATTATCAATATCGTATTGATAATTGTTTTCCGCATTTGCAACTGCAGATGAAATAGTTTTTTTTACATCTTTAGAAATTCTTTTTTCAGAAAAAGTAAGATCTCTCATAGCCACGTCTACCTTTTTACCAACTATAGATTTTAATATTGGTTTAAGTTTTCTTACACTTGATCTTACGTTTTTATTTACAGATTTAACTGTTTTGATATCAATTTTTTTATCTTTTTTACTCATTTTATTTATTTACCAGTACCCTTTTCGCCACCCTCAACTTTTGCTTTTTTATCAGCTGGTGTATGTCCAAAAAATTGTCTTGTTGGTGCAAATTCACCAAATTTGTGACCAACCATATCCTCTGAAACTGTAATTGGGATGAATTTTTTTCCATTATAGATTAAAAAACTAAAACCAACAAAATCAGGAATAATTGTTGATTTTCTTGACCATGTTTTAATTGGTTTTCTGTTTGGATCATTTTTAACTTTTTCAACTTTTTTAATTAAACTTTCTTCTACAAATGGTCCTTTCCAAACTGATCTTGCCATAATTTATGCTCTCTTCTTCTTTCTTCTTCTTATTATAAATTTATCCGTTCTCTTATTATCTCTTGTTTTAAGGCCTTTAGCAGATTGTCCTGTAGGTGAAACTGGATGTCTACCACCAGCTGTTTTTCCCTCACCACCACCATGAGGGTGATCAACTGGATTTTTGACAACACCTCTCGTATGAGGTCTTCTTCCTAACCATCTAGATCTACCTGCTTTTCCTATTTTAATATTTTTCTGATCTGGATTTGATAAAACACCAATTGTTGCTAAAGATCTTGAGTCTATTCTTCTGACTTCACCAGAACTCATTTTTATTATTGTATAATTTCCATCAATTCCTGAAATAGTAACAGATGAACCTGCGGCCCTTGCAATTTTACCACCTGCTCCTGGCTGTAATTCTACATTATGTATATTTATTCCTACTGGAATATCCTGAAGAGATAAACAGTTACCAACTTTTATCTCAGAATTAGGGCCATTTTGTATTTTATCTCCAATCTTAACATCTTGGGGTGCTAAATAATATGCTCTTTCGCCATCTTTGAATTTTACCAACATGATATGGCATGATCTATTTGGATCGTATTCAATTCTCTCTATCTCTGCCGGCATATCGAATTTTTTTCTATAAAAATCAATCTTTCTGTATTTATGTTTGTGACCACCTCCATGGTTTCTAGAGGTAATTCTTCCATAGTTATTTCTTCCTTTTGAAGCATTATTTGCAGAAGTAAGTGGTTTATAAGGTTTACCTTTCCATAGGTCCTCTCTGCTTACTAATACAGTGCCTCTTGTTGATTTTGTGTATGGTTTAAATGTTTTTAAGGCCATATTTTAAATTCCTGTTGTTAGATCAATGTTTTGACCTTTTTTAAGTGTTATAATTGCTTTTTTGAATCCTCTTACTTTTACTTTTTTTCCTCGAGTAACTTTAGTTCTAGTTTTTTTATTTATAATATTAATCTTAGTTACATTTACTTTAAAAATTTTTTCAATATTTGATTTAAGGTTTTTTTTATTTGCCTTAGGTGGAACTTTAAAAATTATTTTATTTTGCTCTGAAAGATTTGTTGATTTTTCAGTTACAATTGGAGCCAAAATTTTATCGTAAAGATGAACTTTATTCATTATTGATACCTTTTTTCTAATTCTTTAACTGAGCTTTCTGTAAAAATTATTTTTTTATATTTTACAAGATCAAATGCACTAAAATGTCCAATATCTGTAATCTTTACATTTGGAATATTTCTTGTTGCTTTCTCAATATTTTCTTTTGATTTTTTATCTACGATTAGAATTGAATTTTTTGCATCAAACTTCAGTAAAATTTTATTTACATCTTTTGTTTTTTGAATTTTTTCATTAAAATCATTAAATACTAAAAGATTATTACTTTTATTTTTTTCAGTAATTATTGAGGCAATACTTAATTTTTTTTCACTTTTATTTAATTTTCTAATCTTATAGTTACTTTCTCCTTTTGGACCATGTGCAACACCACCTCCAACAAATATAGGTGCTTTTTTACTAGCATGTCTAGCATTTCCAGTGCCTTTTTGGGAATATATCTTTGCTGTTGATCCAATAATTTCATTCTTTTGTTTTGTTTTAGCTTTTCTCCCTTTGTAATTTGCATTAGTTTTGTACAATACATTGCTTACAAGTTGCTTATTAATTTTAGCGGAAAATATTTTATCCAAAACTTCTATTGAATCTTTTTTTCCATCTATGTTTAATTTATCTATTTTCATTTATTTCTTCTTTTTGTCTGCAGATTTTTTCATTTTTTCTATCTGCTCTATTTTTTCTGACATTGTTAGTTTTCTTAAATTTTTGACTGCTTTTTTAATGACTACTTCAACGTTTTTTGCCCCAGGTATAGAGCCTTTTAAATACAATAGGTTATTGTCTTTATCTGATTTAATTATTTCAATATTTTGCATTGTTCTAATTTTATCACCCATATGACCAGCCATTTTTTTTCCTTTAAAAACTTTTCCTGGATCTTGTCTTTGGCCTGTCGATCCGTGTGAACGGTGAGAAATTGATACACCATGTGATGCTCTTAAGCCTCCAAAATTGTGCCTTTTCATAGCTCCAGCAAAACCTTTTCCTATTGTTTTTGATTTAACATCAACAAATTTAATGTCGTTAAATATCTCAAGACCAAATTCATTACCCTCTTTATAATTCTCTGTTGAATTTACTTTGAACTCTTTTAGTAATTTTTTTGGTTCAGTATTCTTTTTTGCAAAATAACCTTTCATAGCTTTAGACAATTTATTATTTTTAATTTTACCAAAGCCAATTTGAACTGCTTTATATCCTCTCTTATCTTGCTCAATAACTTGTATTACTCTTCCAGTTTCCATTCTAAGAACTGTAACAGGAACTGATTGACCAGTTTTATAGAACTCTCTTGTCATGCCAATTTTTTTTCCAACTAGTGCTATCTCTGACATTAAATTTTTATCTCCACATCTACACCTGATGCTAAGTCTAGCTTCATCAAAGCCTCTACTGTTGCTGGTGTTGGTTCTATGATATCGATTAATCTTTTGTGAGTTCTGGTCTCAAATTGCTCTCTACTTTTTTTATCGATATGTGGAGACCTTAACACAGTATATCGTTCAATTTTTGTTGGTAGAGGTATAGGTCCTTTTATATTTGCACCTGTTCTTTTTACAGTATTTACAATTTCTTCAGTAGATTGATCTAAAACTTTATTATCGTAAGCTCTAAGTTTAATTCTAATATTTTGTTTTTCCATTTTAACCTGTTTTCTTTGTTACTTCGTCTTGAACATTTTGTGGAACCTTGTCGTAATGATCAAAAAACATTGTGTATTGAGCTCTACCTTGTGACATTGATCTTAAATTATTTATATAACCAAACATGTTAGCTAATGGTACCATTGCTGTGATGACAGTTGCATTACCTCTTTGTTCTTGAGTATTAATTTGTCCTCTTCTACTGTTTAAATCACCAATTACATCACCCATGTAATCTTCAGGGGTAACAACTTCAACTCTCATTATAGGTTCAAGTAACTTTAAAGTACCTCTAGTGCACGCCTCTTTAAAACACTGTCTAGAAGCTAATTCAAATGCAAGGACACTTGAGTCAACATCATGATGTAGTCCATCTAAAATTGTAACTTTATAATCAATTAGTGGAAATCCGGCTAATATCCCACCATCCGCAACAGTCTCTACACCTTTTTCTACACCAGGTATAAATTCTTTAGGAATTGCTCCACCTTTAATTTTACTTTCTACTTCTCTTCCTTTTCCTGGTTCAAGGGGTTCTACAGATAATTTAACTCTAGCAAATTGACCTGCTCCACCACTTTGTTTTTTGTGTGTATAATCAAATTCTGCTGCACTTAATATTGTTTCTCTGTATGCAACTTGTGGAGCTCCAACGTTTGCTTCTACTTTAAATTCTCTTTTCATTCTATCTACAATTATATCTAGGTGTAACTCTCCCATACCTTTAATAATAGTCTGTCCTGATTCCTCATCAGATGTAACTCTAAAAGATGGATCTTCCTTAGCTAGTCTGCCTAAAGCTTCACCCATTTTTTCTTGGTCAGCTTTAGTTTTTGGCTCAACTGCTATTTCAATTACTGGATCAGGAAATTCCATTGGCTCTAACAATACAGGCGTGTCTTTATTCGCTAAAGTATGACCAGTAATAGTATTTTTTAATCCTGCTAAAGCAACTATATCTCCAGCATTAGCTTCTTTAATATCTTCTCTGGAATTAGCGTGCATAAGCAACATTCTGCCAACTCTTTCCTCTTTATCTTTAGATGTATTATAGATCCCTGTTCCAGACTTAACTGTCCCAGAATAAATCCTAATAAATGTTAAACTTCCTACAAATGGGTCGTTTGCAACTTTAAACGCCAACGCTGAAAAAGGTGCGTTATCTTCAAATTTCATTTCCATTTCGTCATCGGATCCTTGTTTTGTACCAGTTATAGAACCTATATCTTTGGGGCTTGGTAAATAATCAACAACTGCATCTAAAAGTGGTTGAACACCTTTATTTTTAAATGCAGAACCAGTAAGAACTGGAACAAAATCAAAATTTAAACAACCTTTTCTTACACATTTAATTAGATCCTCTTGGCTAATTTCCTCACCACCTAGATAGGCTTCCATTAGTTTTTCATCCTGTTCTACTGCTGTTTCAACTAGTTCTTGTCTATATTTGTCACAAATTTCTTTTAAATCTTCTGGTATATCTTGTTCTTCCCACTCAGCACCTAAATCTTCATTTTTCCAAACAATGGCTTTCATTTTAATCAGATCAACAACACCTTTTAAAGATGCTTCGATACCTATTGGAACCTGCATTACAAGTGGCTTTGCACCCAATCTATCTTTAATCATACCAACACATCTAAAAAAATCTGCACCAGTTCTATCTAATTTATTAACAAAACAGATTCTTGGTACTTTGTATTTATCAGCTTGTCTCCATACTGTTTCGGATTGAGGCTCTACTCCAGCTACACCATCAAAAACAGCAACAGCGCCATCTAAAACTTTTAATGATCTTTCTACTTCAATTGTAAAATCTACGTGTCCAGGTGTATCTATAATATTAATTCTATGTTCTCTCCAAAAACAAGTAGTCGCTGCAGACGTTATTGTTATGCCTCTTTCTTGCTCTTGTTCCATCCAGTCCATTGTTGCAGCTCCGTCATGAACTTCACCTATTTTGTGACTTTTTCCTGTATAATATAAAATTCTTTCAGTTGTTGTGGTTTTGCCTGCATCTATGTGAGCCATGATGCCTATGTTTCTATATTTATCTAATGTATGAGTTCTTGCCATTGATTACCACCTAAAGTGTGCGAAAGCTTTATTAGACTCCGCCATTTTGTGAGTGTCCTCTTTCTTTTTTATTGCTGATCCTCTGTTTTGATATGCATCAAAAATCTCATTAAACAATTTATCAGACATATTTTTATCTTTTCTTTTTCTTGATGCATCAATAATCCATCTTAAAGCTAAAGCCTGAGATCTTTTTGCTTTCACTTCAACAGGAACTTGATATGTGGCACCACCTACTCTTCTTGATCTAACTTCTACAGTTGGTCTAACATTGTTTATAGCATCATTAAAAACAGTGATTGGTTCATCTTTTGATTTTGATTTAATTTTATCAATAGCATCGTAAACAATTTTCTCTGCTACAGTTTTTTTTCCATCATACATGATTGAATTTATTAACTTTGGAATAATTACAGATTTATATTTAGGATCTAAAACAGGAATTTTTTTAGGAGCTTTTCTCTTTCTAGACATATGTTATTTACCTTTTTTAGTTCCGTAAAGGGATCTTCTTTGTTTTCTGTTTGCTACACCTTGCGTATCAAGATTACCTCTCAAAATATGATATCGTACACCTGGTAAATCTTTTACTCTTCCACCTCTGATTAGAACAACTGAGTGTTCTTGAAGATTATGTCCTTCGCCTGGGATATATGCAGTAACTTCAAAACCATTTGAAAGCCTAACTCTTGCAACTTTTCTTAATGCTGAATTTGGTTTTTTTGGAGTTGTTGTATAAACTTTAACACACACACCTCTTTTTAAAGGTTGTTTTTGTAAAGCTGGAACTTTGTTCCTTGCTAAAGGTCGTGTTCTACTTTTTCTTAACAACTGGTTTATTGTTGGCATAAATTTAATTTTTTATTTTTGATGAAATAACTGACAGGTTATTTGTGGCAGCGTTTAGTGATCAAGTCACTACATTCCAACCAAAAACATGGCCAAAATACATTAGAAATTGTATTTGTCAAACTAAAAGCAGTTAAATTTAGCTTAATTTTATTGATTAATTTGAGCTTCTGATGGTTCTGAGGTCTCTTGTTCAGTAAGGAATTTTTTATCATCATCTAGCGCTTTTCTATTCCAATTGTTCTTAATTGAACCTGTGCCAGCAGGAACTAGTCGGCCAACAATAACGTTTTCTTTCAATCCAACTAATTTATCAACTTTACCTTTTATTGCAGCATCAGTTAATACCCTTGTTGTTTCTTGGAATGATGCAGCAGATATAAATGACTCTGTTTGTAGTGATGCTTTAGTAATTCCCATCAAAACTCTCTCACCAACCGCTGGTTTTTTACTTTCAGCTTTTAAATTTTCATTAATTTGTTCAAATCTTATTCTATCTATAACTTCTCCAGGTAACAGGCTGCTATCACCTGGTTCTTTAACCTCAATTTTTTTAAGCATTTGTCTTAAAATTACTTCAATATGTTTATCGTTAATTATAACTCCTTGAAGTCTATAAACATCTTGAACTTGGTTAACAAAATATTCAGTTAATTCCTCAATACCTAAAATTCGTAAAATATCATGAGGCAATGGTTGACCGTCTAATAGATATTCTCCTTTTTTAATTTTTTCACCTTGATTAAAATTAATATGTTTTCCTTTAGGAATTAAGTAACTAGAAGTTTCACCATTCTCCGACTCGATTGTTACCCTTTGTTTTCCTCTTACCTCTTTTCCAAAAATTACTTTTCCATCATTTTCAGCAATTATCGCACTGTCTTTAGCTTTTCTTGCTTCAAATAATTCTGCTACTCTTGGTAAACCTCCAGTAATGTCTTTTGTTTTAGTTGTTTCTTTAGGTAATCTAGCAATAACATCTCCAGCTGAAATTTTTTGGCCATCTTTTACAGATAAAATTGAGTCTGGAACTAAATAATATCTAGCTTCATTATCATCTGCTTTTTTAATTACATTACCTTTTGCATCTCTAAGTGTAATTCTTGGTTTTAGATCGGTATTTTTAGATTGTGTTTTCCAATCAACAACTGCTTTTGTTGAAATTCCCGTAGCATCATCAACAGTTTCAGCAAGCGAAACTCCATCAATTAAATCAACATAATTAGCAATTCCATCTTTTTCTGCAATTACTGGTGTTGTGTATGGGTCCCATTCACATATCTTTGCACCTTTTTTAATTTTATCATCGTTTTGAAAAAATAGTTTCGAACCGTAAGGAACTTTGTAAGAAGCAACTTGTAATCCGTTTCCATCCTCTATTGAAAGCTCAGTATTTCTTCCCATAACTATTTGATTTTTCTTTGAATCTTCCAATAAATTAGTATTCACAATTTTCAATATTCCATCTGAGCTCGATACAATTTGTGATTCTTGTTTTACAGATGCAGTTCCACCAACATGAAAAGTTCTCATTGTCAATTGAGTGCCTGGTTCACCAATTGATTGGGCAGAAATCATTCCAATAGCTTCACCAACGTGGACCATTTTACCTCTAGATAAGTCTCTTCCATATGAAGTTGCGCAAACACCCTCTTTTGCTTTACATGTCATTACAGAGTATACATTTATACTTTTTACTCCAGCCGCATCAATTTTTTCACATCCTGCTTCATCTATCATTTCATTTTTCTTTATTAAAATATCACCAGTTAGTGGATTTTTTACATCTTTTGCTGCAACTCTACCAAGAGCTCTCTCAGATAAACTTACCATTATGTTTCCACCTTCTAAGACTTCTGTAAGTTTAATAGACCCACATTTCATATCACACTTGGGTTTTGTAATAGTTAAATCTTGAGCAACATCACATAACCTTCGTGTCAAATATCCTGAACTTGCAGTTTTCAAAGCTGTGTCGGCTAAACCTTTTCTAGCACCGTGTGTTGAATTAAAGTATTCAAGAGCTGTTAGACCTTCTTTAAAATTTGAAGTAATCGGTGACTCGATAATTTCGCCTGATGGTTTCGCAATCAAACCTCTCATTCCAGCTAATTGCTTCATTTGCGCAGCAGATCCTCTTGCACCACTATCTGCCATCATGAATACTGAATTTATTTTAAGACCATCTTCTGTAACCTCTGTAGCTGAAATCCTCTTCATCATCTCAGATGCAACTCTATCAGTGCATTTTGACCATGCATCGATCACTTTGTTATATTTTTCACCTCTAGTGATCAATCCTTCAGCATATTGGTTTTCATAATCTGAAATTAATTTTTTTGTCTCATCAATTAGTTGTTGTTTGTTATCTGGTATCACTAGATCATCTTTACCAAACGAAATTCCAGCTTTAAACGCGTGTTTAAAACCTAAATCTTTTAACTTATCACAGAATATGACTGTACTTTTTTGACCTGTGAACCTGAACACATGGTCAATAACTTCTGAAACAATTTTTTTAGGTAAAAGTCTATCTACTAATGAAAATTTATTATTAACATTTTTTGGTATTAAATTTGCCAATAAGAATCGACCTGCAGTACTGATGTGTTTTTCAAATTTAGTATTTCCTTTCTCATCAACAGTTTCAAATCTTGAAACTATTCTTGAGTGAACTTTGATTTGACCTATTTCAAGTGCATGTTCTATTTCGGAAGTATTAACAAAATAACCCTCTACTCTATCTTTCTGATACGGTGGCTGAGATAAATAATAAATTCCTAAAATCATATCCTGACTAGGAACAATTATAGGTTTACCATTAGATGGACTTAAAATATTATTTGTAGACATCATTAATACTCGTGCTTCTAATTGTGCTTCCAAACTTAGTGGAACGTGTACTGCCATTTGATCACCATCAAAGTCGGCATTAAATGCAGCACAAGTTAATGGATGAAGTTCTATTGCATTTCCTTCAATAAGTTTTGGTTCAAAAGCTTGTACTCCTAATCTATGAAGTGTTGGAGCTCTATTTAAAATGACCGGGTGTTCTCTAACTATTAACTCTAATGCATCCCAAACTTCGTTTCTCTCTCTTTCGACTAATTTCTTTGCTTGTTTAATGGTTGACGCTAAACCTAACTTATTTAACCTTGCGTATAAAAATGGCTTGAATAATTCAAGAGCCATTTTTTTTGGAAGACCACATTCATGTAGTTTTAGATCAGGCCCAACGACTATGACTGACCTTCCTGAATAATCTACTCTTTTACCTAATAAATTTTGTCTGAATCTTCCTTGTTTACCTTTTAACATTTCAGCTAAAGACTTTAATGGTCTTTTGCCTGTTCCAGTAATAACTCTACCTCTTCTTCCATTATCAAATAATGCATCAACAGATTCTTGAAGCATTCTTTTTTCGTTTCTTACAATAATATCTGGTGCTTTAAGATCCATTAATCTCTTTAGTCTATTATTTCGATTTATTACTCTTCTATATAGATCATTCAAATCTGAAGTTGCAAATCTGCCGCCATCTAATGGTACTAAAGGTCTTAATTCTGGAGGAATAACAGGAATTGTTGTTAAAATCATCCATTCAGGCTTATTTCCAGTTTCTATGAAAGATTCAATTAGCTTTAATCTTTTTATTGATCTTTCCTCTGAAACTTTTGATTTTGTCTCTTTAATTGTTTTTATTAAACTATTTTTTTCCTCTTCAAGATTTATAGATTTTAAAATTTCAAGTATTGCCTCTGCACCAATGCCCGCTGTAAAAGACTCTTCCCCATATTCATCTTGATATTTAATTAATTCCTCTTCACCAAGTAATTGATTTTTCTTTAAACCAGTTAATCCAGGTTCAATAACTATAAAATTTTCAAAATAAAGAACTCGTTCAACCTCTTTAAGTTTCATATCAATCGCTAATGAAATTCTGCTAGGTAGAGACTTTAAAAACCATATATGAGCAACAGGGGTTGCAAGGTTTATGTGACCCATTCTTTCTCTTCTTACATTTGATTTAGTTACTTCAACACCACATTTCTCACATATAATTCCTCTAAATTTCATTCGTTTGTATTTTCCACACAAACACTCATAATCTTTTATTGGTCCAAAAATTCTAGCACAAAACAAACCATCTTTTTCTGGTCTAAATGTTCGATAATTTATTGTCTCAGGTTTTTTAATCTCACCATATGTCCAAGATTTAATTTTTTCAGGGCTAGCTAATGTAATTTTAATACTATTAAAATTTTGAGCCTCTGAAATTTCAGAACCTTTAAATAAATCAGTTAATTCTTTACTCATATTAATTTAACTCCACATTAAGTGCTAATGACTTTATTTCTTTTACTAAAACGTTGAATGATTCTGGTATTCCAGACTCGAAGTTCTCTTCACCTTTAACAATCGTTTCATAAACTTTTACTCTACCAGCAACATCATCAGATTTTACTGTCAATATTTCTTGTAAAGTATAAGAGGCACCATATGCTTCTAATGCCCAGACTTCCATTTCACCAAATCTTTGTCCACCTAATTGTGCTTTACCACCGAGTGGTTGTTGAGTAACCAAACTATAAGGTCCTGTTGATCTTGCATGAATTTTATCTTCAACAAGGTGATGTAACTTGAGCATATAAATTGTTCCAACAGTTACTGGTCTATCAAACTTTTCACCTGTTCTTCCATCCCATAAGTGTGTTTGTCCAGAGTTTGGAAGTTCAGCTAGATCTAGCATGTTAGTTACATCCTGCTCTTTGGCTCCATCAAAAACTGGTGTCGCAATAGGAACACCATTTTGAATATTATCACATAAATCTTTAAATTCTGTATTTGTTAATTTATCGATATTTTCCTCATAAACATCATCACCATAAACAGATTTCAAAAATGTTTTTATTTTTTCTGTTTTTTCAATTTTTTTCTGATTTTCATTGACTAAATTTTTTAATTTCTCACCAAGCTCAGTACAAGACCATCCTAAATGGGTTTCTAAAATTTGACCTACATTCATTCTACTAGGTACTCCGAGTGGATTTAAAACTATATCAACTGGTTTCCCATTTTCCCTATATGGCATATCTTCAACTGGAACAATTTTACTAACTACTCCTTTATTACCATGTCTTCCTGACATTTTATCACCTGGTCTAAGTCTTCTTTTGATAGCTACAAAGACTTTTACCATTTTCATGACGCTTGGTAATAGATCATCACCTTGTCTGATTTTTAATACTTTATCTTCAAAACGATCCTGAATATCTTTTTTTGCACTATTATATTGCTCTTTAAGCTGTGATAGTGCATCTAAATTTTTTGCATCATTTGTAGTTACTTTAAATAAATCAGAGATTAATAAACTATTAATTTTATCATCATCTAATTTAGTTCCAGCATTTAGATCTTTTATTTTTTTATCTAATGACGAGCCAGCTAGGAATGTTGCTGCTCTTTGTTTAATGCTTCTCTCTAAAATTTCTTCCTCAACTTTTTTATCTTCTTGAACGCTTTCTATCTCTGCTCTTTCTATTGTAATAGATCTTTCGTCTTTCTCTATACCGTGTCTATTAAAAACTCTTACATCTACAACAATTCCTCCACTTCCACTTGGCATTTTTAAAGATGTATCAGTAACATCGATTGCTTTTTCCCCAAATATTGATCTTAACAACTTTTCTTCAGGTCCTGAAGCCGAGTCACCTTTTGGAGTTACCTTTCCAACTAAAATATCGCCTGGTTTGACTTCTGCTCCTATATAAACTATTCCTGACTCATCTAAATTTTTTAAAGCTTCTTCATTTACATTCGGTATATCTCTCGTGATGTCCTCCTCGCCTAATTTTGTATCACGAGCCATCACTTCATACTCTTCTATGTGTACTGAGGTAAATACATCATCAGTTACACATCTCTCAGATATAAGAATTGAATCCTCAAAATTGTATCCTTGCCATGGCATAAACGCTACAGTAACATTTTTACCTAGAGCAAGTTCACCAATTTTGGTGGATGGGCCATCTGCTATAATATCTCCTGATTTTACTTTATCACCAACTCTAACTAATGGCTTTTGATTTATACAAGTATTTTGATTTGATCTTTTAAATTTTTGTAAGTTATAGATGTCAACACCTGATTGAGAATAGTCTTTTTCATTTGATGCTTTTATTACAATTCTTTTTCCATCAATTTTATCAACAACTCCCTCTCGTCTTGCAACAATTGTAACACCAGAATCTAAAGCTACATCACTTTCTATACCAGTCCCAACTAGAGGTGCTTCGGGTTTCAATAAAGGTACAGCCTGTCTCATCATGTTTGATCCCATTAATGCTCTGTTGGCATCATCATTTTCTAAAAATGGAATTAAAGATGCAGCAACTGAGACTAACTGTTTTGGCGATACATCGATGTAATCAATGTTTTCTGGTTTTGATAAAATAAAGTTTAGATTTTCTCTGCAAGATACAAGATCTTCTTTAAATTTACCGTTTTTATCAATAACAGAATTGGCTTGAGCAATTGTAAATTTAGTTTCTTCCATTGCAGAAAGATATTCAATTTTATCTTGAACAACTCCATTTTCTACTTTCTTGTATGGACTTTCTATAAAACCATATTTATTAATTTTTGAATAAGTAGAGAGACTATTAATTAAACCAATGTTTGGTCCCTCTGGTGTTTCAATTGGGCAGATCCTTCCATAATGGGTTGGATGAACGTCACGAACTTCAAATCCTGCTCTTTCTCTTGTAAGACCACCTGGCCCTAAAGCAGAGACTCTTCTTTTATGAGTAATTTCTGATAATGGATTTGTTTGATCCATAAATTGAGAAAGCTGAGAAGTTGCAAAAAAATCTTTTAAGGAAATCGTTAAAGGTTTGGCATTTATAAGATCCTGAGGCATTGCAGACTCAACATCTAAAGTGGTCATTTTTTCTTTAATCGCTCTTTCCATTCTATAGACACCAATACGAGCTTGATTTTCAACTAATTCACCAACTGACCTTACTCTTCTGTTGCCAAGATGATCAATATCATCAATTTCATCTTTTCCATCTCTTAAATCTAACATTTTTTGGACAATGGCTAGTATGTCATCGTTTCTAAGAATTGTTATTTTATCTGAACAATTTAGATTTAATCTAGAATTCATTTTTACTCTTCCAACATCTGACAAGTCATACCTGTCTGAGCTGAAAAATAGATTATTAAAAATTTGAGTTGCAATCTCAATAGTCGGTGGCTCTCCTGGTCTTAAAACCTTGTATATTTCAGTAATAGCATCATTTTTATTTTCATTCTTATCATTTAATAAAGTTAATAATAAATATGGTCCTTTTGTAATAGAATTTGTCTTGGAAATTTCGATAGATTTAATGTTTGCTTCAATTATTTTTTGAACAATAGTATCATTTAACTCTGTACCTATTTTAAATACGTCTTCACCTATTTGGATATCTTTATGAAGAAACTTTCCAAACAAAGATTCGCTAGATACAAATATTTCTTTAAGTCCATCGTTTGAAAGTTTTTTTGCAGTTAAAAAATTAATTTTTTCGCCTTGTTTGACAATAACTTTATTATTTTTGGCATCTATTACTTCCTCTGAAAAATTTTTGGATTTGTAATTTTCAGGATCAAATTTAGTTTTCCATTTACTTAGTTTTTCATCAAAATTATAAATATCTTTTTCATAAAACTCGTTGACTATATCATTCTTTGAAAATCCAAGTGCCTGAAGTAAAGTTGATACTAATATTTTCTTCTTTCTATCAATTCTAAAATAAAGAAAGTCTTTAACATCATATTCAAAATCTAGCCAAGAACCTCTATTAGGTATTACCCTACAGTTAAATAACAGTTTCCCACTTGCATGAGATTTACCTTTATCATGATCAAAAAATACGCCAGGGCTTCTATGCATTTGATTAACAACAACTCTTTGAACCCCATTGGTTATAAAAGTTCCACTGTTAGTCATCATCGGAACCTCACCCATATAAACTTCTTGTTCTTTTGCTGATAAAATATCTTTAGTATTATTTTCCTGATCTATTTCATAAACAACTAACCTTAATGTACATTTAAGAGCTGCAGAATAAGTTAATCCTCTTGTAATACATTCCTCAACATCAAATTTTGGTTTTTCTAATTTATATGAAACATATTCTAATGTTGCTTTGTCGTTTAAATCCTCAATTGGAAAAATGCTTTTAAATACTCTATCGAAGCCTTTAATTAAATGTTGTTCAACATCTTGTTTGAATTCTGTTAATTCTTTATAAGAGTTTTTTTGAACCTCAATTAAATTTGGAATAGATAAACTTTCTTTTAGTTTACCGAAACTTTTCCTTATGTTTTTCTTTTTAGTAAAAGATAATTGCATCACATCTACTGATTTAAAAATTTTAAATCAGCAAAAAATCCTGTTTTAATTACTTAAGTTCTACTTTTGCGCCAGCTGCTTCAAGTTTTTGCTTGATTTCTTCAGCCTCTTTTTTGTTAACACCTGATTTAACTTCTTTAGGTGCTCCTTCGACTAAATCTTTAGCTTCTTTTAATCCTAGAGCAGTGATAGCTCTAACTTCTTTAATTACATTTATTTTTTTATCACCTGCTGCTGTAAGCATAATTGTAAAATCGTCTTTTTCTTCTGCTGGAGCCGCACCTGCTGCTGCCGCTGGTGCTGCTGCAACTGCTGCTGCTGCTGTTACACCCCATTTTTCTTCAAGTTGTTTTGAAAGTTCAGCTGCTTCTACAACAGTCAAACTTGATAAATCTTCTATAATTTTATTTAAGTCCGCCATATTAGTCTAATGTCCCTGGTTATTTTTTTGATTTTTCGAGCGCTAAAATAGCGATTTTTGACGCCGGCGCAAGTAAAATACTTGCAATTTTTTGTGCTGGAGACCTCAAAATACCTACTATTTTTGCTCTTGCTTCATCTAGAGATGGTAATGTCGCAACATTTTGAACTCCTGCAACATCTAAAACGTCAGATCCCATTATACCACCTAAAATTTTTAAATGCTGATTCTCTTTAGAAAATTTTGTTAGTATTTTTGCAGATGTAATTGCATCCTCAGACATTGCTACAGCTGTTGGGCCGCTGAATAAATTTGATAAATCTTTACATCTAGTTTTTTCTAAAGCTAATTTTGTAATTCTATTATTAGTTATCTTAAATTTAATACCATGTTCTCTCATTTGTTTTCTTAATTCATCTAACTGAGAAACCGTTAAACCTTGATAATGAGTAACTATTACAGCCTCTGATTTATCAAACTGAGTTGACATATCACTAATGTACTGCTTCTTTTGTTCTTTATTCATCATAATTAAATGCTCTTACCTAATTTTACTCTATAAGAAACTCCCATAGATGATGTTATAAAGGCCTGTTTAACCAAATCACCTTTAAGGGTATTGTTAGCTTTTTCTTTTTCTAATGCATCAATGATTGCATTATAATTTTTAACTAATTTTTCATCATCAAAAGATTTTTTTCCTATGCTTACACCAATATTTCCATCTTTATCGTTTCTAATCTCCACTTGTCCAGACTTTGCATCAGAAACGGATTTTGCTAAATCATTTGTTACTGAACCAAGTTTAGGATTTGGCATTAAACCTTTTGGACCTAAAACTTTACCTAATTTCGATAGTTTTATCATCATACCAGGCGTACAGATTAATTTTTCAAAATTTAATTCACCACCTTTAATTTTTTCTACAAACTCATCTCCTCCAACAATATCTGCACCAGCGTCTTTTGCTTCCTGAGATTTATTATCCTCACACACAACTGCAACTTTTACAGTTTTTCCAGTTCCACCGGGTAGATTAACAGCAGTTCTTATATTAATTTCACTTTTTTTTTGTTTGTTATTTATTTGAAAACTTAAATCAATAGATTCGTCAAATTTAGTTGTACAATTCTGTTTAACTAATGATACTAATTTCTCAAAACTCTCAGATGGTAGAGTGTTAGTTTTTTCTGGTAATTTTTTAAATCTTTTTGATGGCATTATTCTTTAACCTCAATTCCCATTGATCTTGCTGATCCTGCAATAATTTTTGAAGCTTCCTCTAAATCATGAGCATTCAAGTCCTCCATTTTCTTTTTAGCAATCTCTTCTAGTTGTTTTTTTGATATTGAAGCAACTATATTTCTTCCAGGTTCTTTTGAACCACTTTTAAGTTTTACTGCTTCTTTGATAAAATGAGATGCTGGTGGTGACTTTAAAACAAAGTCAAATTTTTTATCTTTATATACTGTAATTATTACTGGCACTGGTTTACCTGCAAAAGATTTTGTTTTCTCATTAAATGCTTTACAGAATTCCATGATATTAATTCCTCTTTGACCCAAAGCAGGACCAACAGGTGGTGCAGGATTTGCTTGTCCACCATTAATCTGTAACTTTATGTATCCACTTATTTCTTTTTTTGCCATTAACTTGCTTTCTCTACTTGGTTAAATTCTAAATCAACAGGTGTTGGACGACCAAAAATTGAAACCGAAACTTTAAGTCTTAGCTTCTCTTCATCAATATCTTCTACAAGACCACTAAAGGATGCAAAAGGTCCATCGATCACCTGAACTTTTTCACCAACGCTGTACTCTATAGCAGATTTTGGTTGTGCTACACCATCTTTTATTTGACCTAAAATTTTCTCAATTTCTTTGTCAGAAACTGGAATTGGCATTCCTTTTGAACCTAAAAATCCACTTACTCTCTTTATTCCTTTAATCATATGATAAAGTTCATTATCCATTTCACTTTTAATGAGTACATAACCAGGGAAATACTTCTTTTTTCTTTGAATTCTTTTTCCTCTTTTTACCTCAGTGATGTCATGAGTTGGTACAATAATTTCTTCAATTTTATCGGAAACTTTTGCTTTTTCAGCTTCCTCTTTAATTAAACCAGCAACCTTATTTTCAAAACTTGAATGGGATTGAACTATATACCAATTTTTCATTATAAACTTACCTTAAGAACTAATTCTAAAAAGAACTTTAAAACTTGATCCAGTAATAAAAAGAATAAAGATGCAATTATAGCCATTGCAACAACCATAAGGGCTCCTTGCAATGTTTCTTTCCCTGTTGGCCAGGTAACTTTAAAAGCTTCTTGCTTTACATCTTGAATAAATTTTAAAGGGTTTTTCATAATACTGTAACCTTTTTGGCAGGAGCGGAGGGAATCGAACCCCCAACCTCCGGTTTTGGAGACCGGCGCTCTACCAATTGAGCTACACTCCTATGGAGTTTACTCTATAATCTTAGTTACTACTCCAGCTCCTACTGTTCTACCACCTTCTCTAATTGCAAAGTTTAATTTTTCGTTCATCGCAATTGGTGTAATAAGTTTAACTGTAAATTTAGCATCATCACCAGGCATAACCATTTCTGTACCAGCTGGTAACTCAACTTCACCAGTAACATCTGTTGTTCTAAAATAAAACTGAGGTCTGTATTTTGTAAAGAAAGGAGTATGTCTTCCTCCCTCCTCTTTTTTCAACACATAAGCCTGAGCTTCAAATTTTGTATGTGGAGTGATTGATCCTGGTTTACAAAGAACTTGTCCTCTTTCAACATCAGTTCTTTCAACACCTCTTAAAAGAGCTCCAATATTATCTCCAGCTTCTCCAGAGTCTAAAAGTTTTCTGAACATTTCAACTCCAGTACAAACTGTTTTCTTTGTTTCTCTAATACCTACTATTTCAATTTCATCACCAGTCTTAATAATACCAGATTCTACTCTTCCTGTTACTACTGTACCTCTTCCAGAAATTGAGAAAACATCCTCAACAGGCATCAAGAAATCTTTATCTTTCGGTCTATCTGGTTGTGGAATAAATTCATCTACAGCTTTCATTAAATCCATAATAGAATTTTTTCCCATTTCATCATCTCTTCCCTCAACAGCTGCAAGTGCAGAACCCTTAACGATAGGTGTCTTGTCACCTGGGAATTTATACGATGTTAATAAATCTTTAATTTCTTCCTCAACAAGATCGATCATTTCTTTGTCATCAACTTGATCAACTTTGTTTAAGTAAACAACAATAGCAGGTACACCTACTTGTCTTGCTAAAAGAATGTGCTCTCTAGTTTGAGGCATTGGACCATCAGCAGCATTAACAACTAAAATTGCTCCATCCATTTGAGCTGCACCTGTAATCATATTTTTTACATAATCAGCATGACCTGGGCAATCTACGTGCGCATAGTGTCTGTTTGCAGTTTCATATTCAACGTGAGCTGTTGAAATTGTAATTCCTCTCTCTTTTTCTTCAGGAGCTTTATCAATTTGATCATAAGCAGTAAATTGCGCACCGCCTGATTCAGCTAAAACTTTTGTGATCGCAGCTGTTAACGTAGTTTTACCGTGATCGACATGACCGATTGTACCGATGTTACAGTGCGGTTTATTTCTTACGAACTTTTCTTTTGACATTACTTGTTTACCTCTTTTTCCTTTACATTTTATTTTTAAATTTTTTGGAGCGGGTAAAGGGAATCGAACCCTTACATCCAGCTTGGAAGGCTAGCGTTCTACCATTGAACTACACCCGCATCACCCAAGTACACTCCTAGTTATTTAAAATTATATTGAATGGTGGAGGGGGAAGGATTCGAACCTTCGAAGACCGAAGTCAACGGGTTTACAGCCCGCCCCATTTGACCGCTTTGGTACCCCTCCTAAATCGTTGGGGAAGCGTCCCCTTGTTCAATAAAGCTTTAAACAACACGCGTTTTATATATTTTTATTGTACAAAAGCAATAGGTGAAATATTGGTAAAATAGTTAAAAAAGCTTATAAAAATCAATAATTATCATGAACAAATCATCTTTTTTTATTGTTGGTAAACACGCTGTTTTTGAGGCTTTGAAAAATGAAAAAAGGAAGATTTTAAAAATATTTTTAACTGAAGAGAGTAAAAAAAATATTCACAGATTAAGTCCAAAACAAAACTTATTAAAAGATGTAAAAATATATTTCAAAACCAAGAAAGAATTAGACAAATATTCCAAAAATGAAGGCATACTTCATCAAGGCTATGTTGCAGAAATAGAACATTTAGAAAAAATTGAGTTAAAAGAATTTATATCAGATAAAAATAATTTAACTTTTGTATGTTTAGATGAAGTTACTGATCCAAGAAATATAGGTTCATTAATTAGAAGCGCTGCATCTTTTAATATAGATGGATTAATTGTTAAGGAAAGACATTTTCCAAAAGAAAGTAAATTAATGTATAAATCTGCTAGTGGCTGTGTTGAGCATCTTAATATTTTTGAAGTATCAAATATAAATACCACTCTTAAATTTCTAAGAGATAAGAATTTTTGGGTTTATGGGTTTGACTCGAAAAGCAATAAAGATTTTATGGATATTAAATGGGGAGGAAATAATATTTTACTGTTTGGTTCGGAAGGATCTGGAATTAAGCATCATACAAATAAATATACAGATTTTTCAGTTAAAATTAATATTAATGAAAATGTGGAAAGCTTAAATATTTCGAACAGTGCAGCCATAGTTTTTCATCATATAAATCAACATAAAAAAATATCTTGATAATAAAAAAAATGATATTACAAAACTTAAAATGCCCTTGTAGCTCAGTCGGTAGAGCAATTGATTTGTAATCAATAGGTCCGCGGTTCGAATCCGTGCGGGGGCACCACTAAAATTTTCAGACGTTTTTATTAGTTTCTTTACAATTATAAAAAGTAATATCTTTTTCAGATGTTTCGCTATTTATATCTCTTGTAATTTCGTGTACTAGCTCTCCTGATTTTCTATTGATTATTCCAGATTCTGAATAATTTTTGGTTTTATCAAAACCTTTGAACAAAACTACTTCATTATTTACAATTTTAACTTCTAAATTTTCAGAATTACTTAAGAAAGATGATAACCCATTAATAATTAAATCTTTTGGTATTTTAGAGACAATTTCAAAATTATCTAAATTCTCATTATCAATTTCGTCTGAAGTAAAAACCTTATAATTGTATTCAGCATTTTTAATTATAATTTTTTCAAATTTACATTGAAAAGAAGTATTTATTTCATGATCAATTTTTATATTTGTAGCAATTGCATTTATCGTAATGAAATTAATAATTATTATATATAAAAGAAGTTTTCTCATTTAATTTGTTTCATTTCTAATTTGTTCAATTTTAATTTTCTTTTGAAGACTTCTATTCGAGTCATATAATAAGCTAAATTTAATTTTTTTATTAATTTTTATTGAAATATTAATTGCGTTTCTTACTTCAACATTATCAGCAACTGCGCTTACTGGTCTTTTAATTGGATTTGTATTTTTAATAATTATTTCAGATTTATCTCTAACTATCTTTCCCTTCCATCTCCTTGGTCTGAATGGGCTAATGGGGCTAATAGCTAGTTTCTTTGAGTCTATATCTAGTATTGGACCGTGAACAGACAAGTTGTAAGCAGTACTACCTGCGGGTGTGGACACCAGAACTCCATCTGAGACTAAATTTTTAATTATTGTTTTTGAATTGTTTGAGATTAATAATGACGCTGCTTGTTTACTTTGTCTTAAAATTGAAACTTCGTTTATTGCAATTGATTTTTTTACTAGATTTGACTTTGTTTTAACTGTCATTTCCAAAGGAGAGATTGTTACAACTCTTAAAGACTTTGATAAGTTTTTAATTGTATGCTTAGTTGAAAATTTATTCATTAGGAAACCATAGTTTCCTGAATTAATTCCATAAAACTTTTTATTATATTTGTGATATTTTTTTAAAGAGCCAAGCATAAAACCATCGCCACCAATTACTACAATTAAATCTGATTTTGATATTGCATAATTACCTAGTTTCTTTTTTATAAAATTTTTAATCTTTATTGAGAGATTGTTGTTATCAAATAGGATATGTGGTTTTATCACTTAGTGGTGCCCTCGGCCAGACTCGAACTGGCACTCCCAAAAGGGCAAGGATTTTAAGTCCTTTGTGTCTACCAATTTCACCACGAGGGCATTTGTGAATTTCATGAGTATTTATGCTAATATTTATAAATGAACAAGAGGAATAAGTAAAATTGTTATTCATTTGAATATTTTATAAACATTAATGACCAGTTTGAGAATCTAAGTAGGACAAAATTAATGATGAATAATTATCTTTAATAATTATCATTAATATAATGAAAAAAGAATTTATTAAATCTCACTTAAAAAAAAAATCACAATCAAAGCTTGCTTTATCAATTAGCCTATTTATTGTGCTTTTAACCTCGACTGGATATATCTTTAATTCTAAAGGAATAATTTTTCTATTCTATATTTCATGTTTTGCATTTTTCTACAATTTTGTAATACAGTTTTTATTAGAAAAATTTGATATTTAATCATGATTAAAACACTCATTAAATTAAAGATATTAAAATTTATATTAATTGGTGGTGTATCAGCAGCTTATGCTTTTAAGAGATATTGTGATCAAAAAAATAAAGTAAAATATAAAAAAGATGTAAATTCTGAAAAAACGAAATTATGATTGAACAAATTAGCGTTTATTTGACATCCATGATTTTAGGAATAATGCTATTCTTCTCGTTTGTAATAGCTCCTGTTGTCTTTGCCACATTAGATGAGAATAATGCTCGAAAGTTTATAAGAAGAATATTCCCATTTTATTATAATGTTAATTTAGGGATAAGTTTTATTGTTCTTATAACATTTATGTTGTTGAGTAAGATAGGAATCGATTTTTATCTTATTTTGGCAATTACATTATTATTTGCTACTTCAAACTATTTATTAATGCCATTAATTAACAAGTATAGAGATGCGAAGCAGGATAAAAAATTTAAATACTCGCATTTTATATCTGTTTTAATTAATTTTATTCAAATGATTTGTTTAGTAATTATATTAGTTTAATTAATTTCAATATTAAGTCTCTTTGTGAATAAAAATAAAATTTTAATTTTTACTGATCTTGATGGATCTATTCTTGATAGAGATACATTTAAATTTGATCAAATTAAACAATACATGAAAAAAGTATTGAATTCTGGAATACTTATAATTCCAAATTCAAGCAAAACAGAGAGTGAAATTGTTGAATTTAACCAGGAACTAGGTGAAAATTTAGCTTATATTTCAGAAAATGGTTCAGTTATAAATGGGCTAAATTTATTAAATTCAAATTTTCCAAACAAAATAATTCTAAGTAGAGAAAAAGAAGAACTTGTTGAAGTTTTTAAAAATAAAGTGCCAGAAAATTTGCAAAATAAATGTAAATTTATTTCAAATCTTAAAAAAAAGGACCAAATTAACACATTTGGTTTAGGTGAAACAAAACTTAAGAATGCTCTGGATCGTAAATACACTGAGCCCTTTTTATTTGAAGGAAGTAAAAATGAAAAAAAAGATTTAACAAAAATACTAAAAAAAAACTCTTTAACCATTCAGGAAGGAGGTCGCGTTATAAATCTTTGTGATAATGTTAACAAAGTCAAATCAATGAACAAAATTTTAAAGATCTACAAAAAAATAGAGAGCAATATCGAAGTGATAGCTGTCGGAGATAACTATAACGATTTAGACATGCTTAAAAATAGCGATTTGCCATGTCTAGTATTTAATGACCAATTTAAGGAAGATCAAATAAATATAGATAATTTAATAATTTCTAACAGGCCATCTCCTGAAGGTTGGGCTGATGTGGTTAAAAAAGCGCTGGTTAAATTAGATCATAATGTTTAAGATTTTATATGAGTGATTTTTCTCAAAATGGAATAATTTCAACTTTACATGATTTTGGCACTAAAAGCACAGTTGAAATCGAAAAGGAACTACTTTCATTTTCCAAACAAAGAAAAATGGAACTAATTCTTCCATGTCTATATTCTGAATTGGAAGGGACTGCATTACCAAAAATTGTTAAAGAAATTAGTAAGACTAAATATTTAGATCATATTATTGTAGGTTTAGATAAAGCAAATTCAAAACAGGCCAAAAAGGCATGGAAGTTTTTTAAAAAATTAAATATACCATTTTCTATTCTTTGGAATGACGGTCCAGGTTTAAAAAAACTTGACCAAGAATTAAAAAAAAAAGATTTATCACCAAATGAGCTCGGTAAGGGTAGAAATGTTTGGTATTGTCTTGGGATGTGTATAGCAAGAGACAGTGCGCGTTCTGTTGCCTTGCATGACTGTGATATCAAAACCTACGACAGGAGAATGCTTGCAAAACTTTTTTATCCTGTTGTTAATCCAACATTTAATTTCGAATTTTGCAAAGGATATTACCCAAGAATCGCCAGTAATAAAATGAATGGTAGAGTTGCAAGATTGTTAGTCTTTCCACTTTTGACTGCTTTAGAAAAAACTATTGGTAAAAGTGATTACTTAGAATTTATGAAATCATTTAAATATCCATTAGCAGGAGAATTTTCATTTAGAAGAAATGTATTACCTGAATTAAGGATTTCATCAGATTGGGGTATTGAGGTTGGAATATTATCAGAGATGCAAAGAAGTTTTTCTCCACAAAATATTTGTCAGGTTGATCTAGCAGATACATATGATCATAAACACCAAATATTATCAATTGATGATGAAACAAAGGGGTTATCAAGAATGTCAATTGATATAATCAAGACTTTCATAAAAAAATTAGCAACACAGGGAAATACATTCAGCAGAGAAAAATTTAGATCATTAAAAGCGACATATTACAGATCTGCCTTAGATTTGATTGATATATACAGAACTGACGCTGAAATGAATGGTCTTAAGTTAGATACACACACTGAAGAAAAAACAGTGGAATTATTTGCAAGAAATATTATGAAGGCTGGGGAAGCTTTTATATTAAATCCTATGGATACACCTTTCATACCAACCTGGAGCAGAGTTAAAAGCGCAATTCCAGATTTTTTAAAAAGATTAAAAGAATTAGTAAATGAAGATAACAAAAAATACAATTAATGTTATCTCAGATAAACAAAAAAAAAATTAAGCATAAATTAAATAAAATTTATAATTTTTTACCCAAAAATGAAATTGATCTTTGTGCCAGAGAAATTTCAGTAATAGTAAACAATTTTAATAAAAATAATAAAAAGAAAAAATGGCTCGTTTCGGAAAAAACTACAATGGTTATTTGTTATGGTGATAGTGTTTATTCAAAAAATCAAAAGAATTTAATCACTTTTCGGAATTTTTTTAATAAGAAACTTGCAAAATTTATTGATACAATACACTTTCTTCCTTTTTATCCATCAAGTAGCGATAGTGGTTTTGCAGTTAAAGATCATTATAAAATAGATAATAAACTTGGTAATTGGTCAGATATTAAAAAGTTTGCTAAGAAAAAACAAATTATGTCAGACATAGTTATTAATCATGCATCTGCTAGAGGTTTATGGTTCAAAAATTTTTTAAAAGAAAAAAAACCAGGTAAAGATTATTTTTTGTTGGTTAATTCAAAATTTAATATTTTAAAAGTTGTAAGACCAAGAGATCATAAACTGCTAAAGGAAATCAATATATTTAAAAAAAAAGATTATCTTTGGAGGACATTCAGCGACGATCAAATAGATTTAAATTTCAAAAATCCAAAAGTGTTAATTAGATTTATTAAAATTATGATTAATTTAATTAAACAAGGTGTAACTATTTTTAGATTAGATGCTATAGCTTATCTTTGGAAAGAAAGTGGAACAAAATGTATTAATTTAAAACAAACCCATGAAATAGTTAAAATTTTAAGAATTATTTCTAATTCTTTAAATATCAAAACTTTAATAGTTACTGAAACAAATTTACCTGAAAAAGAAAACTTAAGTTATTTAGGAAATAATGATGAGTCAAATTGGATTTATAACTTTACTCTTCCACCGCTTTTAATTCATGCATTATTATTTGAAAATGGCTCCTACTTAAATACTTGGAGTAAAAAACTACCGCAAACAAAAATAGGAAATTCTTACCTTAATTTTATTGCTTCACATGATGGTATAGGCATGAGACCTCTTGAAGGCATACTAAATAATAAATCAATTAAAAGTTTATTAACAAGGTTAAAAAAAAATGGATCAAAATTTTCTTACAGAAGAATTAACAATAAAAAAAAGAAAGTTTACGAGTCTAATATTACTGTTTTTGATGCATTAAAAGTTTCAGATAAAGATAAAAGAGGGCTATACAATTTTGACAGATACATAGCTGCCCATACAATTATGTTTTCGTTTGAAGGTGTGCCAGGAATATACTTTAACTCTTTATTTGGTAAATCGAACGATGAGGCTAAATATATTATTACTGGTAATAATAGAGATGTAAATAGATATCGATGGAATGAGTTAAATATTTTAAAAAGAATGAAAAACAAAAATACAAAGGAACATTATATTTTTGAAACTTTTAAACATCTATTAAATATTAGAAAAAAACAAAAAGCATTTCATCCTAACGCACTAAGATCTAATATTAATTTAGGGAATAATTTTTTTTGTATAAAAAGAGTCAGTTTAGATAAAAAACAAACAATTCTATGTTTAACTAATCTAACATCAAATTTGCAAAATACTAAAATAAACAAAAAATTTAGTAAATTTAAAAATTTAATAGATCCACATACCAAATCTCAAAATTTAAATTCTATTAATATGAAGCCTTTTGAAACTATTTGGCTTTCAAATACATAACAATATTGTTAAATCACACTTATTTATTTTTTTATGAATGAATTAGAACTAATTGCTGAAAATATTAAAAATAAAAATTTAGATAAAGCATTGGAACTTTGTGAATTAAATACAAATTCAAATAATAAAACGATAATTTTCAATTTTACTGGGGTAATTAATTTTATAAAAAAAGATTTTGTTAATGCTGAGAAAAATTTTTTAGATGCAATTAAAATTGATGATAAATTTCAAGATCCAATTAGAAATCTTTGTGTTATTTATACAAATACAAAACAATTTGATAAATTAATAAATTTTTCAATTAAATTGTATAAATTAGATAGTTCGAACCCAATTAATATATTTCAAATTGGATCTGCTTATGAATTAAATAAAAAATATGATGATGCTATTAAATATTATGAGGAGTTTATCAATACAAATGGAAGTGATAAAAAAAGAGGATTTAACAATATTGGAAATATATATTTAAGAAAAGGTAAACCAAAAATTTCAATAAAATATTTTTCTAAAGCCTTAGAGTTTGATAAAAATAATAAAATTTTAATTAATAATGTTTTACTTTGTTATTTGTCTCTTAGAGACGAAGAAAAAGCTGATGAATACTTCAAAAAAGCAGAAATTATAGACAGTAATTACATTGAATTCTTGCATAACAAGGCGGAATATTTAATTCTTAAAAATCAAATAGAAGAAGCTGAAAAATTACTAGATAAAAATAAAAATATTACAAAATTTCTAATAACTTTAATAAGACTTTATTTTAATTCTGGTCAAAGTCATAAAGGAAATGAGTTACTAAATAAAACTAGAGAAGCGCTGAGCAATAATTCAGATTTTTATAACTATCTAGGTATTAGATATTTATACGAGGGAAACTTTGATGAAGGATGGAAATATTATGAGTATAGAAAGTCTAAATTAAACCACTTTTTTCAAGAGATAAATGAATGGGATGGAAACAATATTATTGATAAATCAATAGTTGTTTACAACGAACAGGGTTTGGGTGATTCAATACAATTTTCTAAATATTTGGTGCCATTATCAAAAGTTGCAAAACATGTAACCTTTGTTGTTCAGGATAATATAAAAAATTTGTTTAAAAATTCAAAAAAAATTAATATTGAAAATTATCAAACATGTAAAAATCAAAAATTTGATTTTAAGATTTCTTTGGGTTCTTTGATTAAATATTTTTATAAAGATAAAATTGATTTAGAGGATAGACTTATAGAATTAAATAAAAATCAAAAAATAGATATAGAAAATAAAATTGATATTTCTAAAAAAAATATTGGAATTGTTTGGTCAGGATCTTTTTTAGGACCTAATGAACCATATAGATCAATACCACTTAATTATTTTAAAAAAATTCTTAATTTAAATGCAAATTTTTATGCATTACAAAATGAAGTATGGGAAAGAGATAAAGGTGAATTTCAATCATCAAATCTTATTGATTGTGGTAAATATAAATTGGACGAGCTTTCCTCCTTAATATCTAAGTTAGATTTAGTTATTACCTCTGATACATCTATACTTCATTTGGCTGCATCTTTAAATGTGGAAACATGGGGAATTTTATGTTTATACCCAGATTGGAGATGGGGAGAATTTAATAAATTTAACCCATACACAAAATTAAAATTGTTTAATCAAAAAAAATTTAACAATTGGGACTTTATAAATGATGAAGTCTTTGAAACTCTAAAAAAAAGACTAAATTAAGATATACTTAATTTTTAAGCTACCATAGGTTTTATTGATTAATTAAAGAAACATCGGCAAATTTAAATAATCATTTTAAAATAAAAATATGACTAACCAATAAGATAAAAGTCCAGAGATAATTGTTGTGATAATGCTTTTTGACAGATATCCAATTATAATTGATACAATGAAACCAATAATTTTTGGATCATTTATTTGCACAATTGTATTTGATTCATTTAAAAACACTGCTGGAAATATAATTGCTGGAAATACGGCGGATGGTACATAACTTAATATTTTTTTTGTGTTTTCATTTAATCTTTCAGGTTTAATTAATAAAACTGATCCTAATCGACTAAGATAATTTATTACTCCTGCAATTATAATTGATATCCAAATATTCATATTTTATTCTTTAATTTAATTAATAAAAAGATAGCGGTTAGAGAAAGTAAACTTGATATTATGATATAGGATTTAAATGGAGCATCATAAAATATAATTGATGATAGTCCTGATATTAAAATAACAAATAAATGATCAATTTTTCTAAAATAACTAATAAGCAATGCTAAAAAAGTAAGTGGTATTGTAAAAGCTAATCCTAATTCATCAGGAACAATAGACCCAAGTAGAATTCCAATAATGGTTGTTATTTGCCAAATCGTCCAAAGAGTTAAACCGGCGCCAAGTAAATAATAATGTTTATATTTATCATTTGAGTTTTTTTTAAAAAATTCTTGTGAAACTGCAAACGATTGGTCTGTTAACAAATAAGATAAAAATATTTTCCAAGTTAATGATAATTTTGATAAATATTGGACAACTACCGCGCCATATAAAAGATGTCTTGTACTAACAACTGAGGATGAGGTAATCGCAATTATAGAAGATGCTCCATTTGATAGAAGTTGAAAAAATACTATTTGACTGGCTCCACTGAAAATTATAATTGAAGTTGCGTATGTAATATAGGGGCCAAAACCCAACTCAATTCCAATTGCTCCAAAGATTATGCCAAAAGGGACTACTGGTAACAGTAAGGGAGAAACATCATAAAAACCCTTTAATAGATTCTCAGTTTTTTTTGACATAATTTATTTTTGTAGATTTAGAGCTTTAACTAAAAAGGATTTATCTAATTTGCAGTCTTTATATCCTCGCTTTATAACATTTAGATATCTTTCTGTTGGATATCTAAATTCTGACTTTATTGGCATAATGTAAGTCATCACTTTTTTATTGTAATATTTAAAATACATTTTTTTATATAGAATGGGGAAATCCTCATAGAGATCTAATTTTTTTTCATCAGTTTTAGATATTTCAAATAATGCACCTTGCACAACAGAATTTTTATTTTTTTCAATATCGGCAGCTCTGTATTTACTTCTAAAATTTAATCTAAAACCTTTGAGCTCATATTTTTTTAGGAAAATACTATCTTTGCATCTTCTCTTCATTTGAAAATGATTAAGATTACTTCCGTATGCAAAGTAAAGCATCAATCTTTCTCAACAATTTCAATTTTTTTTTCTGTAACAAAGTTTATTATTTGATCATTACATTGATTAATTTTATTTTGATCTGTACATCTTAGTACAATTGAAACACCAAGTTTTCCTGCCTTAAAAAAAGGATAACTTCCAATATCAACATCTTTATTGTTATCTTGTACTTTACTTAATGACTTTGCGATTTCACTTTCGACTGTTCTTAAATTAATAGTAGAACTTAATATTGGATCTCCTCCAATTAAAACATTTTCTAATCCTCCCAACATGGATTGCATTATCGAGGGAACTCCTGGTAAACAAAATACATTCTCCATATAAAATCCAGGTGCACCACTTGATGGATTTAAAATTAATTTTGATGTTATTGGCATCTTAGCCATTTTCTGTCGTCCTTCAGTGAATTCGCCTGGTTTATAATAGCTCTCTAATATTTTAAAAGCTTCTGGGTGAAAATTATATTCAACATTAAAAACCTTCGATATAGATTCTGATGTTATGTCGTCATGTGTAGGACCTATACCTCCGGTTGTGAATACATAGGTATATTTTTTTCTTAATTCGTTTACGGTATTGATAATTATTTCCTGATCATCAGCAATAACTCTTACCTCATTTACCTTAATGCCTAATGAATTTAACCATATTGCAAGGGTGCTAGTATTAACATCTTTAGTACGTCCAGATAAGACCTCATTTCCAATAATTAAAATCCCAGCATTTATTTCTTTTTTATTAGTCATTTACAAATATAAATAAAATTAATGAATTTTACCAATACACTTATTAAAGGCAAATTAGTAAAAAGATATAAAAGATTTTTTGCTGATATAGAAGTAAATAATAAAATTGTAACAGCTCATTGTCCAAATACAGGTTCTATGAAAGGTCTTTTAGATGAAGGAAATGAGGTATGGATTTCACCACAAAATGATCCTTCAAGAAAACTTAAATATACGCTTGAATTAATAAAAGTTAAAAAAAAATTAGTTGGTGTAAATACGCACAGAGCAAACAGAATTGTCCAACATGGTTTAGAAAATAAATTAATATCTGAATTTAAAAATACTAAAAGTATTAGGCCAGAATTTAAATATTCATCAGACACAAGATTTGATTTTTTGTGCGATAAAAGTTTATTAGAGGTTAAAAATGTTACATTGATAACTGATGATGTGGTTGCTGAATTTCCTGATGCGATTACTGAAAGAGGTTTAAAACATTTAAAAATGTTAATTAATTCAATCAAAAAAGGTTATAAACCATATGTCTTATTTTTAACTCAAATTCAGGGTATAAATAATTTTAGAATAGCAAAAGAAATTGATCCTAAGTATTTTGAGGGTTATATCGAAGCGAAAAAAGCTGGTGTAAAATTTTTAGCATATAGGTGCACTTTAAATTCTAAACAAATTAAAATTGAGAAAAAAATTAAAATAATTGATGACAAATAATTATTCAGAAAAGTTTGAGAAAATGAGGATTGCAGGAAATCTTGCAGCAAAAACTTTAGACATGCTAACAAATGAAATAAAGGAAGGTGTATCAACTGATAAAATTGATACTTTAGGTTATGAATTCATTAAGGATAACGGTGGTTATTCTGCTCCACAATTTTATAGAGGTTTTAAAAAATCATTATGTACATCATTAAATCATGTCGTTTGTCATGGAATTCCTTCAGATAGAATTTTAAAAGAAGGCGATGCAATCAATGTTGATGTTACTGCAATAGTAAATGAATACTATGGTGACACCAGTAGAATGTTTGTAATTGGAGATGTATCTGTAAAAGCAACTAATTTAATCAATACAACATACGAATCTATGATGCGAGGAATTGAAATATTAAAACCTGGTAAGAGATTGGGCGATATTGGTTATGAAATACAATCTTATGTTGAAGAAAAAGGATATTCAGTTGTTAGAGATTTTTGTGGTCACGGAATTAGTAATATTTTTCATGAACCTCCTAACATTTTGCATTATGGAAAAAAAAATACAGGGGTTGAGCTCAGACCTGGAATGACATTTACAATTGAACCGATGATTAATGATGGGAAATATGATGTTAAAGTTTTAAATGATGGTTGGACAGCTGTAACAAAAGATAAGTCACTATCAGCACAGTTTGAACATACTATAGGAATTACAGAGGATTCTTATGAAATTTTTACAGAATCTGTTAAAGGTTATAAAGGACCCCCATATAAAATTTAATGATATCTAGATATTCAAGAAAAGAATTAGTCAATATTTGGTCAGAGGAGAATAAATATAAAATTTGGCTTAATGTTGAAATTGCAGCTGCTGAAGCAATGGAAAAATACAAAATAATTCCAAGAGGAGTAGCCTCAATTGTTAAGAAAAAAGGCAAAATTAAAGTAAAAAGAATTCATGATATTGAAGCAAAAGTAAAACATGACGTTATTGCTTTTTTAACATCAATTACTGAGCAAGCTGGAATTAAAGCTAGATACCTTCATCAAGGAATGACCTCATCCGATGTTTTGGATACAAGTTTTAATATACAATTAGTTCAATCAGGGAATATCTTATTAAAAGATATAGATAAAATTTTATCTGTTTTAAAAAAACAGGCTAAGAAATATAAAATGACTCCTTGTATTGGAAGAAGTCACGGTATTCATGCGGAACCAATAACCTTTGGTCTTAAACTGGTATCTTTTTATGAGGAGTTTAAACGTAATAAAAAAAGACTTAAAGATGCAATTGAGGAGGTTTCAACTTGCGCTATTTCAGGTGCCGTTGGAACATTTGCAAATATAGATCCAAAAATAGAAGTTTATGTATCAAAAAGATTAAAACTCAAACCAGAGCCTGTATCAACACAAATTATTCCAAGAGATCGACATGCACATTATTTTGCAATTTTAGGTATCATTGCAGGTTCAGTTGAAAGAGTTGCAACAGAAATACGCCACCTTCAAAGATCAGAGGTTTATGAATTACAGGAGTTTTTTTCTAAAGATCAAAAAGGATCTTCCGCAATGCCTCATAAAAAAAATCCAATATTAAGTGAAAATTTAACTGGTCTTGCAAGAATGGTTAGAAGTTATGTAGTGCCTGCTTTAGAAAATATAGCTCTATGGCATGAAAGAGATATTTCGCACTCAAGCGTGGAAAGAAATATTGGGCCTGATGCAAACATAACACTTGATTTTGCGCTTGTCAGATTGGCTGGTATTTTAGATAAAATGATAGTTTATCCAATAAAAATGTTAGAAAATTTAAACTTTACAAAGGGATTAGTATTTTCTCAAGAATTAATGTTAGAATTAACTAAATCAGGAATGCAAAGAGAGAAAGCTTATAGATTAGTTCAAGATCACGCTAAATCTAGTTTTTCAAAAAATATAAATTTAATAGATCTTGTAAAAAAAGACAAAAAAATTACAGAAAGAATTTCTGATAATAAAATTAAAAAAATATTTACTTATTCTAAACACTTTAAAAATATTAATTATATATTTAAGAGGGTATTAAAATAATGAAAAAAGGAAAAAAAATATACGAAGGTAAAGCAAAAATAGTTTTTGCAACAAGCGATAAAAATTTAGTCATACAACATTTTAAAGATGATGCCACAGCTTTTAACAACCAGAAAAAAGATGTCATTGATGGTAAGGGAATTTTAAATAATAGAATTTCAGAACATATTTTAACAAATTTAAATCAGGTTGGTATTAAAAATCATTTAATAAAACGTCTTAATATGAGAGAACAACTAGTTCAAAATGTTGAGATTATACCTATTGAATTTATAGTAAGAAATATTGCAACAGGTTCTTTAACTAAAAGATTAGGCATAGAAGATGGAACAGTTCTTGAATATCCACTAGTTGAATATTGTTTAAAAAACGATGAACTCGGTGATCCACTAATCAGCAAAGAGCATATCTTAGCATTTAAATGGATGGATGATTTTGAAATAGATTTTGTGAACAATGAATTAGCTAGAATAAATGATTTTCTTCAAGGCATGTTTAGGGGTGTTGGAATCAAATTAGTTGATTTCAAAGTTGAATTCGGAAGATTAGAAAAAAATGGAAAAAAAGATATTATTTTAGCAGATGAAATTAGCCCTGACACCTGTAGATTGTGGGATGCAACCACTGATAAGAAATTAGATAAAGATAGATTTAGAAAAGACTTGGGAAATTTAGTTGAAGGTTATCAAGAAGTTGCTAGAAGATTAGATATACTCCATGAACAATCTAACATTAGACCATTAAAATATAGCAAACCAAAAGCAGTAAAGTTTAAAAAAAAATAATGATTATTAAAGTTATAGTTACTCTTAAAAATGGAGTACTTGATCCTCAAGGTAAAGCTATACAGCAAACTTTAAATGGTATGAATTTTAGTAGTGTTAATGATGTGAGGCAGGGAAAATTTTTTGAAATTAATGTAAATGAAAATGATGAAACTAAGGCAAAGTTACAAGTAGAAGATATGTGTAAAAAACTTTTAGCTAATCTTGTTATTGAGGACTATAAAATACTTTAATTATAAATGAAGTCCTCAGTCATAATTTTCCCAGGATCAAATTGTGATAGAGACATGGATGTGGCTCTTAAAAAGTTTGGTTTTAAAAATCAAATGATTTGGCATAATGATAATTCAATACCAAAAAGTGATTTAATTGTTTTACCTGGTGGTTTTTCTTATGGTGATTATTTAAGATGTGGAAGCATAGCATCAAAATCAAAAATAATTAAATCAGTAATAGATTTTGCAAACTCAGGTGGTTTAGTCTTAGGAATATGCAATGGCTTTCAAATTTTAACTGAAACAGGGTTATTGCCTGGAATTCTTCAACAAAATAAATATCTAAATTTTATTTGTAGAAATGTATTTGTAAAAGTTAAAGATAAACAAAATAAATACTTTAAAGATATTAAAAAAAATATCCTTGAACTTCATATAGCTCATAATGAAGGTAATTATTTTTGCTCTAATGATGAAATGAAATCATTGGAAGATAATAATCAAATTGCTGTCACATATTGCAATAAAAATGGAGATGAAAGTGATGAAAATAACCCTAACGGGGCAATCAAAAATATAGCTGGAATATTTAATAATAAAAAGAATGTTTTAGGTATGATGCCCCACCCTGAGAGAATGATTGATAAATACTTATCTGGTGAAGATGGATCACTCTTTTTTGAAAATTTATTGCGAAATTTAAATTAATGGAAGTCACTGAAAAAATTGCAGTTGAGCATGGATTAAAAAAGGATGAGTATAAAAAAATATGTGATTTACTAAAAAGAGTTCCAAATATTACTGAGCTTGCAATATTTTCTGCAATGTGGAATGAGCATTGCTCATATAAATCATCAAGAAAACATCTTAAAAAACTTCATACAAAAGGAAAACAAGTCATACAAGGACCTGGTGAGAACGCTGGTGTTATAGATATAGGAGATGATGATGCAATTGTATTTAAAATAGAAAGTCATAATCATCCATCATTTATTGAGCCATATCAAGGTGCTGCAACAGGTGTTGGTGGAATAATGAGGGATGTTTTTACGATGGGAGCAAGACCAATTGCTAATTTAAATTCAATCCATTTTGGATCTCCACAACACAAAAAAACTAAAAACCTATTAAGAGGGGTAGTTAAAGGAATTGGTGGATACGGAAATTGCATTGGTGTTCCAACAGTTGCTGGACAAACATCTTTTGATGAGAGTTACAATGGTAATATTTTAGTAAATGCAATGACATTAGGACTAGTTAATAAAAACAAAATCTTTTATTCAAAAGCTGCTGGAGTAGATAAACCTGTAATTTATGTAGGATCAAAAACAGGTAGAGATGGAATACACGGAGCAAGTATGGCTTCAGCGACTTTTGATGATAAAATAGAGGAAAAAAAACCAACTGTTCAAGTTGGTGATCCGTTTACTGAAAAACTATTATTGGAGGCTTGCCTTGAACTAATGGCTGGTAACTCAATAATAGCAATCCAAGATATGGGTGCTGCAGGGTTGACATCATCAAGTGTCGAAATGGCATCAAAAGGTAAATTAGGAATTGAACTTAATCTTAACAAAGTTCCCTGCAGAGAGGAAAAGATGACACCCTACGAAATTATGCTTTCAGAAAGTCAAGAGAGAATGTTAATTGTTTTGGAAAATGGTAAGGAAGATCATGCAAAAAAAATTTTTGATAAATGGAATTTAGATTTTGCTGTTATAGGAAAAACAACAAATACAAAGAAAATAGATTTATTGTTCGATAATAAAAATGTTGCATCAATACCAATTGATTTTCTTGCAGAGGATGCACCTGTCTATGATAGAAAATGGAAAAAAACAAAATTACCTCAAAAATTAAAATTTGATAAACAACAATTTAAATCTTTAAATTTATCAGATTGTTTAAATAAAATTTTATCTAGTCCAAATGTTTCAGATAAAAAATGGATTTGGGATCAATATGATCATACGGTTATGGGTGATACTATTCAAAAACCAGGTGGAGATGCTGGTGTTGTAAGAGTACATGGTACTTCAAAAGCAGTTGCTGCATCTGTAGATGCGTCTGCAACATACTGCTTTTCACATCCTTTAACAGGTGGAAAACAAATTGTATGTGAAAGTTGGAGAAATCTAATATCTGTTGGTGCAAAACCAATAGCAATTACGAATTGTTTAAACTTTGGAAACCCAGAAAAAGAAAAAAATATGGGTGAATTTGTTGAATGTGTAGAAGGTATAACTGAAGCTAGTAAATATCTAGATTTTCCAGTTGTCTCTGGAAATGTCTCTTTTTACAATGAAACAAAAGACAAAGGTATAAAACCAACTCCAGCAATTGGTGGCGTAGGATTAATTAAAGATTATCAAAAAATGATTACAATGGATTTTAAAAAAAAAGGAAATATTGTTTATGTAATTGGTAAAACTGAAGGACATTTAGATCAAACTATATTTTCAAGAAATATTTTATTAGAAAAAAAAGGTCCTCCTCCAAGTATAAACTTATTTAATGAAAAAAATATTGGACAAACAATATTACATCTTATTGATGAAAACTTAATTCAAACATGTCATGATGTTTCGATTGGTGGAATTTTAACAGCAGTTTCTAAAATGTGTATTAAAGGGCAAAAAGGAATAAAAATTAATCCGTTTAAAGATTTAGTAAATAAATATGAATATTTCTTTGGTGAAGATCAGGGCAGATATATAATAGAAATTGAAAAAACAAATATTAAAAAAGTTAATGATTTGTTAGAAAAAAATTCAGTTCATTTTGACGAATTTGGTGTAATTGAAGATAAAAACTTAAGTTTTAATGGGGAGATCAATTTACCTATTGAAGAATTATCAAAGACACATAAATATTGGTTAAAGAATTATATGGAAAATTAATATGGCGATGAATTTAAAAGAAATAGAAAATTTGATAAAAGAAGCAATGCCAGATGCTAGCATTGAAATACAAGATTTAGCAGGAGATGGTAATCATTATTCAGCTACTGTAACATCATCAGAATTTTCAGGAAAAAGTAAGATAGAACAACACAAAATGGTATATAATTCATTAAAAGGTAAAATGGGTAATGAACTTCACGCATTAGCAATAAAAACTAAGGAGAGTTAAAAATGGACCAACAAACAAATGATATGATCAAAAATGAGATAGAAAGTAATGAAGTATGTCTATTTATGAAAGGCACACCAGATGCACCACAGTGTGGTTTCTCAATGGCTGTAACTAATATTTTAAAAATTCTAGAGGTAAATTTTAAAAGTGTTGATGTTTTAGCAAATCAAAATGTTAGAGAGGGAATTAAAGTTTATAGTGATTGGCCAACTATACCGCAACTATATGTTAAAAACGAATTTGTAGGTGGATGTGATATAATCAAAGAAATGTATGAGAACGGCGAATTAGCAAAACTTTTTGAGACAAAAGGTATAAATTTCAAATCAAAAAATTAATTTAGAATTTACTAGTTAATTTTAAATTGAATTCATAATCAGGATTTTCAGTAAATAATTCATATCCAGAATCAAATTTAATCTCAAATCCATCTAAATTTCTTTTATAAACTAGTGAAGTTTTATTTTCATTTAGCTCCATTGCGTATTCCTCATCTTTTGAAACAACGTATCCTGTTAGAAAGTAAAAAGTATCGCTATGACTATTTTCACTTTGATTTCTCTCATAAAAAGCCATGAGAGACAAACCATTATCATTTAATAAATCAAAACCAATTTTTCCTTTTATGCTTTCCTCACCTTGTTGATCAATTGATTTAGTATATTTAGTATTTGGATCTGAAACATAGTTCAGTGAAACATCGGAGCTTGGACTTAAGTCTAAACCCAGTTCAAAACCAGCTGTGGGTCTAATAATATAATCATCTTTAAAAACCTCCTTATTAAAAGTAAACCCACCATATATCCCAGCAGTCTCAACAGTTTGTTCATGGTAATTAAGAGCATTAGTACCCGTTTCAGTGTAATCAGTTAATTTTGTATAACTTAAGTCCAATCTCAAATTTGGGGAAATATTAACATTTTCTTTACTTATAGTGTTTATGTAATGAATTGATCCAAAAAACTGTTTACCATTCCTGTCACCTGTTAAAGAATTATTATTCTTTACACGTTTATTTTTTAAATCTAATCTACTTGTACCTAAGATGCCCTCTATATAAGAATTTTCTTTTCGATGAAAAGTTGCATACGTTGAAAAACTATACGAATCTACATCTAAAGTTGAGCCATTATCCCCCACTTTGACATCATCTTTTGTGTACGTAATTGCATAACCGTGAATTCTTTTCTGATCAATTTTTTTATCCCAACCAATTGTGATTGCGTTTGTGTCTATTTCCTTAAATGAGGATGTTGATGTTTCACCTACTCTACCCACACTTATGCTTCCCTCGCTCCAAAAAAGCCAATCATCTTCTAATCTGGTTGGGATTTTATTTAAACTTACAGTTTGGGGTATTATATTTAATATTTTATCTATTTTTGGATTGGCAATATTAAATTTAATATTTTGGGCACTTAAATTTTCATCCGTTTCATAACCTCTTATCCAATTAAGTCTATTAAAAATAGGTGATGTAATATGTTGTACAACTTTCTTAGGTGCTTCTGTTTGAGCCTCTATTGATGCCACAACATCTTTATCATCTAAAGGATTAGATGCACCCGTACCTCCTGTTGAAAAACTTAATGCTGTAGTACTCGAGATACCTGCGTAATTATTTCTTGATAAATCTACAATTGCTGTGGAGTCAATTAAAACGTAATACTCTGTATTTTTTTCTAAAAAATCTGTTGGATCAATTGTTATTTGAGTATTGCTGGATAAACTTACTTTTGATCCATTAATATCAAATATTTCAACAACAGAATCATCACTTGTTTTTTTTAAAGTAATATTTCCTGTGTTTACTTTTATTATCTCACTAAAATTAAGTACTATGTTCGTATCTGTTAATACGTTTGTTTCATCATCCACAGGACTTGAAGATGATAAGCTTGGAACAGTTCCAGGAAAATCAGTGCTCCAGGATGGACCACCATTGAGTGTTCCATCGTTGTCATTTATCTCACCAAATAAAGTTGTTCCAGAACCATTTCCAGTTTCTACAATGTCATCCATAGTCCAATATTCTCCTAAAGAACTTGCAGAAGTATAATCACCATAGTTCTCGCCTGCATATAGAGTTTCTCCTGAATTATATAACTGAGTTATTTCTTCTGCAGACAAAGTTGAACTCCAAATTGCAACCTCATCAATTTTTCCATTAAACCAAAATTGTGGCGTATCCAAATTTGTTGCCCCTGCTCCAATTCTCAATGGTCGATTTGTGTTTGCAGTTAAAGTATCTTCACTGTTGTCGCCAATTTCAACTCCATCTACATATAACCTCATCGTGGTTGCTGATGCATCGTACGTTACAGTCTGCATTTGCCATGTGTTAAGGTTTACCTCTTCTTCGGTATTAATTTGAGCCCATTTATTAACATCACAACGTCCGTTCCAAAAAGACCATTCTTCATCTGGCTGAATGTAAAGCATATAACCTTTAGTTCGATTGTTGTCCGCACCACAAGGTGTATCGGCAGATCTTGAAGTAACAACCGATTGCCAATTATTTGAACTGCCAGCTTTGACCCATGCATTAACAGAAAAATCTCCAGTAGGGTTCATTGAAGCAGCAAACGGAACCTCTACATATTCCGATGTAGTAAGTCGATCAAATTCTAAAGAGAAATCGGCTGCACTTAAATTTTTAACATAGCTGAAAAAAAAAATTATAAATATAATTTTTATTACATTAATATTTCTTAAACAAAATATCATCTTAACTAATTATGAAGTTTTGTTAATTTTTATAGAGGAAAAATTTAAATTTAAAACTTTTTAATCATTGAAATTTCAGCATTTTTATCAAGATTTTCGTTAAATTCTTGATCTAACTTGAAATTGAAATCTAAGCCATAAATATTTTTTGCAATATTTAGTCCTGCAGATGGATCTTCGTTTACATCAAATTGCATTGCATATTCGGTTTCTCTTTCTGGTGTAAAATGAAATCTAAATTTTACAGTATCACTATGTTCGTCATCACTTCCTTGGTTTCTATTATAACTTGAAGATAATGTTAGAGTGTCTTTTACTATATAATCAAATCCTAACTCAGCATTTAACCAATGAGATGAATTATTAGATCCTTTATATGTATAAATTGTACTCGTATCTGAAAGATAATTTATTTTTGCCTCAGATGTATCACTAAAGTCTAATCCATAGTCTAACGAACCAAATGTTTTAAAGGAATTATTTTTATTAGAGAGTAAATTATTAAATTCTAATCCTAGCGTTGCTAAACCACTTCTAATAAATTGAGAAGAATACGACAGTGCATCTGTCCCGGTTTCGGTATAAGCGCTAAGCTCCGTGTACCCAATATCAAGTCCAACTCTTGGTATTACCTCAATATTTCCTTTACTAAGATATCTTCCATAATTAATTGTTCCAAAAACCTGTCCACCATTTCTTGATCCAGTAAGTCTATTGGTATCTTTTTTTCTAATTAAATCAGACTCTAACAAACCTAAGCCAACTGATCCTTCAATAAAATTCTTTTCAGAATGAGGTTTTGAGCCGTACCATGAAATATGATAGTTTTCACTATCTGCAGAAGTTCCAGTTTTTGTAATATTGCTATCACTTTTACCGTATTGGAACGCATAGCCATAAAACTGATTTTTACTTACTTTTTTATCAATACCAAATGCAAAACTATTTGATCTTATTTTTCTTGAATTTGTATCTCTATCATCTCCAATTGTGGTCACACTATACAAACCTTCGCTCCAAGTGGACCATTTTTCAGGTAAAACTTTTTCCTCAATTTTTGACGAGACAGCTAATACATCTGTATATTCTGTTAAAAATTTTGAAACAGTATTATTTGTAGGAAGTTTTAATTTTACATTTTGATTTGTTAAATCATCATTATTTCTGTTTCTTCTTAAATATTTTAAACGATTTGAAATGGGAGCTATAGATTGTTTTAAAACTACATTAGACATATCTGTTTGAGTGTCTAATAAACCAGTAACATTTTTATCTTCTATAGGATTGGGTTTGGATGATGCTAAAACTGTAAAACTCAAATCACCTTCTGTACTTATGCCCGCATAACTATTACTCGAAGAATCATCAAATGCAGTACTATCAATTAAAATGTAATATTCTACTCCACCTTCTAAGTCTGATGATGGGTTGACTGTAATTTGTGAGGAGCCAGATCCGCTTACTTGTGCGCCTGTTACATCGATCTCTTCAACTAGAGAACTATCAATAGATTTATAAATTGAAATATTTCCACTCACAGCATCAACACTTTCACTAAAATTTAAAATTATATTGGTATCTGCAGCAACATCGGTTGCATTATCAGACGGACTAGATGATGAAAGAGAGGGATTTTGATTAGTAGTAAAACTAAAATCTGTTTTTCCTAATAAATCAACTGAATTGTTAGATATATCTGCAAAAGCACCATACTCGACTAGTACATAATATTCTGTATCTACATCTAATGTAGTTGAGGGGTTGATGGTAATTTGTGTAGTTAAAGATCCACTAACTTTGTCACTATTGCCAGCAATTACCTCTACAACAGAATTATCTGAAGCCTTTTTAATAGTCACGTTACCTGAAGATGTGCCACGTACAATTTCACTAAAATTTAAAACTAGGTTCGTATTTACATCAACAAATGTAGAGTCATCTGTTGGGGTAAATGAAGTTATTGTTGGAGCTGTACCTGGCGTATCTGAGCTCCATGTTGGTTCTCCATTAAAACTTCCATCATTACTTCCTTCATCATCTGATAAAGTTGTACCAGACCCATTATCACTATCCATTGTATAGTAGGCTGTTAAATTATCTTTTGATGTATAATCGCCATAATTTTCCTTTGCATAAAGTGACTCTCCATTATTATAAAGTTCAGTAATTTCTGCATTTGTTAATGCTTCATCCCAGATAGCAACATCATCAATTTTTCCTTTGAAAAAATACATAACAGCCCCTTCAGTCCTGCCCGCACCTATCCTCGTAGGTTTATCTGTATTTTGATTGTTCATACTATGAGCGGAGGATGTATTTCCTATATGAGATCCATTTAAAAAAAAATCTATTTCATCAGTACCATTAAATCTAATAACATTAAATTCCCAAGCAGCTGTTCCAGTTTTTTTCCAAGCGCTTTGTTCACTAGACTCAATTTTTACCCAATTAGTGTTGTGTGTTGTTGCGTGCCAATATTCAAGTTTACTAGCATGAAGCTCGACATCTCTATGTCTTAAATACATCATATAACCTCTACATCCGCCTGTGCATGACCTAGATGTTATTATTGATTGCCATGAGTGTTCTAATGGCGATGTTGTTGTTTCTCCCTCCTGTTTAAACCAAGCAGCAACTGTATAAGCACCAGTTGGGTTAAGTGCAGCGTTATTTACAATTTCTACAAAATCATCCGTACCATCAAATGATAAGGATTTATCGTTTGCACTTAAATTTTTAGCGCAGCTTATAAAAAAAATTATAAATATAATTTTAAATAGAGCGACTTTTACTAAAAAAACTTTCATCTAAATGTTTTTGAAATTAGATTAATTTTTATAGAGGAAAATGAAAAATTTAAAACTTTTTAATCATTGAAATTTCAGCATTTTTATCAAGATTTTCATTAAATTCTTGATCTAATTTGAAATTGAAATCTAAGCCATTAATATTTTTTGCAATATTAAGTCCAGCAGATAAATCCTCAGTTCCACCAAATTGCATTGCATATTCTGTTTCACGTTTAGATTTAAAGTTTAAACCAAATGATAATGTATCCGTATGCTCATGTTTTTCGCCTTGGATACGTCTGTAGCTAGTATTGATTGATAAATTATCTTTAGAGTCGTAACTAAAACCAACTTCAGATGTTAACATATATTCTGATATTGTATCTTGTGTATAAGTATAAGTTGTACTCGTATCAGATACATAATTTAATTTGGTTACAGACGAGTCGGAAAAATCTAAACCAAATTCAATTAAGCCAAATGGTTTTATTGTACTATCATCGAATTTGACTAGATTGTTTACACCAAATCCTAAAGATAAAAGCCCA
>CACGOY010000002.1:0-98857 GCA_902574735.1 uncultured Pelagibacteraceae bacterium
TTAAAATACTTTAGTAAATTTCTAATTACTGGTAATTTAAAAAAATATATTAAAAATTTTTCTTTTACTGAAAATTTTTCATCATCAAAAAAATTATCTTTATTTTTATCTTTCTCTAAATTTCTGACTTTGTTTTTTATTGTTCCGTCAATTGTATTCCCGATATGAATAGAATAACATCCATTAGTTGTTAAATTAGCAAAACCAAGTTTAACAAGTTTATTATCAAAAACATTAATTAAAGAGTCTGCAGTTTTATTTGATCCACCTAGATTTCTAATTACGTTGGGAAATGGAAGAATTTTATTCAATACTCTTTTTTTTATTATTGTGACAACATGGGATGATACTGGTAATGCTATTGTATTCTTTATCTCATACCCTGTTTTAAATTGAAGTTTATTTTTTTTTATAAATTCTTTTTCGTTGATGCCTACACTTTGAGCATATATTTTGTCCCAATCTTTTTGCCATATAATTTTTTTGTTTTTCAGATTTTTAAAATTTTTTTTACATAAATCTAAATTTTTTTTATTTTGGTTGGATCTACATGGAATTGTTGAAACATAACCAACCTTAGGAAAATTTTTGATGATTTTCATACTTTCTTCAAGCCAGTTTTTTTCAAAAAAAACATCATCTTGTATCGAACAAATAATTTCACCAGGAGCTATATTGAATAATAGATTCATCCCATTTATTACCCCTAGGTTTTCATTTGCATTAACAAGTAGATCAATTTTTTTTTGATTATAATAATTTTTTAATAGGCTTGTTGATTTTGCATAATTTGAATTATTTAAAACAATCAAATCGTATAAATTTTTATTAGTATTAGTGAGAAGAGAATCTAATGTAATTTTCAAGATATTTAATCTTTCTTTATAATAACCAATGTTATTTGGTATGTAAGTTAATAAGCATATTGTAATTTTTTTTGGCTTAAAAATATTTGAGTAAATTTTTTTTTTATCTAGTAATTTGTTTGGATTTATTTTAGTTCTCATATTTGTATTTAACTTATCTACTTTTATAATAAAAAAAAAATATTATGTTACGAAAAACTAATATCTTATAAATTTTATGTATTTTTTCTTTAAAAGAATTTTTGACATTTTTTTTTCTGTATTAATCGTAATACCTATTATTATAATTCTTATCATATTATATATATTTATAAAAATTGAGTCTAAAGGCCCATTTATTCATTGGTCTCGAAGAGTAGGAATTGATAACAAAATTTTTTATATGCCAAAAATTCGAACAATGATTGTTGGATCACCAGATGTTGCTACACATTTATTAAAAGATCCGGATAAGTTTGTTACTAAAATTGGGCATATTTTAAGAAAAAAAAGTTTAGATGAATTACCCCAAATATACAGTGTGTTAAAAGGAGATATGTCACTTGTTGGACCAAGACCAGCATTACATAATCAAGGCGATTTAATAAGTGAGAGAAAAAAATATGAAATTGACGCCATCAAACCAGGAATTACTGGATGGGCACAGATAAATGGAAGAGACAATCTAACAATAATAGAAAAAGTTCAACTTGATAAATATTATTATATTAATAAAAGTGTCCTTTTAGATTTGTTAATTTTATTCAAAACACTAGTAAAAAGTTTTAATAATAAATATGATATCAGTCATTGATAATAAAAATAATTTAGTTTCATTAAATAGAAAAGCAAAAATATTAATTCTTGTTTTTATAGATTTAATTACGCTAAATCTTGCTATTTACATATCTTGGTACCTTAGATTAGACTTAGACGCAATAACTTCATTTAAACAAAATCAAATTCAAATATTTATATTATTTTCAGTATTAAATATTTTTGTTCTATATTTTTTTTCGTTTTATGATGGAATATCAAGATTTTTAAATTTAGAAATTTTAAAAAAAATTATTCCATCCAATATCTTTATTTTATTTTTTTTATTAATCTTTAATTTTTTTTTACCTAAATTTATATTTATTCCAAAGAGTGTTGCTTTAATATATTTTGTTACATCATCCTTTTTACTTTGTATGACTAGATGGTTTTTCATTCAAATTTACCATTTATTATTTCTTACTTCTTTTAGAAAAAAAAAGAATAAATATGTAATTATTTCAGAAGAGATAAATAAAGATAAATTAGTTACTATTCTAAATGGACTTGATATTTATTTTAAAAGTATAATTTTTATTAAGGAAAATGGAACTAATTTTCCAAAAAAAGGAGAAATTTTTGGAAAAAATTTTGAGAGCATTACTAATTTTTCAAAATTGAAGAATTATAGGTATACAAATTTTGTTTTAGATAAAAATTTATTAAGAGATTATAACATTCAAAATTTAATTAAAAATATAAATTTAGAGTCAAATAAAATTTTTACATCCCAAAAAAATCTAAACTCAAACAATTTTAATCTGGTTCCATTTTCTTATGACAAGTACTTAAAAAGAAATAAAATAAGTACAGATTACTTTTCTTTACAAAAAATATTAAATAAAAAAAATATTTTGATAACAGGAGCTGGGGGGAGCATTGGTTCAGAGTTGTGTTATATAATTTCATTATTTAAGATAAATAAACTTGTTGGCCTTGAAAGTAGTGAGTTTAATTTATTTAATATAAAAAATCGAATAAATAAAAATTCGAAAATTAAATTTATTCCAGTATTGGGTAATATTTTAGATAAGACATTATTAGATAAATTAATCAAAGAATATAGAATTGAAATAGTTATTCATGCTGCCGCATATAAACATGTTAATTTAGTTGAAGAAAATATTGTTGAATCATTAAAAAATAATATTATTGGTACAAGAAATTGTTTGGAAGCATCTTTAAGAAATAAAATCAAAAATTTTATAATGGTTTCATCTGATAAAGCAGAAAACCCACTAAGCACAATGGGTATGAGCAAAAGAATATGTGAGAATTTAATTAGCTTAAAATTAAAAAAAAATAAAAAAATAAAAACTTCAATTAGCTCAGTTCGCTTTGGAAATGTTTGGAACTCTTCTGGTTCTGTTGTTGAAATATTCAGAAATCAACTTGAAAATGGCGAAGATTTAACAGTTACAAGTAGAAAAGCTACTAGGTATTTTATGCTTAAAAGTGAAGCAGCTGAATTAATTTTGCAAAGTATTTTATATCCAAAAAATAATGCAGTTTATATTTTAGATATAGGCACGCCTGTAAATATTTACAGTTTAGCCCAACAAATGATAAAAGAGTATAAGGATAAGTCAAAAACTATTTCAAAAATAAAACTAATAGGTTTATCAAATAAAGAAAAGATACATGAGGTATTATATCCAAAAAATGTCGGTCTTTTGAGTACACCAAATAAGAAAATCAAATATTTTATTAATTCTATAAATTTTATTAATTTTGAAAAAAAATTAACAAAATTATTTAGAGTTTTGGATCAAAAAAAAATAAATCAAAAAAACTTAAATAATATTTTAAAGGGTTTAATTAATTGAAAAAAAAATTGAATATAAAATTTTTTGTAAATTATTTATTTTTATTTCTCTTAGTAATTTTGATTAGTTTTTTATTGTATAAGTACCAAAAAAAAATTTATCATCATCATTACTACGTTTATGAGAATAAATCACTACCCGAACAGGTTGCTAAAGATTTAAATTTTACTTTAGAAGCTGAAATGAAAAAAAATGATATTTTTATAAAAGTTTTGTTGATGAAAAAAAATAAAATTTTAAATGATAAAATTTTGCTAACAGGAAAAGATGGATATTTCTACAGAGTAATAGATGAAGATAATTTAAAAATCTTCGAAAAAGAGCTTAAACAAAGTGATATAATTGAAAAAACAAAAAAAAAATTGATAAATACATACTATGAAAAACAAATTGATTATTTAAAAACAATTGAGTTTGGTAAAAATATTTTATCTTTAGAAAATACTGATATTTCAAATTTTTTTGCACATATCCATAATATGAGATTATATGAGAGAAGCCTAAAATCTCAGTTAGGCAATTATGACACAATAAGACTAGATTATAAAAAAGTTCAAATGAAAAATAAATTTAGTTATTACTTTGATGCTATTTTTGGAATATATATTTTAGTATTAGCGCTGGATATAGGTTTTAGAAAGATTTTAAAACTTAAAAAAAATAATTTTTTTAAAAATTGAAAAAAAATCAAAAGATTCTTATTACTAATTTCACTTATCTACCTCATGTTGGTGGAGTAGAAAACTCTATAAAATTTATTTCGGACGAATTTAAATTAAAAGGTTTCAACACAATCGTTATGTGTGGTGACAAAAAGTCTGGTTATGAAAAATTAAATAATATTGAGATTTATAGATTTAAAAGACAAAAAATAATTAAAATTAAATTTTTTCGTTTTTTAAATTATTACTTTGATATTTTAAGTATAATTTTTACTTACATTAAAGTTTTAAAAAAAAATAAGATATTTTTTTGTATTTCTAGAAATGCTATTTGTTTAATAGCTATTAAAATTCTTACACCTTTAAAAAAAGTAATATTTATACCTCCTGCAATATCATTCTATCAAGAAAAAAAAAATCTTGATGAATTTCAAGGCAACAAATTAAAAAAATATATTTTAAAATTTTGCTATAATAAAATCGTTTTAGGACAAAATCTAATTTTTGAATTGTTAGCTATTTTAATATCTACTAAGACAATAGTATTTAGTAAATTAATGAAAGAACAAGTTTATAATTTTATAAAATTTAAAGAAATTTTAGTTATTCCACCAGGGATAGATATAAAGAAATTTTCAATTATAAATTCTGTCCAAAAAAAAAACTTAAAAAAAAATCTTAAAATTCCAGAAGGAAAAAAAATTTTCTTAATTATTGCTAGATTAGTTCAAGTTAAAAATATTTCTTTTATTATCAAACTATCTAAATTTGTTAAAAATAGTCATTTTATTGTAGTAGGAGATGGTCCAGAAAAATCTAAATTAATTTGGCTGTCCCACAAACTAAATAAAAAAAATATTTCATTTTTTGACAAAACTTTAAATGTCAACAAATTTTATTCGATTTCAGATTTTTTTTTAATGCCCTCAATATATGAACCATTTGGACAAACAACATTAGAAGCAAATGCATCAGGTATAGAAATTGTGGGAATAAAACCAAGTAAAGAAAAAAAAATTGAAAACGCGAATTTAGAAATAATTAAAAATAATACCAACGGAGTATTATTCAATAACTCATATACCTCCGCTGTTTATAATTTAAACTCATTAAATTTAAAAAAAAATAACATTGAAAAAAAAAACTCAATTAGACTTTATGTTAAAAATAGGTATTTATGGTCAAAATTAGTAGAAAAAATTTTATTTCTAATTTAAAGTGATCAAAAATTGCAAAATTTAACTTAAAATATAAATAACTAAAAAAATGAAAATTTTTATCTTTACTGCATTCTTTTTCTTACAAAGCACCTTATCATTTGCATACATTGGACCAGGAATTGGAGGTGGGGTTATTGCAGCAACAATCGGTATCATAGTTGCAATTTTTGCTGCTTTATTTGCTATTTTATGGTTTCCAATAAAAAGAATATATTATCAGTTTTTTAAAAATAAGGAAAAAAAAGAAGAAGATCTTACTCAAAAATAAAAATTTTATCTTAAAATTTTTTGTGTAGTATAATTTTAGGTGATAGGTTTTTTTTTTTATTTTTTTGTTTTACTTATTTTTGCTGAAATGTTTATTTTTATCAAAAAAAAAAATTTCATTCATCAATTATTAAGAACCTATCAAGATTTGTTTAGAGTCTTAATTTCAAAACAAAATGAGGAAATTAAACAAAAACTTATATTAAAGTTTTCAATAAAACTATTTTTATATTCGTTAACAATTATAGTTTTGCTTTTAGCAATATTTTTCATATTTTATATGCTAAATAAATTAGCACCTAATTTTATTGATATTTTTTTTTCAATATTGGGGATATTGTTTTCTTTTGTATTTTTGATTGTGTATTATTTTGCAAGAAGATAAATGATCAATTATCCGTTATATTCAAAAGTATTACACAATCTTTGTTTAAATAATAAATTAATTAGAACTTCATTATATGAATTAGAAAAGATTTTTTTTTTAAAGAATAAAGATCAAAAAATAATAAATGAAGAGCATATCTTCATTACCGGTATGCCACGAGCTGGTACTACAGCTGTGTTAAATTATATTTATTATTCAGGTTTATTTTCTTCGTTACTTTATAAAGACATGCCATTTCTATTCAGTCCAAATTTTCAATCTTTATTAAGTTTTAATAGAAAAATTTCCTTGTCTAAAAGGTTTCATGATGACGGTATTATGATTAATTTAGACTCACCAGAGGCATTTGATGAAGTTTTTTTAAATAATTTCGAAAAAAATATATTAGAAATTGAATTTTTAAATTACGTGCAATTAATAATTAAAAAATATAAAAAAAGAAGATATATAAGCAAAAATAATCATAATTATAAAAGAATTAACTTTCTTAAGAAAGTATTTCCATCATCAAAAATTTTAGTTATATTTAGAAATCCTTTAGATCAAAGTTTCTCACTACTCAATCAACACATCAATTTTAGCAAATTGCATAAGACTAACACATTTTCCAAAAAATATATGAGAAGTTTATATCATTTTGAGTTTGGAGATTTACACAGTGCCTGGTTTAATCCAAATAAATATTTAAATAATCTTGAGGTAAACTACTGGCTAGAACAGTGGTATTTATTTTATAAGAAAATGATTGACAACTATAGTTTAGATAATTTTGTATTTATAAATTATGATCTTTTAAAAAAAAGTAATTATTTGTCAAAATTTAAAAAATTTATAAAAATAGAAAAAAGTAAATTTGATTTAAATTTTAATTTCAAGTCTTACAATGAAATTAGTTTAGATAAAAAATTGAATTCTGATTGTAAGATCATTTACGAAAAGATGTCAGATTTCTCTAAAAAAACATTAAATACTTTTTAATGAAATTAAATCTATTCAATTATTTGTTTGCTTTATTATTTTTACTTTCAACATCGCTTATAATTTCATTATTTTTTTTTGAGTTTTTTAATATGGAATTTAAAAAAAATTACTTATTTAATATCTTTTTAAAGTTAGGTACTGTTAAGATAGGTTTAATTTCATTAGGATTACTTTTTTTATCAATATTTACACTTTTCCTTAAAAAAAATTTAATATCTTTAAAATTTGATCTTCTTAATTTAAATTTTAATATCAAAATAGAAATATATTTTTTTATAATTGTTCTGTTCTCTTTAATAAATTTTATATTATTTGGCAAATATACAGCCTTTGAATGGACTACTTCTCAAGATATACCAATTTTATTAAGATTGATTGAACCTGAATTTTTAAAAAATGATTTTTATGTTGAAGGATCTATTAATTCTCCAAGAATTATATTTTCACATTTAATCTATTATTTTAATTTTTTTTTTAATGATTGGTATTTTTCATTGTATCTTTTAAAAATTATTCAAGTTTCTTTCCTTAATGCAATTTTATTCTTAGCAATGTTCAAATTTTCAGAAGTTATATTGAATGATAAAAAAAAATTAATAGAAATAAATAAATTTATATTTTTTTTATTTTCAATTGGTTTATTCAATTTTTTACAACAAGAAAGTTATGTTTCTGGCCCATTTGGGTGGGGGGCCATTCAATTACATGACTCATTATCACCAATGTCAATATCATTCATATTTGGGCTAATTTACAATATTGTGAGCTGTAATAATATAAGATCAAATATAAATTATGGAGTTTTATTTCTTATATTTAGCACTTTTATACACCCCACAATTGGAGCCTGTCATTTCGCTTTAAACTATATATTTTTATTTCAAAAATATTTTGAGATAAGTAAGATACATAGGTATTTATTTGAACTTATTATTGGATTAATTTTACCTTTGGTTGTTTTAATATTTTTTTTTCAAAGTAATAGTTCAATCAATCTATCGGAATTTGTAGAAAGCTATGTTTATACTAGACATCCTCATCATTATTTGATGAGTGAGGTAATAAATTTGAATAGTTTTAAATGGATTTTTTTATTTTTTTTAAATTTAATTATTGCTTATTTAACAAGATCAAATAAGTTAATAATTCTATCAACAGTTGTACTTTGTTTCTTTGTTATCTCACCACTCTCACAATTTATATTTACTGAAATACTTCCAGTTAAACAAATTATTCAACTTGGCCCATCTAGATTTACCGCTTATTCATTAGTAATATGGATATTAAGTTTTTCAATAATAACATCAAATTTCATTTTCCAAAATAAACTTATAAAATTTAAAAAAATTAATATTTTTTTTATATTAAAATATTTATTTTTATCTGTTGTTAGTTTTTTAATTTTTTTACAATCAATTTTTAAAATAAGAATATTAAATTTTTTTTTAATCATTTTAGCAATATTTTTAATTCACTTAATAACATTTAAATATCCCTTGGAGCGTGAGTTAAATATGAGTAAATTAATTGATTGGATAAAGACAAATACCCATCAAGAAAGTATTTTCTTTGCACCATCGATTGATACTTTTAAAATAAGAGTTTATGCAAATAGAGCAGTATTTGTTGATAAGGCTTACCCATTTAATGAGTCATACTCCAAAGAATACAATAAAAGATTTAAAATTTTAAAAAATTATAAAAAACTCTCATTATATGATTATAAATGTATAAATAAATTATACGATGTTGATTATTTAATTCTCAAAGATGAAGAATATCAATTTGATGAAGCGGATTATATTAAAATAAATAGATATAATATATATGATTTAAATGAATTAGCATTAGAAGAAAAGATATGTAATTTATAAAATTTAAATTTTTTTTATAAATTAAAACTCTGTTGAAACTATTTGCAGTTTAATTTTTCTATATTTTCTTTAATTTCAATTTTTTTACTTGAATTCGAAATTATTCTTGGCCAATGTGTCTGGAAATTTTTTTTATTTTTATCACCATTGGTAAATTTAGCGAGTAATTCATCTTTATCCATAAATAACACTCTTCCCATATTTTGTTCCTCAACCATCATATATTTATCAAGAATTTCAAATAAGCCTTGTGAGATAGTTGAAATATTATTTTCTCTCATTGGCTTATCAAAAATATTTTGCCATTTTTGAGTAATAAAATTATATTTTTGAATTTGGTTGTGTTTGTAAAGTCCACTTTTTGATGTAGTTTCAATTCTGTTATTATTAAAAATAGCAATTTCATTAGAATTCAAAATATCAACGTCATGCTGGTGAAAAAGATTTGCATCTTGAGTTGAAATCCATTTTATTTTTTCTTCAATGGTATCTATTAAGATTACCCTATTTATATGAGCTAAGCTCACAAAGACATCTCCTTTTTTAAAAAAGTTACCTTCATATTCAGACTCAACTGGTTGTATATCATTCAAATGAAGAGGGTCAGTTACCTGCATGTCTACTCTTCCGGTAAATAGCAAACTCTGTAAGTTATTATCAATCAGTAGTTTTGTTAATGAAATTGTCTTTAAGATGTTGCCATTATTATCTAATTTTATGATACTATCGTCCATGTATCCATCTATATGATATTTTTCTTCAAAATTTTTGTTTTTTTCTAAGTTTAGTTCATAACCAATTGCCCAAATAATTCCATCCTCATCCACATTAAAGTTATGATGAAATTGATATTCATCGTTTATCCATTTTATTTCATTACATTTATTTAATTTAATTAGCTGCTCTATATTTGATAGAAATAATAAATCATTATTTGCATATAAATAAGGAGATCTTACTATGTTGCTTGTACCTCTTACTAAATTAATATTTTTAAATTCTTTATTTCTATCTTTTTCAAATCCAAGTTGCATAATTTTAGTAAGATCCCATTTTTTAATTGTTTTGAAAGTAGATAAGTCTATTAGTTCTATAATTGTGAATGGTTCTTTTTCAATCGATTTACTGACAAGAAGCAGGTCATTGATATTATAGTTTAAGTATTTTTTTTTATTTAATATTTCAAACCCACCTTCTTCCTCATATCCCTTAGCTTGTGTTAAATGTAATTTAGGCTTAAGCAACTCACCACTAAAAACCTTTCTTGCATAATGAGGAAATTTTGAAACAAATAAAAAAAATCCATGAAATTTTTGGTATTTATCAATATTTCTTACAGCTAATCTCGTCATGTAAGAAGAAAATATAATTGTAAAAAAAATTATCAAAAAAAAATAAACTAATTTTTGAAATTTATTTGACTTCATATTCTATTAATTTATTTTGAGATCAGTTTTATTTATCTTAACATTAATAATTATTAAAAAAAAATGATTGAACTAAAGAAGTTGTATAAATTCATGTCAAAGTTTTATTTATCATATAAATTTAATAATGAAACTATATCTTTTTTACAAGCTAAAGATATTCTTAATAACTCAATAAAAGCGTTCATACATTCACTCAAAAGTATGAGAATGTATGTTTATGCCTCCAAGGGAATTATTTTTAGAGAAAAGAGTAGAGTAACATTGGAAGATATCTTTATACCATATCCAAAAAAAAGTGAGGTAATTGTTGAAACTATCAAAACTGTGGTAAGTACTGGCACAGAAATTGCTCAATTAAATAATCTTCCAAATGCATTAGTCAATTTTCCTTATCAAACTGGTTATTGCGGATCTGGTATTATTAAAGAAAGTGGAAAATTATCAAATTTTAAAAAAAATGATAGGGTTTGTGGCTTAATAAGTCACTCAAAATTAGTTATTTTACCTAATGAAAATATTTTTAAAATACCAGATGATATTAGTTTCAAGGATGCTGCTTTTTTTCCTTTATTTGTTATTGCCAAAAGAAGTATTGATAAAATTCATAAAGTAAGTGACAAAAAAGTTGCAATTTTTGGCCAGGGTTTGATAGCTCAGATATTAATTCAATTAATAAAATCATTAAATCCCAAAAAAATTTACAGCATATCTAGATCAGGAAAAAATGATAAAATTTTTTTTCATTATGGTGTTGATCAATGTATTTCACTTAATGACAAAAACAATGAGTACAGTAATATTGATTATGATTTAGCTTTTGATGTTACGCCCGATCCCGAGATAGTTAAATTATGTTTAGAAAAAATAAATAAGAACGGGAGAATTATTCTATTAGGTAGTGCACGTGGAAATACAAAACATTTTGATTTTCAAAAATGTTTCCAAAAAGAGATAGTGATTGAGGGAGCCCATGCTAGACTTGGAAAAATTGATTTAGATGAAAAAAATAAATTAGCTGGGAATTATTTTGAACTTATCAGAAGTAAAAAATTAATTTTAAATTATGAAGATTCTAAAATACTAGATCCATATAATGTTGTGGAGTGTTATTCAAATTTAAGCAAAAATAATGTTCAATATAGTTCGATGATAATTGACTGGTCAAAATATAAAAATTTTAAAAAAAAAAATATCTTTAGTTTACTAAATATTAAAATTAATGGATTGAATATTTATAATCCAAGAGAAATTAGCATAGAATATTTCAAAGAAGATAATGATAATGAAAAAGAGAAAAACTATTCTACTTTAAATAAAAAAATTAGTTACGCGTTAATTGGTTGCGGTGAAATTGGATTATCAAATGCCAAAGCAATTCAATCAAGTAAAAATTCAAATTTAATTGCTGTTGCAGATAATGACATAAACTTAGCAAAAGATATATCTAAAAAATATGAATGCGAATACACAGATAATTATAAAAATTTCTTTTTAAATAAAAACATTGATGTCGTTTTTATAAGCACTCCGCACCATCTACACATGCCAATAGCTAATGAAGCTTTAGCTAACAAGAAGCATGTAATTGTTGAAAAACCATTATCAAATAATATTTCGAATATAGATGAATTCTATTCTAATTTAAAAAAAACAGAACAAAAAGCAACAATTGCTTTTTTATACAGATTTGATCCTAAAATTAATTTCTATCGAAAATTAATTAAAGATGGAAATTTAGGAAAAATTGTTAAATTAGATTTTTCATTAATTCTAAATAAACCAAAAAGTTATTGGATGTCTGGAAATTTGGGAAGATCCAATTCAGATTGGAGAAAAGATAAAACAAAGTCTGGAGGTGGAATAGTAATAATGCAACTTTCACATCATTTTGATATTATAAGATACATTACAGGATTAGAATTTTTAGATGTAAAATGTCATAATTATTTTTCAGATAATGATAGTATTGAAACTTCTTCAAATATTATTTTTAAATTAAGCAATGGAAGTTTAGGAAATATTAACACCACTTATAATTCAACTTCCCATGAAGAAAACTCATTTAAAATCTATGGTAGTCATGGTTATGTGGATGTAAATAATTCGATATTTTATTCATCCAAAAAGATTAAAAATTTATATCAAAATCAATTTTATAAAGTCACCAATTTTCCAAAAATATCTTTAAGATCTAAATTGATTGATGATTTTAGTAATTCGATAATATTAAATAATAAATGCAATATTTCTATTGAAGATGGAATTGAGTCTCAAAAAATTATTGAAAAATGTTATTTAGGTAATCGATGAAAATTTATTTCTCAAAATTTACAAAACAAATTTATCATCTTATAAATGAATTAAACAAAAAAAAAATAATTACTAAAATTTTTATGAAAAAAAATATACTTTTAAATATAAAACTAGCTGACCAATATATAAATAACTTTTTTCAGCTTAATGAAAATATTTTATTTGACCTGATTTTTTTTGATAGTTTTGAAGAAAAAGATATTCAAACTTTGAACAATGCTGACTATAATTGCAAGTGTTATATTTTTGGATTGTCAATGACAAACACTAATCTAGATTTTTACAAACTTATCCATCAAAAAAGAATTGAAGTAATATTTTTAAATAAAAAATTTGAAAATATAGAATTTGAGAAATTATTATGATTCTAAATGATTTAGATTTTGATGAAATAAATATTAGTAATAAAGATAATAAAAAAATTATAATTTTCACTGGCACTAAAATACGTCATAAAAGATTTGCTAATCGATTAATTAATAAATTTCCTGATGAGGTAGTATATTGGTTTGAAATTAATAAAAAAACTTCTTTAAAAAAAACAAAAAAAAAATTTCAAAATTATTTGAATTATCTAATCTCAAATCCTAAGATTTTTTTTATTAAATTAATTGATAGGATGCTCACTTTATATTCTAAAGAAAAACCTCAAGATTATGATAAAATAGAAAATGATTTTTATTTCTACGAATCAATAATTAATAATTTTAAAAATAAAGTAAATTTTTTAAAGATAGAGACACCAAATTGCGATGAAGTTTATAGGATATTGGAGAAAGAGAAGCCCTTGTTAATTGTAACATTAGGTGGAGCAAAGTATAGTAAACGTTTAATTGATTATGCTAAAATATCTTTAAATCAGCATGATGGCTGGTGTCCAGAATATCGAGGTTCTAATACTGTAGACTGGACTTTGTTTCATAGAGACTATTTTAAAGTTGGAAATACCGTTCATCTACTATCAGATAACATTGATGCAGGGCATATAATAAGAAGATCAACCATTAACCTTTCAGAAAATGATACACCATATATTTGCTTCCTGAAATCCGTTAGTCTTGGTACTGAATTAATAATTGAAACTATAGAAAACTTATTCAAAGAAAAAAAAATAAAAATTTTTAAACAGTCTGAAAAAAATCAAAAAACATATTATCAAAAAAATTATACAAAGAATGTTATAAGAGCGATTAATCGAGATTTTTCAAATGACTTATACAAAAATACATTAATTAAAATGAGAAAATTTTAGTAGCATGTTTAATAAAATGAAAAACGGGTGGTATATTATTTTATACCATGACGTAAATTGGGAAGACTCAGTTTTCACTCAGTATATAGGCGGAACTTGTGCTCCTAATATTTTTTTTGAACAGATTGAGCTGATGAAATCTATTGGCCAATTTGTAAATATTGAAGATGGAACTAAATTATTAAAAAGAGAACAAATTGATAAACCGTATTTTTCAATATGGTTTGATGACGGTTTAAAAGGCGTTATTAATCATGCATATCCAATTTTAAATCATTTTCATATTAAACCTGCAATATCAGTGTGTAGTGACTTTTTAAATCAAAAAAAAATGTTTTGGAGATATCAATTATCTTTTTTAATTTCAAATAATTTTAATTCTCAATTAATTAAGATTTTGAAAAAATTTGGTTATAAAATTTCATTATCAATTAAAAAATTTACTACAAATAATTTTTCTTTAGAAATGGCAAAAGATATAGATGAATTATATAATTCTTGTACTACCAAAGAGTTTAGACAAGACTCTTTTAGATTGTTTATGGATATAGATGATTTAAATTTTTTACAAAATAACAAATGGACAATAACAAACCACAGTTCAAGTCATTATATAATGTCAGATAAATATAATCAAAAACTATTTTTAAATTCATTCTATAAATGTCAAGAGGAATTAGGTACACTTAACTTGAGTAAACACTGGGTTATGCCTTTTGGTTATCCAAAAACTATAGAGTCATTTAATTTAGATGACTCAGATGATTTTAATGACATAACCTTTGTTTTTGTAAATAACAAAATAAATACGAAAAATAATGATATAAATTCTTTGAACAGAATTGATGCGCCAACTACCAGTGTATTAGATTTAAAGAAAAAATTACTTAATTTGTAATTATTGATAAATTTTAATTATAAATTGAATATAAAAGAAAAATAAAAATAAAAAATAAATTGATTAAAATCCAAAACTTAAACAATAATATTAAAGTAAGTTTTTCAGAGATACTGTTTGTATCACTTCCAATTTTATTAATAAGTGGACCATTGTTGAGTGATTTTGCAATAACATTTATATCTTTAGCTTTTCTGTTTGAAAAAATTTATAGAAATGACTTTTCTGCAATAAAAGATAAATATTTTTATATATTTTTAATTTTTTGGATTTATTTGGTTATAAATAGTTTATTAAATAATATAAACCCTGATTCATTAAAAATTTCTTTTTCATATATAAGATTTGGTTTGTTTGTTTTTGCAGCAGCTGAACTAATTAAAAAGAATGAAAAATTAATTATTTATTTTTTCTATTGTTTATTATTTTGTTTTTGCATCTTAATTTTTGATGGATTCCTTCAATATTTTTCAGGTAAAAATTTAATGGGTATTGAAATCTATGATGATGGAAGAATTAGTAGTTTATTTGGAGATGAATTGATATTAGGAAGCTATATAAGTAGACTTTGGCCGATATTATTTGGGTTAGCGATACTATTAAAGCATGACTATAAGATTAATTTTAAAATTTTAATTTTAATTTTTATTTTATCTGAAGTTTTAGTTTTTTTAAGCGGCGAAAGATCATCTTTTTTTTTTATTAATTTGTCAGCAATTTTTCTTATCTTGACAATGAAAGATAATAAAAAAATTAGGTTAATTACTTTAACAATCTCATTAATATTAATTACAATAATTTCAGCAATTAATTCAGATGCAAAAAAAAGGATTATAGATAAAACATTTAAACAAATGAATTTATCAAATTTTGTTGACGAGGCTAAAAAAATAGAAAACAATGAAACTAATATCTATATATTTTCAAAAAATCATAACGAGATATATAAAGCTTCTTTAAGTATCTTTTTAGATAATAAATTATTCGGAGTTGGGTTAAAAAATTTTAGACATTTTTGTAGCAAAGAAAAATACTTTAAGTCACGTTTATCATGTTCTACACATTCGCATAACCACTATGTTCAATTTCTCACAGAACTAGGACTTTTTGGATTTACATTTATTATTTGCTTTTTTGCTTTGTTGTTATTTAAAATTTTTAGTCATTTAAAAAAAATATTTGAAGGTCAATATTTGTTTGATGACTTTGAATTATGTATGATTTCATGCATACTAATTTCACTTTGGCCAATTATCCCCACTGGCAATTTTTTCAATAATTGGCTCTCAATATTATATTATCTACCCTTAGTTTTTATTAAGTGGAATATAGAAAAAAAAAAAATTAAAAAAAAATAGTTTACTTTCTTTTTTTATTTGATAAACACACATGCCTGGTAATTATTGCGAAAGTGTAATACCCGATACCATTCCGAACTCGGAAGTCAAGCCTTTCTGCGCCAATGGTACTTTGTCTTAAGACATGGAAGAGTAGGACATTGCCAGGCAGATTCAAAATGAAAAATCTCATTATTGTTACTGGTGGGGCAGGTTTTGTTGGCTCAAACTTAATTGAGATTATTTTAAAAAAAACAAAGTATCAAATTATCAGCTTAGATAATTATTCATCAGGAAGTAGAAAAAACCATATAAAAAATAAAAGAGTAAAGTATTTTAAAGGGGACACAAAAGAAATTCAAAAACTTTTGAATAAATATCAAAAAAATATTAAAAGTGTTTTTCACTTTGGAGAATTTTCAAGAATTTATCAAAGCTTTAAAAAATTTAATGAATGCTTTAAATCAAATTCTATTGGCTCACAAGCTGTTTTTAAATTTTGTTTAGATAATAAAATTAAGTTAATATATTCTGCAACTTCTGCTTCATTAGGAAATAAAGGTAATGATAAAAATTTATCTCCCTATGCCTTTACAAAATCAAAGAATTTAGAATTATTAGAGAACCTAAAAAAGTGGTTTAATTTTAAATTTGAAATCATTTTCTTTTATAACGTGTATGGACCAAGACAAATTAAAGCTGGAGATATGGCAACAGTTATAGGTATTTTTGAAAATCAATATTTAAATAAAAAACCATTAACTGTAGTAAAGCCTGGAAACCAGACAAGAAGATTTACTCATATTCTTGATACTGTACAAGTTTGTTTTGAAGCCTTTAAGGCAAATAAGTGTAAATATTATAGCATAAGCAATAAAAACTCATATTCAATTTTACAAGTTGCAAATATGTTTAAATCAAAAATTTTATTGTTAAAGCCAAGAGTGGGAGAACGATATGCCTCAGCATTAACAAAAATAAGCAATAATAACAAAATAATTCAAAAATTTGGAAAATTACAATTGAAAGATTACATAAGTTCATTTATTAACTCGCATTAATTATGAAAATAAAAAGTTCATTAAAATCCATTAAAAACAGAGACTTAAATTCTAAACTTGTAAGAAGAAGAGGTAGAGTTTACATTATAAATAAAATAAATCCAAAATTTAAAGCAAGACAAAAATAGTTTTATGGATAATGAAAACCATAAAAATACTTGGAATAATTTTACAAAATTTGTTCTTTGGGGAACGATTGCTGTAATTAGTATTTTGGTTTTAATGGCAATTTTTCTTTTATAAATGAAAATTGGTTCAATCAAAGAAAATTTAAATTTAGAGCAACGTATTGCCGTTACTCCAGAAATAATTAAAAAATATAAATCATTAGATTTAAATATAATTCTACCCAAAGGATATGGAGAACATTTAGGTATTTCTGATAAAGAATTTATCAATGAAGGAGCAGAAATATTTGAAGATGACAAAAAAGTTTTATCAGAAGCCGATTTAGTTATACAAATGAATTTAATTGCTGAAGAGAATTTTGAAAAATTAAAAAATGAGCAAATTTTAATTGGAGTACTAAATCCTTATTCAAACAAAGAAAAAATAAATAAACTTTTAGAGAAAAAAATAAATTGTTTTTCGCTTGAACTTTTACCAAGAATTACCAGAGCACAATCAATGGATATACTTTCATCTCAAGCAAATTTAGCAGGTTATAAAGCGGTAGTAGACTCGTTTTCTTATTACCATAAAGCTATCCCCATGATGATGACTGCAGCCGGAACAATACCAGCTGCAAAAGTATTAATAGTAGGAGCAGGTGTTGCAGGATTACAAGCTATTGCAACAGCAAAAAGAATGGGAGCTATAGTTTATGCAACAGATGTGAGATTAGCATCAAAAGAACAAGTTGAAAGCTTAGGCGGTAAATTCTTAATTGTTGAGGGGGCAGAAAATTTAGAGACAGAAGGTGGATATGCAAAAGAAGCATCAGATGAATTTAAACAAAAACAAGAAAACTTATTGAAAGAGACATTAAAAAAAATTGACATTGTTATTTGCACTGCTTTAATTCCAGGAAAAAAAGCGCCATTAATTATTAAAAAAGATATGATTGAAGTTATGAAAAATGAATCTGTAATTTATGATCTTGCAGCTTCTCAAGGGGGCAATTCTGAAATGACAAAAGTAAACGAAATTGTTGATTATAATGGAGTAAAAATAATGGGTGATAGCAATATTTTGAACAAACTTCCTAATTCAGCTTCAAATTTATACGCAAAAAATATGTTCAATTTTGTTAGTAATTTATATGATAAAGAAAATAAAAAATTTAATATTAATCTAGAAGATGAAATTATTGAAAAAACGCAAATAAAATAATTATGGAAATAGATCCTTTTATATTTAGATTTAGCATTTTTATATTGTCAATTTTTGTGGGTTATTATGTAGTTTGGAGTGTAACACCATCTCTCCACACACCTTTAATGTCAGTTACAAATGCAATTTCTTCAGTAATCATTGTGGGTGCAATTATTGCAGCTTTAGCAAGCAACTCAGATAAAATATTTGAAACTTCAAGTATATTTGGATTTCTTGCAATTATTTTAGCATCAGTAAATATTTTTGGTGGATTTTTGGTAACTCAAAGAATGCTTCAAATGTATAAAAAAAAGAAAAAATAAATTAATTTATGTCAGCAAATCTTTCCGCAACCTTTTATTTAATTTCTGGTATTTTATTTATTTTAGCACTAAGAGGTTTATCTTCTCCAGAAACATCAAGACAAGGTAATTATTTTGGGATTGCAGGTATGGCGATAGCAATAGTAGTAACCTTCTTATCTGTAGGAAATTTTGGTTCTGGCTTTATTTATGTTTTGATATTTTTAGTAATTGGAGGATCTATAGGAGCATTCATAGCTTTTAAAATCCCAATGACTGCAATGCCAGAACTTGTTGCTGGATTTCATAGTCTGGTAGGATTAGCAGCAGTCTTTGTTGCGATATCAGCTTTTTTAAACCCAGAAGCATTTAATCTTGGAAAAATAGGAGATATAAAACTTGCAAGCTTAATTGAAATGTCTTTAGGAGCTGCAATTGGAGCGATTACATTTTCAGGTTCAATAATAGCCTTTTTAAAACTTAGAGGAATAATGTCAGGAGCACCTATTACCTTTAAAGGTCAGCATTTTATTAATCTATTTATAGGTTTAACAATTATCTTTTTAATCTATTATTTATGTAGAACTCAATCATCAAATATTTTTTGGACAATTGTAGCTATATCTTTTTTAGTTGGAGTTTTGCTTATTATTCCAATAGGTGGAGCAGATATGCCAGTAGTAATTTCTATGTTGAATTCTTATTCAGGTTGGGCTGCAGCTGGTATTGGATTTACGTTAGAAAATACAGCTTTAATTATTACTGGAGCCTTAGTTGGATCTTCCGGAGCTATTCTTTCATACATAATGTGTAAAGGAATGAACAGATCATTTTTTAATGTAATACTTGGAGGGTGGGGTGCAACAGACCAGGCATCATCTGCGCAAAACAAGGAACAAAAACCAACAAAAAGCGGAAATGCGGACGACGCAGCATTTTTAATGAAAAATGCATCCTCCGTAATTATTGTACCCGGTTATGGTATGGCCGTAGCCCAAGCACAACACGCATTAAGAGAAATGGTAGATGCATTGAAAAAAAATGGTGTAAATGTTTCTTATGCAATTCATCCAGTAGCAGGCAGAATGCCGGGACATATGAACGTATTATTAGCGGAGGCTAATGTGCCATATGACGAAGTATTTGAGCTAGAAGAGATTAATAATGATTTTGCAAACTGTGATGTAGCTTATGTTATTGGAGCAAATGATGTTACTAACCCTGTTGCTAAGTCTGACCCGCAAAGCCCCATATATGGCATGCCTGTTTTAGATGTTGAGAAAAGTAAATCAGTCTTATTTGTGAAGAGAAGTTTATCACCAGGTTATGCAGGTATTGATAATGATCTCTTCTATAGAGATAATACTTTGATGCTTTTTGCAGATGCAAAAAAAATGACAGAGGAAATAGTAAAAAGCTTATAAATTGACTAAAATTTTTTGTGATATTGCAGATATAAATCAAATTAAAAAGTTTAATAAAAAAAAGATAGTTAAAGGTTTTACAACTAATCCTAGTTTGATGAGGAAAGCTGGAGCAAAAGACTATACTAAATATTCTAAAGATATACTTAAAATCACAAATAAACCCGTTTCCTTCGAAGTATTTGCTGACAATGCAAAAGAAATGATTTTACAGGGTAATAAAATAAATAAATGGGGAAAAAATGTTTATGTTAAAGTTCCAGTAACTAACTCTAAAGGCACATTTATGGGAGATGTAATAAATTCTTTGAATAAAAATAAAGTAAAACTGAATATAACAGCAGTTTATTCCTCAAAACAAACTAAACAAATATTGAGCAAAATAGATAAAAAAACGAGAGTAATAATATCAATATTTGGGGGAAGAATGGCTGATACAGGAAAAGATCCAGTCCCTGAATTTAAAAAAAGTTTAAAAATGTCAAAAAATAATAAAAATGTTGAAATTTTATGGGCAAGTACAAGAGAACCCTACAATTACATCCAAGCAAAACAACTAGGTTGTCAAATAATCACAGTTCCTCCATCTATAATTGAAAAAATTGAGAATTTTGGAAAAAGTTTTCAAAAACTTACAATAGATACTGTAAAAGGTTTTTTGGTTGATACCAAAAAATCAAAATTTGAAATTAATTAATTTTTTTTAAAATAAATTCATTAATTGAATTATGAACATGTTTAATCATTTTATTTGTTAATCCATGGTGACAAGCTATTAAAATTCCATTTTTCATAACTTTGTCCGACTCTGGATATCCCTTTTTGTCTATTTTCTTTTTAATATTTTTAAACCCTGGCTGCCTAATAATATTACCTGTAAAAACCACTCGGGTTTGAATATTTTTTTTTTCTAAAAAAATTTGCATTTCTGTCCTTGAGAATGGTGCATTTTTTTTTATCGTGATTGGATATGCCAACCAACCTGATATTGACCCTTTTAGTTGCTTAGGAAGAATAAAGTAATTTGAATATTGTTTTAGAAATTTATTGTGTAAATTAAAATTTTTCACTCTCGCTTTTAAATTATATTTTAATTTTTTCAACTGCACTAAACCAAATGCAGCACCCATTTCAGAAGGCTCAAGATTATGCCCAACTTCTTCAAATACAAATTTTTTATCATATTGAACACCATCTAATTTAATATTAAATCTATTTTCAATTTTTTCAGACTTATCATCATATAGAGAAGAACTTCTTCCCCATGATCTTAATAATTTAGCTCTTAAATAATATTTTTTGTCATTAAAGCATACCATCCCTCCGTTACCTGCGCAGTTAATAATATGCGATCCATAAAAACTTGTTATACTTATGTCTGCAAAATGTCCGGTGGATTTGCCTTTATATTTTGCACCAAGTGTATCCGCAGAATCTTCTATGATTAAAATTTTTTTTTTCTTCAAAACTTTATAGATTTTTTCCCAATTTACAATATTTCCCATTAAATGAGGAGCAACTACAGCTTTAGTTTTTTTTGTAATTTTATTTAAAATTTGATCTTCGTTGATACAATAAGTTCCCTCTCTCACGTCAACAAAAACTGGAACCAACCCATTTCTTACAATATAACTTACTGTCGTAGAAAATGTTAAACTTGGAGTTATTACTTCACTTCCACTAGGTAAATCAAGCACTTCCATTGCCAACATTAAAGCTGATGAGCCCGAATTTACCATCAAACCGTATTTCTTATTAAAAAGTTTAGATATTTTTTTTTCAAACTCATAAACATTTCTTCCCATTTGAGTTGATTTTTTTAAAACATTAGTTACAGCTTGTATTTCCTCATTTCCATGGACACTTAATCCGTATGGCACTCTTGGGTAATTGACAATTTTTTTTTCATTAGTATTTGGTTGCGGGGGACGGATTTGAACCGCCGACCTCAAGGTTATGAGCCTTGCGAGCTACCAGGCTGCTCCACCCCGCGATAATTAAATCCTATTTTTGAGTTTGTTAAGTTTTTTTACTCTTTTAATGTTTTCTTGAAGAATCCTCTTTTTCTTTTCTGAGGGTTTCTCATAAGTGTTTTTTAATTTTATTATCTTAAAGAAACCATCACGTTGGAGTTTTCTTTTTAAAACTCTTAGTGCTTGTTCAACATTATTATCTTTAACTTCTATTTTAATAACAACCTCCAAAAAGTGGATGTGGTATCACTTTATAGATTATTTGTCTATTATTATCCATTTTATTATTTTATTTATGAATTTTCCTTTTCTCTTTTCTCTCTCTTAATTCGTCTTTCTGCCTTTTCAATTGCCTCTACAAGTTCTTTTTGTGAAAATAATCCCATAGCTACAGGATCTTTTGCATTTAGATTATTAAAGTTCCAATAACTTTTATTTCTGATAGCTGTGACTGAGTTCTTAGTAACCCCTACAAGTTTTGCAATTTGAGAGTCTTTTAAAATACCATGTTGTTTAATTAACCAAAGAGCAGAGTCTGGTTTGTCTTGTCGTTTTGACAAAGGTACATATTTCTTGATTTTCTTCTCAGAATTTTCAATTTCAACATCATTAGTTTTCAAACTTAATGGCCTATTATTATCCTCAGATGATAAGTTAATTTCTTCTCTAGTAAGTTGACCAGACATAATAGGGTTGTAACCAACTATACCTTTTGCAACTTCTCCATCAGCTATTCCTTGAACTTCTACTTCGTGAAGTTTGCAAAAATCCGCAATTTGTTTAAAAGTGAGTGTAGTGTTTTCAACTAACCAAACGGCAGTTGCCATTGGCATTAAAGGTGCATTAGACATTAACTACTTTTCTCTGATCTAAAATTTTGGAATTTTTTATTGAATTTACTTATTCTACCTTTGTCTAATATTTTTTGTTTTCCACCCGTCCAAGCAGAATGAGATTTAGGATCAATTTCTAACTTAAGAACTTCTCCTTCAGATCCCCATGTAGATTTAGTCTCAAATTGAGATCCATCAGTCATTTCAACTTTAATTGTATGGTAGTTAGGGTGTAAATTTTTTTTCATAGTGGACGGTTTATAGCAAAAGTAATCTTTAAAACAATTAAAAGTTTTTTATTTTTTCAAGCATTTTTTGGTAAATATTACTGTTTGAGGCTCTTATATCTATAGCTTCATCCCCGAACTTACTAATATCACTTACTTTACCACCCGCCTCATCAATAATTAAAATACCAGCTGCAATATCCCATATATTTATTTTGTTATAAAAAAAACCGTCTAGTCTTCCAGATCCTACATACGCTAAATCAAGAGCTGCACATCCAGTATTTCTCATATTTAAATTGGGAGTTGCAAATTTTACACCATAACTATTAGAGGAAAATAAGCATTCTTCCAAATCAATTTTACTAGAAACTCTTACTCTATGATTGTTAAAATACGCTCCACTGTTTTTTTCAGCATAAAAAATCTCATTTTTAATTGGATCAAAAATTAAACCAGATTTCAATTCGCCCTTGATCCTTAAAGCTATTGATATAGCAAAGTGAGGTATTCCATGCATGAAATTAATTGTTCCATCTATAGGATCAATTATCCAACAGGCATCTTCATTTGTATTTTTGATTGTTCCACTTTCCTCAGAAATAAAAGAATAATTTTTTTTTGCATTTGAAAGTTCTTCAATAAGTATTTTTTCTACTTTTTTATCTGTCTTAGTTACAAAGTCTCTTGGACCTTTTTTAGATACTTGTAAATTTTCTATTTCACCAAAATCTCTTATAATTACTTTAGAAGCTTTTTCACAAGCTTTAATCATAATATTTAAATTTGGGGAAATTGAATTCATCAATTATACTTTTTTTACATATTCAATTGTTCTTGTATCAACAATTATTTCATCTCCACTTTCTATAAATGGAGGAACTTGAATACTCAAACCATTATCAAGAGTTGCTGGCTTATAAGAAGATGAAACAGTTTGACCTTTTAATGCTGCATCAGTCATTTCAATTTTACTTTTTATTTGATTGGGCAGATTAACACTTAAAGGTGTTTCATCATGGAAATTTATTGTAACCTCTAAATTTTCAGTTAACATTTTTCCTTTATCTCCAACAATTTCTTTTTTTATATTAATCTGCTCAAAACTTTCTGGATTCATAAAAAAATAATCTGTCTCATCATCATAAAGGTAATTAAATTTTATCTCCTCCAAAGATGCTTTATCTACAGTTTCGCTAGATCTAAATCTTTCATTTAGTTTTGTATTTTTATTTAAACTTTTCATTTCTACTTGTGCAAATGCCCCACCTTTGCCAGGTTTTACATGTTGTATTTTTAATACTTCCCATAAATCATCTTTGTGTTCTAATATCATTCCAACTCTTATTTCAGTTGCATTTATTTTCATTTTAATCTTTCTATTGCTTCGTAGGGTTTGTATTTATTATTATTCCAAATGTAGCCTGAAATAGCTAAAAAGTTTGCTTTGTTCAACAAAAGTTTTCTATAGTTTTTTTCGTTTATACCACCAATTGCAACAATAGGATTGCCACTTAATTTTTTTATTTTTCTTAAAATACTTAATTTTGCTCTAAATTTTACCTTTTTTGTTTTTGTTTTATAAAAAGCACCAACAGCAATGTAATTTGCTCCATTCACTAAAGCTTTTTTTGCTAAACTAATTGAATTATGGCAAGTAATTCCAATTATTTTATTCTTTAAAATTTTTTTTGCTTTAATGATGCCCATATCTTTTTGACCTAAATGACAACCATCTGCATTGACCTTTAAAGCAAGAATTGGATCGTCATTCACTAAAAATTTAACATTATATTTTCTGCAGATTTTGATTATTTTTTTTGAAATTATAATTTTTTTAAAAAGTTTTTCATTTTTTAATCTTAATTGAAAAAAACTTACTTTTTTTGATTTAAAAACGAGCTCTAAAGATTTAAAAAATGAATTATCAGATATTTTTGTGGGAGAGATTAAATAAACAAATCTTTTATTTTGAATTTTCAAGACTTTCTGACCACTTCCCTTGTGCTGCTAAAGTACACATTTTAGCTCTATGATCAAACACTTCTTGAGTTCCTTTGATATTGTTTATGTCTTTAGACCAAAATTTTAATGCACTTTGTTGAAGAGCTCTTCCATATGAGTAGGTCATAATAAAACTTGAATCATTTTTAACGTTTATTTGATTAAGATTATTTGTTGCCTCAAATTCGGTCTGTCCACCAGATAAAAATGCAACACCAGGAACCTCAGACGGTACATTATTTTTTAAACATTCTAATGTCATTTCAGCTATTTCGTTATTAGAAATTGTCTCATTCGAATCTGTTCCAGGAAGAATCATATTAGGTTTTAAAATTGTGCCTTTCAGATCAACTTTATTGATATCTAATTCGTCATAGCATCTTTTTATAACCTCAGATGTTTTATTAAAACAATCTTTAGCTGAGTGTTTACCATCCATTAAAACTTCTGGTTCTACAATTGGCACCATGCCAGCTTCTTGCGCTAGTGCAGCGTATCTGGCTAAAGCATGAGCATTAGCTGCCATTGATAACTCAGATGGATATACTTCAGAGATAATATAGACACCTCTCCATTTTGTAAATCGAGCACCAAGTTGATAATAATCTTTTAATCTTTCTCTTAAACCATCTAATCCCTCAGTAATTTTTTCTTCTTTAGACCCCGCTAAGGTTTTTGCACCTGTATCTACTTTTATTCCTGGTACAGCTCCACTTTCAGAAATTAATTCTGGTATAGATTTATTTTGAGAAGTATTTTGTTTAATTGTTTCATCATATAATATCACACCACCAATGCATTCTTTCATTGAGTTCGAAGAAAAAAGTGTTTCTCTGAAAATTAATCTATTTTTTTCATTAGACTCTACATTTACTGAGTCTAATCTTTTTTTCATAGTCCCAGTGCTTTCATCAGCCGCAAGAATTCCTTTTCCGTTTTGAAGAATTTTTTCTGCTATTTTGTATAATTCAGACATTTAATTAAGCGCTCTTATACCAGGAAGAATTTTACCTTCAAGATATTCTAAAAATGCTCCACCAGCAGTTGATACAAAATTAAATTTATTTTTAATTTTCATGGAGTTAACAACAGAAACAGTATCTCCACCACCAATAACAGAAAAAATCTCACCTTGTTTATTTCCTATATATTTTGCTATTTCTAAACTACCTATTGAAAAATTAGGATTTTCAAAATATCCCAAAGGCCCATTCCATAATATGGTTGAGGAATTATCGATTATACTTTTTATATTTTGTATCGTTTTTGAACCAACATCAAGTATCATATCATCATTTTCTATTTGATTTAATGATTTTTGAATAGAATCATCTTCAAGCCTTTTTCCAACTTTAACGTCCTCAGGGAAATATATTCTACAACTATTACTTTCTATCTCAGAAAAAATTTCCTCAATTACTTTTTTAGAATTTTTTTCAAATAATGAAGCTCCTATATTGTAACCTTTGTATTTTAAAATGTTATTAGCCATAGCTCCAACGATTACAATATTATCAAATTTAGGTATTAGGTTTTTTATAATGTCTATTTTTGTAGATATCTTTGATCCGCCAATTATACATGTAATTGGCTTTTTAATTTCTGTTGTAATTTTTTTAAGAGCCTCAACTTCTGATTTCATCTGAAGCCCACTATAGGATGGTATAAATTTTGTAATACTTGTAACCGAAGCATGCTCTCTGTGTGAACATGAAAATGCATCATTTATATAGATGTCCCCAAGTTTTGCCAAATATTCAGAAAATTTTTCATTGTTATTCTCCTCCTCTGGGTAAAATCTAATATTTTCTAAAATCATTAATTTTTCATCGTCACTTTTAAATAATTCATTTTTTTTTAAATTAAAAATATTTGCTCTCTCTAGTTTGACGTTTTCATTAACCTGCGAACTTAAATTATCTCTTATTGGTTGAAGAGATAGCTCACTTTTAAATTTTCCTTTTGGTCTTCCAACATGAGAAATTATTATTATTTTTGCATTTTTTGATAAAAGAAATTTAATTGTTGGAATAATTTTATCTATTCTATTTGTATCTGTTATTTTTCCATCCAAAATTGGTACATTTAAATCTAACCTTAAAAGTACTATTTGATTATTTAAATTTTCTAAATCTGTTATGGATTTCATTAATTGGTTTTGCTTAAATACCTTGCAATATCACACATTCTATTTGAAAAACCCCATTCATTGTCATACCATGCAGAAATTTTTCCCATTTTTGAACCAACGACATTAGTTAGAGAACTATCTAATATTGCCGATGAGCTATTATGGTTGAAATCTATTGATACTAATTTTTCTTTTGTAACATCTAAGATATTTTTTAGGTATGAATTCGATGCTTTTGAAAATGAATTATTTAATTTTTCTTTAGAAATATTTTTTTTAACATTAAAAACAAACTCAACCAAAGATACATTGGGTGTTGGCACTCTCATTGCAATTCCTTCAAGCTTTCCTTTTAATGAAGGTATAATCTCCCCAATTGCTCTAGAAGCACCAGTTGATGTTGGCACAATTGATTGGCTAGCAGATCTTGCTCGTCTTGGATCCTTATGCGAATTATCTAATATTCTTTGATCTGTTGTAAAAGCGTGAATGGTTGTCATAAAACCATTTTGGATTATAAAATTTTTGTTTATTACATCTGCAATAGGCGCAAGGCAATTAGTTGTACAAGATGCAGCTGAAATTATATTATCTTTCTTTCCAATTTTTCTATGATTAACGCCAAAAACAACTGTTTTGTCTGCATTTTTACACGGAGCTGATACTATGACTTTTTTTGCTCCATTTTCTAGATGCGGTATTAGTTTTTCTTTGGAATTGAATTTGCCAGTGCACTCAAATACATAATCAACATTATATTTTTTCCAATTTATGTCTTGAATATTTGAGAATTGTGAAAATGAAATTTTGTCTTTATTTATTCTTAAATAATTCGAATTAGGTTTTATCTCAGCATTAAATTTTCCATGAACTGAATCGTATTTTAACAAGTTTGCACAAATTTCTGAGCCTGATCTATTATTAATATGTTTAATTTGAACTTTACCTTTATAATTTTCATAAATTGATCGAACAACCATTCTCCCGATACGGCCCATACCATTAATTCCAATTTTAATTGCCATTTTTTTTGATGTTCAATTTTATTTTTTTACAAATTTTTTCAACATTTAATCCGAAGTGATCAAATACCTTTATATAAGGAGCACTTTTTCCAAAATCATTAATTGAAAATGCTAATCCTTTATTGTTAATATATTTTGACCATGATTGGTCTGATCCCGCTTCTATAGAAAATATTTTGCTAGTTTCATTTAAAATTTTACTTTTATATTTTTGACTTTGTTTATCAAAAATTTCTTGGCAAGGCATAGATATAACTTTTGAGTATATTTTTTCTTTGGCTAATTTATGACTTATATTTAAAGCTAGATTTACCTCAGAGCCAGTAGCTAATATAGTTATCTTTATTTTTTTATTTGTTCTCATTACCTCATATGCTCCATAAGAGCATTTATTCGTAGATGTGAAACGTTTTCTTATTGGATCTAAGTTTTGTCTAGTCAATGCAAGAATACTTGGAGTTTTTGAGTTTTTTAGCGCGAGATCCCAGCACTCAATGGTTTCTGTTTGATCAGCAGGTCTAAGTATATTTAAATTTGGTATAGATCTTAGACCTGATAATTGTTCAATAGGTTGATGAGTTGGACCATCTTCCCCTAATCCAATAGAATCATGAGTCATTACATAAATTACTCTTTGCTTCATTAATGCAGAAAGTCTTATTGAGGGCTTGCAATAATCTGAAAATATTAAAAAAGTTCCTCCATACGGAATTAAATTACTGTGCAATGCTAAACCATTCATTATTCCACACATTGCATGTTCTCTCACTCCGTAATGAATATAGTCACCATCAAAATTTTTAGCATTTATAACTTTGTTAAATTTAGATTTTGTATTATTTGAACCTGCTAGATCTGCAGACCCTCCAATTAAATTATTTTTTAATTTAAATAAAGAATTTAAAACAGCCTCAGAGGACTTTCTAGTTGCTAATGGTTTTAAATTTGCAATAACATCTTTCTTTTGTTTTATAATCGAATTAGAAAAATTATTATTAAACAATTCTTTTAATTTATTTTTATTTCTTAAAAAATTTTTCTTCCATTTTGCTTCTGTCTTGGAACCTTTAAGTCCTATTCTTCTCCATCTTTTTAAAATATTTTTTGGTATTTCAAACGGTTTGAAAGGCCAGTTTAACTTTTTTCTTACTAACTCAATCTCTTTAGGTCCAAGAGGACTGCCATGAGAAGATGCTTTGCCACTTTTATTAGGTGAGCCAAATCCTATTTGTGTCTTACAGGAGATAACTGTTGGCTTTATTGCTTTTTGTGCTTTGTTAATTGCACTAAATATTTGTTTTTCGTTATGACCATCAATATCTATATAATTCCAACCATAGCTTTCAAACCTTTTTTTATAGTTATCTGATACGGCAAGACTAGTTGGTCCATCAATTGAAATAGAGTTATTATCAAACAACATGATTAAATTTTTAAGTTTTAGGTGGCCTGCTAAACTCATTGCCTCGTGACTTATACCCTCCATCAAACACCCATCACCTGCCAAAACATAAGTTTTATGATTAATTATTTTACTTCCCAATTTCTTTTTTAAAACTTCTTCAGCAATTGCAAAACCAACTGCATTTGCAATTCCTTGTCCTAAGGGTCCGGTTGTTGTTTCTATTCCAGAGTTTTTTTCATACTCAGGATGTCCAGCACAAACAGAATTTAGCTGTCTAAAGTTTTTAATATCAGAAATACTGATGCTTTTATAACCAGTTAAATACAACAAAGAATATAATAACATTGATCCATGGCCAGCAGATAAAACAAACCTATCTCTATTGATCCAACTTGGATTGGATGAATTAAATTTTAGAAAATTTTTAAAAAGGACGGTTGCAACATCTGCCATTCCCATAGGCATACCAGGATGGCCTGAATTAGCTTTTTCAACTGCATCCATTGAAAGAACACGAATTGCTTTAGATAAATCTTTATTTTGTATTCTCAAAAAATTATCCTGTATAGACTTAGGTGACTCAATTTAATAGTATGTTTATATATAATGAATTCTATAATCGAAAAAGAAAAAAAATTAAATCAAACACTCGAAAAACTTAAAAATTTAGATTTAGCTAAAAAAGATAATTCCTCAGAATTAGAAAATCTTAAAGAGCAAAAAAATCAATTAGAAATTGAATATAAACAACTATTAGAAAATTATAATTTTTTAGAGAAAGAAAATCTTAGATTAAAGCAGGAGTTTAAAGAATTTAAGTCTAAGGATGAGGATGAAAAAAGAAGAGAGCAAAAATTTTCAGAGAAAATAGATGAATTAAATCAAGAAACCGATAGTTTGTTAGATGAAATTGAAAAATGGCAAATGTAAATATCAAGTTTAATGGTAAAGAATACTTGCTGTCCTGTGAAGATGGGCAAGAGGAACATTTAGAGGAGCTATCATCACATCTAAGCCAAAAGTTTAGCAGTCTGAAAAATTCGCTTGGCAACATAGGTGAAAATAAGCTTTTACTAATTACTTCAATTACAACAATGGATGAATACTTTGAGACTAAAAAAAAATTAGAAAAACAAAAGATAGAAATTCAAAATTTAATTAGCAAATTTAAGGAATTAAAATCCTTAGTTTACAATTATAAAGATGAAAAAGAGAAAGAAATTTTAAAACTATCTGATAATCAAACTAAGCTCGAGTTTGAAATCCAAAATCAAAAAAATAATTATGAAAATTTGATAGACTCAGCGACCAAAGAAATAGAAAATTTTATACAAAAAAATAATCCAGATATAAATATTCAGTAAAATTGTCAAAAAAATTACTAAGAAAAAAATTAATTTTTATAAGAAAAAAAAAGTTTAAGAAGTTTGAAAATATCGAAACAAAAGTTTTCGATATAATAAAAAATATAAAATTTAAAATTAAAAACATTGGCGGTTACTACCCAATAAATTATGAGTTTGACTGTTTGCCTGTTTTAAAAAAATTTCTTGAAAAAAAATTCTTAATTTCACTACCTGTTGTTGGCGACTCCAATCAAATGAATTTTTTCAATTGGTCATCAGGTACTTATTTAAAAGTAAATAATATGGGAATTCCTGAACCTGTGTCCACAAAAATTATATATCCTGATCTTATTTTAGTACCTTTAGTTGGTTTTGATAAAAATAAGTTTCGATTAGGATATGGGGGAGGTTATTACGATAGATATATAGAAAAAGTTGGTAAATTAAAAAAATTTAAGACAGTTGGATTATCGTTTTCTTTTCAGGAAATTGAAAAATTACCTATTAACAAATTTGACAAAAAATTAGATTTCATCATAACAGAAAATAAAATCTATTCATGAAAATTTTGTTTCTAGGCGATATAGTTGGGGACTCAGGATGTATTGCAGTAAAAAAACATTTACAAACAATTATAGAAGAAAATAAAATTAATTTTGTCATAGCCAATGGAGAAAATGCAGCTATAGACGGAGTTGGAATAACTGAAAATAATGTAAAAGAATTAATTAGTTCAGGAGTAGATGTTATTACAACTGGCAATCATGTTTGGGATCAGAAAGAAACTTTTGAATTTATAAAAAAAGAGAAAAGATTATTAAGACCAGAAAATTTATTTAATGATGTTCCTGGAAGTGGATTTGAGGTTTATATGTCAAAAAAAGGTTTGAGAGTTGGTGTTTTAAATTTGATGGGAAATGTTTTTATGAAAAAATGCAAAGATGTATTTGAAGTTACAAAAAATTTTATTGATAATCATAAATTAAAAAAAAACTATGATTTTTTAGTTGTAGATTTTCATGGTGAGATTACTAGCGAAAAAATGGCTATGGGTCATTACTTAGATGGTCATGCAACCATTGTGGTCGGCACACATACACATGTACCAACAAATGATGCAAGAATATTAGAGAGTGGAACAGCTTATTTAACTGACGCTGGAATGTGTGGGGATTATGACTCTGTAATAGGAATGAATAAACAAAATTCAATAAATAGATTTTTCAAAAGAGACTCAAAAAAACATTATCCAGCTAAAGGAGAAGCAACACTTTGTGGTATGATAGTGAATGCCGATGAGAATAATGGCTTGGCCAAAAGTGTATCTAGTTTTATATTTGGTGGTAAATTAACTGAAAATATTTAAATTATGGCTGGACATTCGCATTGGGCAGGTATCAAACACAAAAAAGGAAAAGCGGATAAACAAAGATCTAAAATTTTCTCTAAACTTTCACGCGAAATAACAGTTGCAGCAAAACTTGGAGATAAAAATCCAGATATGAATGCTCGATTACGATCAGCAATTCAAGCTGCAAGATCAGCAAATATGCCTAAGGACAATATAGATAGAGCAATAGATAAATCTAGTATTAGTGCAGACTCGAGCTTTGAAAATCTTCGATATGAAGGTTTTGGTCCAAATAAAACAGCTGTTATAGTTGAAACTTTAACAGATAACAAAAATAGAACAGCTTCAAATATTAGAACTATTTTTCAAAAAAGTGGTGGTGGACTTGGAACTCAAGGGTCTGCATCACATAACTTTCAACAGTTAGGAGTAATAAAAATCAATAAAGACGAAATTGATGAAGCTAGCATGTTTGATCTAGCAATTGAAAGTGGTGCAAATGAATGTTTTTCCCACGAGAATTTTCATGAAATACATACTGCTAATACAGAGATATATGAAGTAAAAAATAAATTAGAAAAAAAAATTGAAAATTTTTTGTCTACAGAAATTGAATGGGTCCCATTAAATACAGTAAATCTATCAGGAGAAAACAAGGATAATATGATTAAATTTTTAGAAACCTTAGATGATGATGAAGATGTGCAAAATATTTTTACAAATGCAAAATTTGAGAATTAATTAATGAATTTGGTTGGAATAGACCCTGGGATTAGTGGAGCAATATCTATATTAAGAAATGGAAACATTTCAATGGTAGTTGACATGCCAACTATGACAGAAGGCACAAAGTCAAAAAAACAAATTAATGCAGCTGAATTAGCAAACATTCTTACAAAGGAAAATATTTCACATGATGATAGAGTAATTCTTGAGAATGTTAGTGCGATGCCAGGACAAGGAGTTACAGGAATGTTTAGTTTTGGACAATCTTTTGGTGTAATAAAAGGTGTTTGTGCAGCATTAAAATTGCCAGTAATTTTAGTAAGACCTGTTAAATGGAAAAAGCATTTTAATTTACTTAACTCTGAGAAAGATGCTAGCAGGACTAAAGTAATTGAGACTTACCCATATATATCTTCCGAATTATCAAAAAAAAAAGATGCAAACAAAGCTGATGCAATATTAATTGCTAAGTATTATTTTGAAACTTTAGGGAAATAATTAAATCCAAAATATTAGGAGATAAGAGCCAAATTAATGACACAATTGAGTGTGAGAAGAAACTATGGAAGCAGATATAACCTCACAAGCTGTTGGACTTGCAAGTAACACAGATTTTTCTTTAGTTAGCTTATTTCTAAGAGCAGACATAATAGTGAAATCAGTAATGATTATTTTAGTAGCCTTTTCAATTTACTCTTGGGCTATAATTTTTGACAAGATAAGACTGTTTAGAAAAATAAATAAAAGTGCAGAAGAATTTGAAGAAAAATTTTGGAAATCAAAATCTGCAGAAACATTTTATAATAATTTACCGTCAGCTACCAATGATCCAATGGCTGAAGTATTTAAAAGCTCAATGCAAATGGTGATGAAATCAAGATCAAAATCAAATTTATCCGAGAGATTAGAAGGTGTTTTGGAAGCAAATATTGAAAAGCAAATGACCAACGTAGATAAAAATTACACCTTTCTTGCAACCGTAGGATCAACTGCTCCATTTATAGGATTGTTTGGAACTGTATGGGGCATTATGAATTCATTTCAATCAATTGCCATTTCAAGAAATACAAGTTTAGCAATTGTTGCTCCAGGTATTGCAGAGGCATTATTCGCAACAGCTTTAGGTTTATTAGCGGCAATTCCAGCAGTTATTGCATACAATAAATTTAGCAATGACTCTAAAAAATACTCTCAAAAACTGGAAAACTTTTCAAAGAGATTTATTTCTATAATTTAGAAATGGCATTTAATTTAAAACGTTCAAAAAAAGAACCAATGAGCGAAATAAATGTAACTCCTTTTGTTGATGTTATGCTTGTGCTACTTATAATTTTTATGGTTACTGCTCCTTTATTAACTGTTGGTGTTCAAGTTGATTTGCCAGAATCGTCTGCTGATACTTTACCAGAAGAAACTGAGCCCTTAACATTAACAATTAATTCTAAAGGAGAGATTTTTATTCAAGAAACAAAAGTCGAGTATGAAAAAATAATTGCAAAAATTTTAGCTGTTTCAAATAATAGAACTGATACAAGAATTTTTGTAAGAGGAGATAAAACTATAAACTATGGAAGAGTGCTAGAAATCATGGGTATGCTCTCGGGTTCAGGATTTACCAAAGTAGCCTTGATATCTGAGCCATATAAAGAGAGGTAAACTTGTATAAAAGTTTATTTATTTCATCAATCTTTCACACAGCTATAGTTGTTTTAAGTATATTTACATTACCCTTTATAGCTAAACAGCCATTGGATATACCTCCGCTAGTTTCAGTCGAGCTCATCCAGATTTCTGACAAAACAAATATACCTTTTGCCCCTAAAGCAAAAAAAATTATAGAGAAAGTAAAAAAAGATAAAGAAAAATTGGTTTCTGAACAAGCTCCACCAAAAAAAATAAAGAAAGATGAAATAAAAGAGATTACTCCAGAAAAAAATAAGGAAAACATTACAGAGTTGACTTCAAAAAAAACACCTACACCAGAGACAAAAAAAGAGATTGTTAAAAAAGAGAAATTAGACGCAATCCCTCTACCTGATAAAAATAATGAAAAACTATCAGTTGAGGAAGAAAAAAAACAAAAACCTTCTAAAGATCTAACAGAAGATGAAAATTTAAAAGAGATAATTAAACCCAAAAAACCAAAAATAGATGATACGAAAGTGAAACAAGCATCTGAATTTGAAAAAAAAGAATTATTTGATCCAAATAATATTGCAGCTTTAATAGATAAATCTAAAGAGGATGTTGGTGAAACAAACAAAATTAAGGATAAAATTTCGCAATCTCAAGATGATACTATGGATATATCTTCATTAACATTGAGCGAAGAAGATGCCCTAAAAGCCCAAATTTTTGGTTGTTGGAGTATTCCCCTAGGTTTACCATACAATGAAAATTTGTTAGTTAGAATTAAATTAAAATTAAAACCAGACGGAACACTTGTTAAGTCTGAAATTTTAGATCATGCAAGAATGAATATGCCAGGACAAGGTTTTTACAAAGTGCTAGCCGAGAGTGCTCTTAGAGCAATTCAATTGTGTCAACCTCTAAAAGTACCTACTAGTGGTTATGAGAGGTGGAAAAATCTTCAACTAAACTTTGATGCTAAAGAAATGCTTGGTGGTTAATGAAAAAATTTAAACTAATCTTAAATATAATTCTAATATTATTTATAAGTATATCAAAGTCTTACTCGCTCGTTGAGGTTGATATAACTCGTGGAAATTTAAACCCACTTCCTATTGCTGTCTCACCGTTGTTTCAAGATAATAACTCTAATACGTTTTTTGAAAAGGAATTGGAAATTGAGGATATAGGATCAGAAATTTCAAAAGTAATTGAAAATAATTTAAAAAAATCTGGATTGTTCAATCCTTTGAGCAAGGATGCGTTTCTTCAAAAACCTGATATTGCTCATCTTAAACCTAGATTTGAGGATTGGGCATTAATTAAATCTCAAGCTTTGATAACTGGTAAAGTAACAGCCGTTAACGAGAAACTCAAAGTTGAGTTTAGATTATGGGACGTGTTAGCAGGAAGAGAAATGCTTGCGCTTGCATTCACAACAGTACCAAGTAATTGGAGAAGAGTAGGACATATAATTACAGATAAAGTTTATCAAAGACTTACTGGGGAAAAAGGATATTTTGATACAAGAATAATTTATGTTTCAGAAGAAGGCCCAAAAACTCAACGGATAAAAAAACTTGCTATTATGGATCAAGATGGATTTAACACAAAATATTTAACTCTTGGTAATGAGCTAGTGCTTACTCCAAGATTTAATCCTACCAATCAAATGGTAACATATCTCTCGTATTTTAGAAATTTACCTAGAGTTTATTTATTAGATATCGAGACAGGAATCCAAGAAGTTGTAGGAGACTTTCCAGGGATGACGTTCGCTCCAAGATTTTCACCTGATGGAAAAAAAATAATAATGAGTTTTGCGAAAGATGGTAATTCAGATATTTATACTATGGATATTGAAAATAGAATTGTTGAGAGAATTACCAATCATCCATCAATAGATACATCCCCTTCTTACTCACCAGATGGTAAATTTATTACATTCAATTCGGACAGAAGTGGATACCAACAGATTTATGTTATGAAAAGTGACGGTTCAAATGTAAAAAGAATTTCTTTTGGGAAAGGACTGTATGGCACACCTGTATGGTCACCACGAGGAGACTTAATTGCTTTTACAAAACTTCATAAAGGTAAGTTTTATATTGGGGTTATGCGTATAGATGGTAAAGGCGAAAGGCTACTAACAGAAAATTACTATCAAGAAGCACCGTCATGGGCTCCAAATGGAAGAGTTCTTATTTTTTATCGAGAGACAAAATCAAATGATAAAGGTGAAGGTTTTACTGCAAAGCTCTGGTCAATTGATTTAACTGGATATAATGAGAGAATGGTGAGTACAGAGACAGATGCTTCAGACCCATCTTGGTCGTCTTTATTAAGTAATTAGTCTAAATTTTTTGAAAAAAAACACAAATAATGTTGATTTTTAGACTTGAAAGATCTAATTAGTTGTGAAAAAGTTCTAAAAAATACTAAGGAGCATTAATGAATTTAAGCAAAATCCTAAAAAATACTTTTCTAATAATTTTATTAAGTATGGTTGTATCTGCTTGCGCAACTAAAAAAACAGCAACTACTTTAGATTCTCAAATTCAAGGGGATGTTTATACAGGAACAGATACAGTTGAGTATTTAGCTAAAGGTGTTCCAGATAGAGTATTCTTCGCAACTAACGAAACTATTCTTACTACAATGTCTAGAGACACACTAAGAAAACAAGCAGCATGGTTAAGAGAAAATCCTAGTGTCAATGTTGTTCTTGAAGGCCATGCCGATGAAAGAGGAACAAGAGAATATAATTTAGCATTAGGTGAAAGAAGAGCAAACGCAGCTAAAGATTACCTAATGACTTATGGAGTTTCGGCAGATAGAATATCAGTGATTAGTTACGGAAAAGAAAGACCAGTTGATTCAGGATCAAATCCTCTCTCATGGTCTAAAAATAGAAGATCAGTTACTGTAAAAGCAAACTAAAAAATAAAAAAGATTTTTGAAAAAGACCCCTTAAGTATGGGGTCTTTTTTTTGCCATTTTTATACTTACAAATTTACTAAATGTTAAAAATCAAAAAAAACTTAAGTTATTTGTTTATTTTTTTTTATTTTTTTTCCCCGTCAAATTTGACTGCGGATACATCGGAAATAAAAGAAATTTTGCAATTAATCCAAAAAGATTTAAGGACATTAGAGAGAGCAGTTTATTCAGAGTCATTTTCTCAATCCTCAACTTCGAATTCAAATAATTCAGTTAAAGAAAGCGAAGATGTACTCACAAGACATTTGTTAAAATTATCTGAGATAGAAAAACAGTTTCAACAATTAACAAATAAATATGAAGAGATTAATTTTAAAATTGATAAATTAAATTCTAGATTATCAAAAGTTCAAGCAGATAATCAACTAAGGTTTCAACAGCTAGAAACTAATAATAATGTAGAAGTTGATGTTAATTCTTTAACAAAGCTTCCTATAGACACAACCACCGATAAAGAAAAAATTCTACCGGGTTCTACTCAACCTCAAGATTTAGGAACAGTTTCTTATAAAGACATGACAAATGAAAGTGAAAGCCAATCTATTCAATCGATAGATGCGACCAAAACTGTTGTGACCGAAACATTTCAATCAGAGGAAAAAATATTACCAGATGGTACACCAGAAAATCAATATGAATTTGCAACAAGTTTTCTAAAAGTTGGAGATTACAATATGGCAGAAAAAGCATTTAGAGAATTTGTTGATACTAATCCAAAACATAAATTATCTGGAAATGCTCAGTACTGGTATGCTGAAACTTTTAGAATTAGACAACTTTATACAGATGCAGCATCTGCATATTTAGAAGGTTATCAAAAATATCCTAAAAGTGAAAAAGCACCTATCAATCTACTAAAACTCGGAGTATCATTAGTACAAATTGGAGAAAAAGATCAAGGGTGTCTTATGATTTCTGGTGTAAAGAAACAATATCCTGAGGCAAATCAATCTGTGCTTCAAAAAGCAAAGTATGAAGAAAAGAAATTCGAATGTAGACAAAACAATTCATAATTTTTATTTATCCAAACTTAAAAACCCAAAAATAAAAAAACTTTATTCAAGGTTTAAAAGAATAATTTCAAAAGATACAGATAAAAATTATTGTATAGCGATCTCTGGTGGTCCGGACAGTATGGCGTTGGCTTTCTTAACGAAATGTATGTCTATAGAGAGGGGCACAAGTAATGTTTATTTTCACATAGATCATAAATTAAGAAAGGAATCAAAAAAAGAGGCGTTATTTATTAAAAAAATTCTAAAAAAATTTGACGTTAATTTAAATATTTTAAAATGGGTAAAAAATAACAATCTTAATAATATTCAAGAGCAAGCTCGATTAAAGAGATACGAATTATTATTTAAAAAATGTAAGAATCATAAACTTAATAAAATTTTAACAGCTCATCACAAAGATGATTTATATGAAAATTTTTTTATAAGATTGCTTCGAGGATCGGGTTTAAATGGACTTATATCCTTCAAAAAAAAATACTCTAAATTAAAAATAAAAGAAAAAATTTTGATTTTTAGGCCACTTTTGAATTTTTCTAAAAATGAGTTGATATATATCTCTGAAAATACATTTGGTAACTATATCAAAGACCCATCAAACCTAGATAACAAGTATTTAAGAGTTTACGTTAGAAATATTTTAAATAATTTTAAATTTAACAAAAAAAACAAAAATTTTGATACATCTTTATCAAATCTTCATAAGAGCAATAAAGCTCTTGAGCATTATATTAAAAAAAATATTGATTTAAATGTTATTAAAAATAAAGAAAAAGTAATTGTTAGTAAAAATTTTTTTTCAGAGCCTGATGAAGTGGTATTTAGATCACTAAATATTGTTTTAAATTCTTTTTCAGAGAAAGCAAAACTATCCAGAGGGAGCAAAATAATGAATCTCATAAAAAATTTCAAAAATTCAAAAGATACTTATAAAACAACATTATCAGGGTGTATTTTTAAAAAAGTCAGCAATACAATGATTATTTCAAGAGAAATTTAGTTATTTTGCAGAATATATGTACAAATTGACACTTGTTTATTCTCTAATAATTCTTACTTTATCAACATGAATTTCAAAAACTTAGCTATGTGGGGAATTATAGTTCTCCTTACAATTGGTCTTTACAACATGTTTAAAAACCCACAGGGAACTATGGCTCAAAAAAATAATATTATTTTCTCTGAATTTTTGACAGAGGTAGACAATGGAAGAGTAGTTCAAGTTGAGATTTCTGGAAAAAATATAAAAGGTGTTTTGTCAAATGGTCAACAGTTTAATACTTATGCACCTGACGATCCAAACCTTATTCAAAAATTAAGTGACAAAGGTGTTAGTATTTCTGCGAGTCCATTAGAGGAGAAAATGCCATCACTCCTAGGCATATTATTGTCTTGGTTCCCGATGTTACTTTTAATAGCTGTTTGGATATTTTTTATGAGACAAATGCAAGGTGGCAAAGGTGGAGCGATGGGTTTTGGAAGATCTAAAGCTAAAATGATGAATGAGGTCAAGGGCAAGGTTACATTTAACGATGTTGCTGGAGTTGAAGAAGCAAAAGAGGAAGTCGAAGAAGTCGTAGAATTTTTAAAAGATCCAAGAAAATTCAGTAGATTGGGCGGAAAAATTCCAAGAGGTTGTTTATTAGTGGGGCCTCCAGGTACTGGAAAAACTTTATTGGCAAGAGCTATAGCAGGTGAAGCTGGAGTTCCATTCTTTACAATATCAGGATCAGATTTTGTAGAAATGTTTGTTGGTGTTGGAGCGTCTAGAGTTAGAGACATGTTTGAACAAGGAAAAAAACATTCGCCTTGTATAATCTTTATAGACGAAATAGATGCAGTAGGAAGAAGTAGAGGCGCAGGACTAGGAGGTGGAAATGATGAAAGAGAGCAAACTCTAAACCAATTGTTAGTTGAAATGGACGGTTTTGATACAAATGAAGGTGTGATAATTATAGCTGCAACTAATAGACCAGATGTTCTTGATCCAGCCCTTTTAAGACCAGGAAGATTTGATAGACAAGTTGTAGTTTCAAATCCAGATATAATAGGAAGAGAAAAAGTATTAAAAGTCCACGCAAAAAAAATATCGATGGCTCCAGATGTAAATTTAAGAACTATTGCTCGAGGAACACCAGGATTTTCAGGAGCTGATTTGGCTAACCTAGTAAATGAGGCTGCATTGCTAGCTGCTAGAAAAAACAAAAGAATTGTAACTTATCAGGAGTTTGAAGAAGCAAAAGATAAAGTAATGATGGGAGCTGAAAGACGTTCAATGGTAATGTCTGAGGAAGAGAAAAGACTTACTGCTTATCATGAGGCAGGTCATGCCATAGTTACAATCAATGAGAAAGCCGCTTATCCAATTCACAAAGCTACGATAATTCCCAGAGGAAGAGCTTTAGGTATGGTTATGCAACTTCCAGAGAGAGACGAAGTTTCTCAAACTAGAGAGCAATTACACGCTCAACTCGCTATAGCTATGGGTGGAAGAGTTGCTGAAGAAATAATATTTGGTGAAGATAAAGTTACTACAGGGGCTGCAAGTGATATTGAGCAAGCAACAAAAAGAGCTAGAGCTATGGTTATGAGAGCTGGACTTAGTAAAGAGCTAGGCCCAGTCGCGTACGGAGAAAATGAGGAAGAAGTATTTTTAGGAAGATCTGTTGCCAGACAACAAAATATGTCAGAGGAAACAGCACGAAAAGTCGATAATGAAATTAGAAAAATAGTTGATAAAGGGTATGATAGAGCTAAAAAAGTTCTTACTGATAAAATAGACGACCTTCATAAACTTGCAAAAGCGTTGCTTACTTATGAAACACTAACTGGTGAGGAAATATTAGACATAGTCGACAAGAATGTTTACCCTAAAAATAAAGAAGATTTAAAAGTTGAGGAAGACGATCAAGGCTCAGCACTTGGATCAATTGGTTTAAAACCTAAGATAGTCCATTAAACTTAATGGAAAAATATTACACAAGAGCGTGTAATTTTTTTTATACTTCAAAATCTGGTAAAATAAAAAAAAATTATTTATCTTTAAATGGAAACTCCGGCATTAAATTCAGGTCTATTGAGCTTTTAACAAGGAAATCAGAAAAAATAATTAATTTAGATGAGATAAAAAAACTACCAATTAGATTACAAAATAAAGTAAAAAAAGATTTAAAAAATATATCCAAAAAAAAAAAATTTAAGGGTTTAAAATTTAATAATACTCCAATAATGATGGGTATTTTAAATTTAACACCTGATAGCTTTTCTGATGGCGGGAAATTCATAAAATTTAAATCTGCAGAAAGACAAATAAATAATTTAATAAACTCTGGAGCAAACATAATTGATATTGGTGGTGAATCTACTCGCCCAGGCGCAAAAGAGATCCCAGCATCTGATGAGTGGAAAAGAATATCCAAAAAACTAAGGTTGATTAGAAAAAAAAAGGCTATCTTTTCACTGGATACAAGAAAAAGCCTGGTGATGGAAAAAAGTTTAAATTATGGAATAAAAATTATAAATGACGTTTCTGGTTTTGAGTATGACAAAAAAACAATAAATTTTTTAAAAAAAAGTAAAGCACCATTCGTAATACATCATATGAAAGGCTCACCCAAAACAATGCAAAATAGTCCAAAATATAAAAATGTTTTGCTAGATATTTATGATTATTTTGAAGCAAAAATTAAGTATTTAAGATCAATTGGTATTAAACATAACAATATCATATTAGATCCGGGAATAGGCTTTGGTAAAAATTTGAAACATAATATTACATTGATAAATAAGATTTCTATTTTTCATACATTGGGTTTTCCAATATTACTTGGTTTATCTAGGAAACGATTTATTAAAGATATATCTAATGAAAATGATAGCAAAGATAGGATAGGTGGAACAGTATCATCTTGTATATTCTCTATGTTACAAGGCGTTCAGATTTTAAGAGTGCATGATGTTAATGAAGTTAATCAATCAATTAAAGTTTATAAAAAATTAAATTTCTAATGGAAAAAAAATATTTTGGAACTGACGGAATAAGAGGAAAAGTTAATAATTCTAAAATTAATGGTGAAATGTTTTTTAAGTTTGGTTTAGCAGCGGGGACTTATTTTAAAAATTTAAAAAAAAAAAAACAAATAGCAATTATTGCAAAAGATACCAGATTGTCTGGTTATACCTTAGAACCAGCATTAGTTTCCGGACTTACCTCAGCAGGAATGCATGTCTTTACTCTTGGACCGTTACCAACGAATGGATTAGCGATGCTTACAAAAAAAATGAGAGCCAATCTTGGTATAATGATAACTGCCTCACATAATCAGTCTACTGACAATGGGATGAAATTATTTGGACCTGATGGTATGAAATTATCTGACAAAATTGAAAAAAAAATTGAGAAAATAATAGATTTAAATATTTCATCTAAACTGACAAAACCTCTAAATCTTGGAAGGGTAAAAAGATTAGAGGATGCAAATGAAAATTACGTAAATATTTTAAAAAGTAATTTTCCAAATAATTTCTCGCTTAAAGGTTTAAAAATTGCAATTGATTGTGCTAATGGAGCTGCATACAAAAGTGCTCCAAAATTACTAAGATCTTTAGGTGCGAAAGTTTTTGAAGTTGGAACTAAACCAAATGGAATAAACATTAATTATAAATGTGGTTCAACACATCCAGAAAAAATTAAATCATTAACAAAAAAATTTAAAACTGATTTAGGAATTTCTTTAGATGGAGATGCAGACAGAATAATTTTGACTGATGAAAAGGCAAATATTGTAGATGGAGATAAAATTATAGCTGTTTTAGCTGAGCGATGGAAAAGAAAAGAAATACTAATAGGAGGCGTAATTGGAACCTTAATGTCAAATTATGGTCTAGAGAAGTTTTTTAAAGAAAAAAAAATTAAATTTTATAGATCAAATGTTGGAGATAGATATGTAAAAGAGCTAATGCAAAATAAAAAATTTAACTTAGGTGGAGAGCAATCCGGTCATATTATACTAGGGAACTTTGCAACCACTGGAGACGGATTGCTTGTAGCACTTGAGATACTTTTTTCTTTGAGAAAAGGTAAAAAAGCTAGTGAATTATTCTCTATTTTTAAGCCAACACCTCAAGTGCTAGAAAATATTTCAGTTAAGGACAAATCAATAATCAGCTCAAGAAAATGTAAATTTGCAATTAAAAAAGCAGAAAAAATCATATTTGGAAAAGGTAGACTACTGGTAAGAAAATCTGGCACGGAGTCTAAAATAAGAATAATGTGTGAATCGGAAGACAAAATTCTTCTAAAGAAGTGTATAAAAATAGTTTCTAAATCACTAAAATAAATTGAAACCAAAATCTAAAATTTTAATTATTGCAGGATCAGACTCTTCTGGTGGAGCAGGAATTCAAGCTGATATAAGAACTATAACTTCATTAGGTGGATATGCAATGACTGCTATTACCGCTGTTACTTCACAAAATACTACAGGAGTAAAATCAATTATACCAGTCCCCTATAAAGAAATATCTAAACAAATTGAATTTACTTGTAAAGATATTCAACCAAATGCAATTAAAATTGGCATGCTCCACTCAAGAAAAGTTATTAATTCAGTTTCAAGTTCATTGGAAAAGATCAAGGTTAATAAAATAGTCTTAGATCCTGTAATGGTAGCAAAGGGGGGCGCAAGGTTAATTGATAAAAATTCAATAGAAATGTTAAAAAAAAAATTATTTAACAAAGTTTCATTAATTACTCCAAATATTCCTGAGGCTGAAATAATTACTAAAACTAAAATCAATTCAAAAGAGGATATGATATTTGCAGCAAATATTTTATTAAATCTTGGAGCGAAGAATGTTTTAATAAAAGGAGGTCATCTAAAGAAACAAAACATTATTGACGTTTTTGTTAATAAAAAAGAAATATCAATTTTTAAAAATAAAAAGATTAATACCAAAAACACCCATGGCACAGGTTGTACATTATCTAGTGCTATTACAGCTTACTTTGCATGTGGAAAAACATTAAAGAAATCTTGTGAGATGGCTATCAAATATGTTAACGAAGCAATTGCATCTAGACCTAATTATGGAAAAGGTCATGGACCAATAAACCATTTAAATAGTATAGAGATTAAAAGAAGATTTTTATGAAAAATGTTGTTGTTGTAGGTTCCCAATGGGGAGATGAAGGTAAAGGTAAAATAGTTGATTGGTTATCAAGCGAAGCGGATGTTGTAGTAAGATTTCAAGGTGGTCATAACGCTGGACATACATTAGTAATCGATGGAATTACATATAAACTGAGACTTCTTCCTTCCGGAATTGTTAGAAAAGATAAGATTTCTATAATTGGTAATGGAGTTGTTATTGATCCATGGGCTCTTTTGGAGGAAATTGAGGAAATTAAATCCAAAGGTGTAATAATTAATGAAAAAAATTTAATTATCTCTGAGTCAGCAACATTAATACTTCCATTCCATAAAGAAATGGATGAAATAAGAGAAGATGCAGCTGGAAATTCTAAAATCGGAACAACCAGAAGAGGCATTGGTCCAGCTTACGAAGATAAAGTTGGTAGAAGATCAATTAGATTAATGGATTTAATTTCTGAAACAAATTTAAACAGTAGATTAGATCACGTTTTGTCTCATCATAATGCAATAAGGAAAGGTCTAAATAAACCACTTTTTAATAAGGAAAAATTATTAGAAGATTTGCTAAAATTAGCACCTCATATACTTCAGTTTTCTCAGCCTGTATGGAAAAAAATTGATCAATTTAAGTTATCTGGAAAAAAAATTTTATTTGAAGGTGCTCAAGGAATACTTTTAGATGTTGATCACGGCACCTATCCATATGTTACCTCATCAAATACTGTTGCATCTTCAGCAGCAACAGGTTCTGGATGTGGACCTAACTCAATAAATTATGTTCTAGGGATAACCAAGGCATATACCACAAGAGTAGGTGAAGGACCATTTCCAACTGAACTTACTGATGAGATTGGTGAGCTTTTAGGTACCAGAGGTAAGGAATTTGGCACTGTCACAAGTAGAAAAAGAAGATGTGGATGGTTTGACGGTGTATTAGTGAGGCAAACCATAAAAATTTCAGGAATTGATGGAATTGCATTAACAAAGTTAGATGTGTTAGATGAACTAGATAAAATAAAAATTTGTGTCGCATATGAAATCAATGGAAAAGAAATTGATTACTTGCCTGCAGCGGTAACGGATCAATTAAAAGTTAAGCCTATTTATAAAACTTACCAAGGTTGGAAAACTTCAACAGTAGGATGTAAAAATTTTAATGATCTCCCTGAAAATGCAAAAATTTATATAAGAGACCTAGAAAAATTTATTGAAGCAAAAATTTCAAGTATTTCTACCAGTCCAGAAAGAAATGATACAATACTTGTTTACAATCCTTTTAAAAATTAATTTGCTGGCAGAAGATTTTTTGACTTAGCACTATTTAACATGTGCTTTTGCAATTTTTCAAAAGCTTTGTTTTCTATTTGTCTTATTCTTTCTCTACTAATTTTAAATTTTTTACTTAAATCCTCTAAGGTTATAGGGTAATCTGTAAGTCTTCTTGAATAAAGAATTTCTTTTTCTCGGTCATTTAAGATTTTAATAGAATCTTGTAAAAGATCTTTTCTTTGCTCCATTTCTTCATTTTGTGCAAATTTCAATTCATGATCCATTTCATTATCTACAACCCAATCTTGCCACTCATCGCCATCTTCACCAATCGGAGCATTTAAAGATTGTTCTTTTCCAGACAATCTTCTGTTCATTGAAACAACTTCTTCCTCACTTACATCTAATCTGTTGGCAATATCTTTTACGTGCTCATCTCTTAAATCACCCTCAGCTCTTGGTGCAATTTGGTTTTTAAGTTTTTTTAGATTAAAAAATAATTTTTTTTGAGCGGTGGTTGTCCCAATTTTTACTAAGCTCCATGATCTCAAAATATACTCTTGAATTGATGCTTTGATCCACCACATCGCGTAGGTTGCAAGTCTAAAGCCTTTTTCCGGTTCAAATTTTTTTACGGCTTGCATTAATCCGACATTCCCTTCCGATATCATTTCATTTAGAGGTAAACCATAACCTTTATATCCCATTGCAATCTTTGCAACTAATCTAAGGTGACTTGTCACAAGTTTTTCTGCAGATTTTACATTTCCAGTAGTTTGCCAATTTTTTGCAAGCATATATTCTTCCTCAGCATCGAGCATAGGAAATTTTTTTATTTGCGCTAAGTAGGCGGCTAAACCACCCTCATTAGACAAAGCTGGTAAATTATAAGACGTTGTACTCATCGAGATATTTATTTAATAAAGAAAAGGAAATTTACAATATTAATATTTTCATGTTTTCCTTAGCTTTTTGAGAATATTTTCTAGTTCAGGAGGTAAATTTGATGAAAATTCTAATCTTCTTCCATTTGAAGGATGATTAAAACCAAGAACTTTTGCATGCAAGAATTGTCTGTCAAGTTTTAATAAAAGATCTTCTAATTCAAAATCAATATTTTTTAATTTTTTAAATTTTTTTTTATATTTTTTATCTCCTAAGATATTATTTCCTTTAAAACTCATATGTACTCTTATTTGATGCGTTCTGCCTGTTTCAAGTTTACATTCTACTAAACTTAATGTTGGTACTTTAGAGTTTTCAAAAATTTCAATAGTTTTATAATTCGTTATTGCTTGTTTTCCTTTCGCAAAACCAACTTCCATTAATTGTCTATTCTTTGTGCTTCTGGTTATTAAAGTTTCGATTTTTCCATTTTGCGGTCTCAGTTTTCCCCAGATCAGAGCTTGATATATTCTTGTAATTGTATGTTTGGAAAACTGATTAGATAAATTTTCGTGTGATTTATTATTTTTTGCAACTACTACCAGTCCTGATGTATCCTTATCAATTCTATGGACTATACCTGGTCTTAGCTCATCCCCAATATTTGATAGATTGTTATCATTTAAGTTCATTAAAGCATTCACAATCGTATTATCATAATTTCCTGCCCCAGGGTGCATCGAAATTCCTGCTGATTTATTTATAACTAATAAATCTTCATCATTATAAATTATGTCTAACTTATATTTGAATGGTTTTAGAGACGCTTTTTTAGGCAGTGGGATTGTTAAAAAAATCTTATCATCTTTATAAATTTTTTTTGAGGGGTCATTTACAATTATATTATTAATACTAAGATTTCCATTTATTATCAGGTTTTTGATCCTGGTTCTGCTAAGAGAATCATTTTTTTTAGCTATTACTACATCAATTCTTTTTCCGTATAATTCTTCCTCTACAACTAAATTAATGATATTTTTCATTTATTGATATAATAGTACATAATGCGCTCGTAGCTCAACTGGATAGAGCGCCAGATTTCGGCTCTGGAGGTTCAGGGTTCGACTCCTTGCGGGCGCGCCATTATTCACCAATATTTATTAGTGTGCCTTTATCTCGTGCCTTATTAAATGAGTAAAAAAATAAAGTAATTGAAATAATAATATAAACCATATTCAACATATAAGCCTGTATTAAATTTGATATATCAACTGTATTATTTATTAATATGTTTCTTGCCTCTTCAAAAATATAAACAAGTGGTAACATATAAGCTATTTTTTGAAAAATCTCTGGAAGAATCTCAATTGGGTAATATATACAACCAAATGGAGCTAATAAAAACATAGTTGACCAAGCAATATTTTCAAACGAAGGCCCAAATCTTAGAAGCCCTGCTGATACTAAAATTCCCAATGTAATCCCAAATATATAAAGACTTAAAAAAAGAAAAAATAGATAAATTCCAAGTTCTAAGATTGAAATTCCAAATATTGGAGAGGTTAATAATACAGCAGGTATTAAACCAATTAATGCTCGCACCAAAGCAGTGAAAATTAGTGAGGTTAGAATTTCACTAATTTTCATTGGAGCTATGAAGAGATTTGTAAAGTTTCTGCTCCAAATTTCTTCAAGGAACAACATGTTAAAACCAATACTTGTTCTAAATAAAAAATCATAAAGTATTGCACATGTTAATATAACACCAACTGCATTGTTGTAATAAGTAGTGTGAGATGCAAAAAAATTTGAAATAAAACCCCACAATGTAATTTGAATTGATGGCCAGTAGATTAAATCCAGTATTCTTGGAAATGACCTAGTGATTAAATAAAAGTGCCTTAAAAATAACCCATACATTTTAATTATGCTCATTAGGTCTCCTTGAAAGCTTTAAAAATACTTCCTCTAAATTTTTTCTACCATGTTTCTCTATAAGGCTAGCAGGACTCCCACTGTCAACAATTATCCCATCTTTCATCATCAAAATTGATTTGCATAATCTAGTGACTTCATTCATGTTATGTGAAGCAAGCAAAATAGATATTTTTTTTTCTTTCTTATAATCTTCTAAAAAAGATCTTATAAAATCACCAATTTCTGGATCTAGAGATGCTGTAGGCTCATCTAATAATAGCACCTTAGGATCATTTATTAATGATTTTGCTAAACTCGCTCTATTTTTTTGTCCAGATGAAAGTTCACCAGTTATTCGGTTTAGTATATCACTTAAACGAAGTTTTGATGTCAGGTAGTCAATTCTATCATTTAAATTTTTAATTTTATAGAGTTTTCCAAAGACAATTAAATTTTGTTTCACAGTTAATTTTTTTGGAAGTTCAATATAGGGAGATATGAAATTAATTTTTTGAAGTATTTTAATTCTATCTTCCTCTATTTTATCACCCTCAATTAAAATTTCTCCACTTGTTGGTTTTAGTAAACCTAACATCATACCAATAGTAGTTGTTTTTCCAGATCCATTTGGGCCTAAAAGGCCTAAAATTTCATTTTCATTTATTTTAAATGATATTGATTTTACGGCTTGCTTATCACCATAGTTTTTTTTTAGATTTTGCACCTCAACTAAAGTTTTCATTTTTTTACAGCTGCCCGTAACAATCTATCATTAATTGCCTCACCGATACCTCGGTTAGGAATTTTCTCGATAGAGATTTGTTTAAAACCTTTTTTTTTAACTTTTCTTAACGTTTTATATAAATTTTTCGCTACTTCCTTTAAATTTTTATTTTTACTTAGGTAAAAAAAATTTTTATTTGATTTAATTCTTTTTGAAATTAATAAGAAAGCTTCAAATTTTTTTGGTCTTTTAATGTTTAGTCTTATAGGCAAACCCGGTGAGTAGTGAATTCTTCCCTGCCCGGGCATTACTATATCTTTTTTTTTGTTAGTTCTTTTTTTAATTAAATATTTTTCTATTTTACCTCTGTCTAGACTGCCTAATCTCAATATTTTTTGATTACCTACTAAATTAACTATTGTAGATTCTAGGCCCTCTTTTGACTTCCCACCATCTAAGACAAATTTGATTTTTTTCCCAAACTCTTCAATCACATCGGTTTTACATACAGCACTAATACTCTTAGAAATATTAGCACTAGGTGCAGCTAAAGGAAAATTTAAATTTTTTAATAGTTTTCTAGCGATTTTGTGTTTTGGGAAGCGAACTGCAATAGTATTTTTATTATTAGTAACATTATTTGAAATTTTACTTTTTTCTTTTAACTCCAAGACAAAGGTTATCGGTCCAGGACAAAACTTTGAATATAGACTCAAAAATTGATTGTCAATTTTACAATCATTTTTTAGATCTTTTAAATTATAATAATGAACAATAAGAGGATTTTTTCTTGGTCTTTTTTTTAATTTAAAAATCTTATCTGTTGCTTTATCTGAGTAAGCATTCGCCGCTAAACCATAAACTGTCTCTGTAGGAATTCCAATACACTCATTTTTATTGAGATATTTTACTGCTTTTTTAATATTTGAAAGATTGATATTCATATAATATTACCAACTATTATATGAATGAAAAAAATTTGCCAGATGATATTAATTCAAAAACTTTGAATGAGTTAACAGAAATTGCTAATAAAATTATTCAAAATTTAGAAAATCAAAAAAATTTAGAAGAGTCACTAGATGAATATCAAAAACTTATTAGATTAAATAATTTAATTGAAAAAAAATTCCAAAAATCCTCTAAAGAAATTTCAGAGTCAGCAAAATTTAAAATCAACGAAATATCGATTAAAAATGCAAAAAAGATTAAATAAAATTGCAATAGATACGAATAATTTTCTTAAAAAATATTTAAAAAAACAAAATAAAACTGATTTAATTAAACCAATGTCTTATGGCCTATTTTCAGGCGGTAAGAAGATAAGATCAAAAATAATTTATGATATTGGAAGTATATTTAAAATAAATTATAGATCTGTAATCCATATTGGAGCTGCAGTTGAGTGCATACACGCTTATTCACTTATTCATGATGATTTGCCTTGCATGGATGATGATGACTTTAGAAGGGGAAAATTAAGTACACATAAAAAATTTGGTGAGTCTACAGCGGTTTTAGCAGGGAATTCCCTTCTAACTTTAGCCTTTGAAATTTTGTCAGATAAAATTTTAAATATTAATGATAAAAAAAAAAATTTATTAATTAATTCTATATCAAAATGTTCCGGTCATGAAGGCGTGGCTGGAGGACAGTTTTCAGATTTAAATTTTGAAAAAAAAAAAATATCATTAAATAAAATTATAGATATGCAAATTAAAAAAACTGGTAAATTATTTTCTTTTTGTTGTTTGGCACCAGTTATTGTTTCTGGAAAATTTAAGGAAATAAAAAAATTTGAAAAAATAGGAGAAAAAATTGGACTTTTATTTCAAATTGCTGATGATTTAATTGATTATAATGGAAATATGCAAATTGCTGGTAAAAAAACTCAAAAAGATTTAGCGAGGGGTAAGGCAACTATTATTCGCGTTTTAGGACAACAAAATTCAATAAAGTATGCCAATATTCTTAAAGAAGAAATTTTTGCCACATTAAAAAAATATGATAAAAATTCTAATAATTTAAAGGCATCTGTTAAATATATTTTAAATAGAAATAAGTAAATGAGCAAAACAAAATTCTTAAATAAAATTAATTTTCCAACAGATTTGAAACAGTTGAATCATTCCGAACTTAAAATACTTAAGGATGAGTTAAGAGAGGAAATGATAAATGCGGTATCAGAAACTGGTGGTCATTTAGGTGCGGGTCTTGGAGTTGTAGAGTTAACAGTAGCTTTACATTATATTTTTGATACACCAAAAGATAAAATTATTTGGGATGTTGGTCATCAATCTTATCCTCACAAAATATTAACTGGAAGAAAAGATAAGATTAAAACTCTTAGACAAGGCAATGGCTTATCAGGTTTTACAAAAAGATTAGAAAGTGAGTTTGATCCATTTGGTGCAGCACACAGCTCGACTTCAATATCTGCTGGATTAGGAATAGCAACTGCAAATAAACTTTCAAATAAATCAGAAGAGGTAGTTGCTGTAATAGGAGATGGAGCAATGAGTGCTGGAATGGCATATGAGGCTATGAATAATGCCGGTGCATCAAAAACAAAAATGATAGTTATTTTAAATGATAATGATATGTCGATTGCAAAACCCGTTGGTGCAATGAAGTCTTATCTAGCAAAAATTTTTTCAGGAAAAATTTATTTTAACTTTAGAGAAACATTAAAATTAATTTTTTCATCATTTTCAAAAAGATTTAGTAAAAAAGCTGGCGAAGCAGAGGATTTTCTTAGATCAGTTGTTACTGGTGGAACTTTGTTTAATTCATTAGGTTTTTATTACATTGGCCCAATAGATGGACACGATTTGGATGTTTTGCTACCTGTTTTAAAAAATGCAAAAGAGTCAAAACATAAAGGACCAATATTAATTCACATTAAAACACAAAAAGGGAAAGGTTACAGTTTCGCAGAAAAGTCAGAGGATAAATATCATGGGGTATCTAAGTTTAATATAAAAACAGGCATACAGCAAAAAAGTGATTCAAAAGCGCCATCTTATACAAAAGTATATGCAAATACTCTTGTTAAGCATGCTGAAAATGACAGCAAAATAGTTGGTATAACTGCCGCGATGCCTTCAGGTACAGGAATGGATATTTTTGGAAATAAATTTCCTAATAGAATGTTTGATGTGGGAATAGCAGAACAACATGCGGTAACTTTTGCTGCCGGTCTAGCAACAGAAGGTTATAAGCCTTATGCATCAATATATTCTACTTTTTTACAGAGAGCTTATGACCAAGTGGTACATGATGTTGCAATTCAAAGTTTACCAGTAAGATTTGCAATAGATAGAGCAGGTCTCGTGGGAGCAGATGGCCCAACACATGCTGGATCTTTTGATATAACATATTTGGCTACTCTACCAAATTTTATTGTTATGGCATCTAGCGATGAGGCAGAATTGGTAAAAATGATAAACACGTCAGTAGAAATTAATGATAAACCATGTGCATTTAGATATCCCAGAGGAAATGGCACTGGAGTTCAGTTACCTGATATAAGTGAGAAAATCCAAATAGGAAAAGCAAAAGTTGTTAGAGAAGGAAAGAAAATTGCTATTTTGAATTTTGGAGCAAGATTAAATGAATGTTTAATTGCTGGAGAAAATTTGAGAAAAAAAGGAGTTAATGCAAGTATCGTAGATGCACGTTTTGCCAAACCTCTTGATGAAAATTTAATTTGGCAATTAGCAACAAATCATGAGGTGATAATTACAATTGAAGAAGGATCTATAGGTGGTTTTGGGGCACACGTAAGTAATTTTTTAAATGATAAAAATCTTTTAGATTCAAATCTTAAATTTAGATCAATGATACTCCCAGACAAGTTTATAGATCAAGATAAACCTGAAAATATGTATAAATCTGCTGGACTGGATGCTTTATCTATTGAAAATAAAGTACTAGAAGTTTTAAATTCAAAAGTAATAGTAAAAAAGATTAATTAGTCTCCACATTGAGCTTTATTTAGCAAGTAGTGATCAAGTATTACACAATGCATCATAGCCTCTCCTATAGGAACGGCTCTTATCCCTACGCAAGGATCATGTCGGCCTTTAACAGATATAGTTGTATTTTTCCCAAACTTATCAATTGTTTTTCTAGTAGATAATATCGATGAAGTCGGTTTGACAGCAAATGATACAATTATATCTTGACCACTTGATATACCGCCCAAAATACCGCCAGCATTGTTCGAATTGAATTTTGTAGATTTCCCTCTTTGATTAATTTCATCTGAATTTTCTTCACCTGTCAATTGAGCAGAATTCATTCCAGATCCTATGTTTACTCCCTTTACAGCATTGATGCTCATCATAGCTGATGCAAGGTCCATATCTAATTTTGAATAAATTGGCGCCCCTAATCCTACAGGTACTCCCTTAGCTCTGATTTCAATAATTGCTCCACAAGATGATCCCGCTTTTCTTATACTAAGTAAATATTTTTCCCAAAGCTTTAGCACAGATTTATCTGGACAAAATAATTGATTTTTTTTGATAAATTTTTCGTTCCAATTTTCTGGATTAGATCCTAAGATTCCTAATTGAGTTACTCCTCCAACAACATCATATTTTTTTCCTAGAATAAATTTTAATATTTGTTTTGCTATACCTCCTGCTGCAACCCTAGAAGCTGTCTCTCTTGCAGATTGTCTTCCTCCTCCTCTATAATCTCTAATTCCATATTTTTTAAAATAGGTAAAATCTGCATGTCCTGGCCTAAATTTATTTTTAATATTTCCATAGTCTTTAGATCTCATATCTTTATTATAAATTATCATTGAAATCGGAGTTCCAGTTGTTTTGCCTTCAAAAATACCAGATAAAATTTCAACTCTATCATCTTCTTTTCTTTGAGTTGTAAATTTTGATTGACCAGGTTTTCTTTTATTTAAATCTTTCTGAATTTCGTCAATATTTATTTTGATATTGGGTGGGCAACCATCGACTACACATCCAATTGCTGGTCCATGAGACTCTCCCCACGTCGTGAATTTAAATATTTTCCCAAAGGTATTAAATGACATATATTTATTATATAAGTTATTTTGTTAAAATTATGAACGAAAAAAACTCTTTTGGTCTAGATATATGTTTTGGTGAAAAAAATAATCCATTTGAATTATTTAAGGAATGGTTTGATGAAGCAAAAAAAACAGAGTTAAATGACCCAAATGCAGTTGCACTAGGCACATCAGATGACCGTGGATACACTTCGGTCAGAATGGTTTTATTAAAAGATTTTAATGAGACAGGGTTTGTTTTTTATACAAATTTTAACAGTGCTAAAGGATTAGCTATTAAAAAAAATCCAAATATATCGATGTGTTTTCATTGGAAAAGTTTACTTAGGCAAATAAGGATCGAAGGTGCAGCTGAACAAGTTTCTGATACTGAGGCAGACGAATATTATTCCTCTAGAAAATATGAAAGTAGAATTGGTGCTTGGGCATCATATCAAAGCTCAGAAATTTCAAATCGAAAAGAGCTTACAGAATCGATTAGAAACTTTAAATCCAAATATCCTGAACAAAATAATGTCCCAAGACCAAAACATTGGTCAGGATGGCGGTTAAAGCCGAGGTCAATAGAATTCTGGCTAGATGGTGAATTTAGAATACATGAGAGACTGAAATATATTAAAGAAAAAAAGGGTTGGAAAAAGATTTTATTATCTCCTTAAAAATTTCTTTCTAAACTAAATGATGTCAAATTTTTAAGAATATTTTTATCTTGGTTCTCCTCGAAGATTGACAATGAGTTAGATGCTAAGTTTATAAAATATTCAGCTTTTTTATAGCACTCATTTATAATTTTATATTTTTTTATTTTCTCAAGAGTATTTTTGAATTCATTTTCATCTCTATTTTGTTTTTCAAACAAATTTTTCAAATATTTTTTTTCTTCACTTGAACACTTTTGATATAACAATATTATTGGTAAAGTAATTTTTCCCTCATAAAAATCATTACCTATTTTTTTTCCAAATAATTTAAGTTCTGAATTATAATCTAAAGCATCGTCTGCTATTTGAAATGTAAGACCTAAATTTTTTCCATAAAACTCTAAAGCTTCTTTATATTTATTATCTCTATTCGCCAATATTGCCCCAACTTTAGTAGATGCTGAAAAAAGTGCTGCAGTTTTCAAAGAAATAATTTTTAGGTATGTTTCTTCGAGCATATCTATCTCTCCGTGATGCTGCAGTTGTAACACTTCTCCTTGTGCAATTTCTGAAGAAGTAGAAGAAAGTAGTTTTAAAATTTCTAGGCTTCCATCTTCTACCATCATTTCGAAACATCTGCTAAGCAGATAATCTCCAACTAAAATAGAGGATTTATTTCCCCAGACAGTATTGAGTGTTTCTTTGTTTCTTCTAACAAGCGCGTTATCAATAACATCATCATGCATTAAGGTTGCAGCGTGAATTAATTCTACACATGCTGCAAGGTTTATATCTCTGCCACCTTTTGAGTATCCACAAAGTTTTGAACTAGATAAAGTTAAAAGGGCTCTTAATTTCTTTCCACCTGTATCCAAATGATAGTCCGTCATATTTTGAATTAAATCAACTTTACTTGTTAATTTTGATGATATTTTTTCATTGACCAATATAAGTTTATCCTCGACAGACTTAAGTAAGTCCGAATATGAGTTGTTAATTGTCTTTTTTAATTGAACTACAGATCCCATAGATCGAAAATATTACATTAAGTTTATTATAATACTTATCAATTGACGCACCTATTTCTTCAACTATAAGTATGCTTTATTAATATCGAAATTTTTAATAAGCATATTTATGTTTTCCTTTTTCAAAAAAAAAAAAATTGTAAGCCATATCAGGCTATCCGGTGTTATTGGAAATGTTGGAAAATTTAAACAGGGGATTGATTATTCTAGCCAAGAGGAAATTATAAAAAAAGCTTTTTCATTGAAAAAAGCCCAAGCAGTCGCAATAACAATTAATTCTCCAGGCGGGTCACCAGTACAGTCACACTTAATTTATAAACTAATTAGAAATCAGGCAGACAAATATAAAAAAAAAGTGATTGTATTTGCAGAGGATGTTGCGGCTTCTGGCGGCTACTTAATTGCTTGTTCTGGAGATGAAATATATGCTAATCCTAGTTCAATAATTGGTTCTATTGGAGTTATTTATTCTTCATTTGGATTTAAAGATCTTATTCAAAAAATTGGTGTTCAAAGAAGAGTTTATACAGCTGGAAAAAATAAAAGCACACTCGATCCATTCCTCGATGAAAAAGAAGAAGATATAAAAAGGTTAAAGAATATACAATTAGAACTTCATCAAGAATTTATTGATGTAGTTGAGGAAAGTAGAAAGACAAAGTTGAAAAAAGATATTGGGGTTGAATTATTTTCAGGAGAATTTTGGTCAGGAAAAAAATCTAAGGATCTTGGTTTAATTGATGGTTTGGGTAATTCCGAACAAATTCTAAGAGAAAAATTTGGTGAAAACGTTGAAGTGAAAATTTTTGAGAAAAGTAAAGGATGGCTTGCAAAAAAATTATCTTCTTCAGAAAATCAAGCAGATAAAATTTTGAACTTGATCGAAGAAAGATCTATTTGGCAAAAATATGGTTTCTAAAAGACCTAAATTGAAAAAAGAAAAAATTTTATCATTTCAAGATACAATATTTAGCTTACAAAAATTTTGGGCAAAACAGGGATGTATTATTTTACAACCCTATGATGTTGAGGTTGGAGCTGGAACATTTCATCCAGCAACAACGTTGAGATCTTTAGGAAAGAAGCCATGGAAAACAGCGTATGTTCAACCATCTAGAAGACCTACAGATGGAAGATATGGAGAAAATCCAAATAGGCTCCAGCACTATTATCAATTCCAAGTATTAATAAAACCTTCTCCAAAAAATATAAAAAAACTTTATCTTAATAGCATTGCATCAATTGGAATAAAACATGAAGAGCACGATATAAGATTTGTAGAGGACGACTGGGAAAGCCCTACTTTAGGAGCAGCTGGGCTTGGATGGGAAGTCTGGTGTGATGGAATGGAAGTAACACAGTTTACTTACTTTCAACAAATGGCAGGAGTTGAATGTGATCCTATTTCTGTTGAAATTACTTATGGATTAGAAAGATTATGCATGTTTATACAAAACAAAAAAAATGTTTTTGAACTTGATTGGAATAATGATGGAATCTTTTATAAAGATGTCTTCCACCAAGCTGAAAAGGAATTTTCAGCATACAATTTTGAATACGCAAATACTGAAAAACTTTTTAAAATGTTTGATATGTTAGAAAGTGAGGCAAGATCAATGATTGAAAATAAAATTTCTCTCCCTGCTTATGATCAATGTTTAAAATCGAGTCATGTGTTTAATATATTAGATTCCAGAGGCGTTATAAGTGTTGCTCAACGAGCAGAATATATCTCAAGAATTCGAGATTTAACCAAAGAGATTGGAAAAATTTGGATAGAAAGTCAGAGTTAAAGTGTCTGAGTTATTTATTGAACTATTTAGCGAAGAAGTTCCAGCAAAGTTACAAATCAAAGCAAGAGAACAATTAAAAGAAATTCTTTCAAATTTTTTTGAACAACATGGTGTAAAATATAAAGGTGAAATTAGAATTTTTTCAACACCAAACAGGATTGCTATTAATGCTAAAGGCCTTCCAAAAGAAGTTTTATTCAAATCTAAAGAGGTAAAAGGTCCAAGTATAAATGCACCAGATAAAGCATTAGACGGCTTTTTAAATTCTAATCAAATAAATAAAAATAAGATATATAAAAAAAAAACTGAAAAGGGAGAATTTTATTTTTATAAGAAGCCACAAAAGAAGATAAGTCTTTATAACATGTTGAGAGAAAATCTTCCTCACATTCTGTTTAAAATTACATGGGAAAAATCAATGAAATGGGGGGAACATACCCTGCTTTGGGGTAGGCCATTGAAATCTATTTTATCAATATTTGATGGGAAAAAACTTGAGTTTGATTTTAAGCACCTGAAAAGTTCTAATCTCACTTTTATAGAAAAAGATATAGAAGAAAAAACTAAGTCATTTAATAACTTCGACCAATATTTAAAATTTTTTAAAACCAAAGGAGTAATTATTAACCACGAAAAAAGAAAGGATTTCATAAATTCTGAATTACAAAAGTTATCAAATAACAAAAATATTTTAATAAATACAAGTGAAAGTTTATTAAATGAAATAACAAATATTGTTGAAAAACCGAAAGTATTAATTTGCGAGTTTGATAAAAAATTTCTAAACATACCTAAAGAAATATTGATTATTACAATGCAATCACACCAAAAATATATACCGACTTTTGACAAAAAAGAAAATTTAACAAACTTATTTTTTGTAATCTCAGATGCGAACGATAAAAAAGGACTTATTAAGTCAGGAAATGAAAGAGTTATTGATGCTAGATTGAGTGATGCAGAATTTTTTTGGAATAAAAACAAAACTCAAAATTTAGTCAAGCAGGTTACAAAATTAAAAAATGTCAATTACTTCAAAGGTCTAGGAACTTATTTTGATAAGATTCAAAGAATGCGAAAACTTAGTGGTCTAATATCTGATGAATTTATGATTAGTAAAGAAAAAATAGAAATCGCATCAACAATTTGTAAAGTTGATTTAATGTCTGACTTAGTGGGTGAATTTCCTGAGCTTCAAGGTGTAATGGGAGGTTACTTTGCAGAAACACAAGGCTTTGAAAAAGATGTCAGTCTAGCTGTAGCAGAGCATTATTATCCTATAGGTATGGATAGTAAGTTACCAAAGAAAATTTATAGTATTACTTTATCACTCAGTGATAAAATTGACTCTTTAGTTGGTTTTTTTGGAATTAATCTAAAGCCGTCAAGCTCAAAAGATCCTTATGCCATAAGAAGAACAGCAATCAGTGTGGTACGATTAATAATTGAAAATAACCTAAAAGTAAAACTTAGAGAATTAATTATTTATTCTTGTATGTTTTACAAAGAACAAGGCTTTGAATTTGATTTAAAGAAATTAAATTTAGAACTTGGGGATTTTCTATATGAAAGGGTAAAAAATTATCTTAAAGAAAAACAAATTAGAAATGATATTATAGAAAGCGCAAGTCATAATTTTTCAATTGATGAATTATTAAAAGTTTATAAAAAAACATACGTTTTAAATAAAAACATAAACAAAGATTTTGGGAAAGATGTTGTTGCTATTTACAAAAGGTCCGCAAGTATTCTATTAAGCGAAAATAAAAATTTATCCAATTTTAATGGCAATGTTGATCCAGATTTATTTAAAAATGATTATGAAAAAAATCTTTATAAAAAAATACACGAAATTAAAAAATACTATTCAAGTGTAGGTAGAGATGAAAATTTTGAAGAAAGTTTAAAAATACTTTCATTTTGTAAATCAGAAGTTTTCGATTTTTTTGAGAACGTTATCGTAAACGATAGTGACGAAACGATTAAAAATAACAGACTAGAACTTTTATCAATGTTATGTAAAAGTTTTGATAACTATTTCAATTTTTCAAAAATAGAAGGTTAATGAAAAAGTATATATTTAATTTTAAATCTAAAGTTTCAAATAAAATAAACTTATCAAAAAATATTCTGGGTGGAAAAGGTGCAAATTTATCTGAAATGGGCAGAATGGGCTTACCAGTACCTCCAGGTTTTACAATCTCCACAGAAGTTTGCGAGTTATTTTATAAAAATAAAAGGAAAATAAATCATAAAATTTTAGGGGAGATTGATAAAGAGTTAAAAAATATTGAGAAAGACACTGGAAAAAAGTTTGGAGATTTGAATAACCCATTATTAGTTTCAGTAAGGTCTGGAGCAAGAGTATCAATGCCAGGCATGATGGATACTATTTTAAATTTAGGACTTAATGATGAAACAGTCCACGCTCTAGCAAATAAAACTTCAAATATGCGTTTTGCAAAAGACAGCTACAGACGTTTTATTCAAATGTATTCAAATGTTGTTTTAGGAGTTGAGAATTATAATTTTGAGGAATTAATCGAAAATTATAAATTAACAAAAGGGGTGTTGTTAGATACAGAATTGGATCAGAATGATTGGGATGGATTAATAAAAGATTTCAAAAATATTGTTAAGAAAAAAACAAATAAAGAATTTCCTCAAAACGTAAGAGAGCAATTGTTTGGAGCAATTAGTGCAGTTTTTTTATCTTGGGAAAGTCATAGAGCTAAGGTTTACAGAAAGTTAAATCAAATTCCATCAGAGTGGGGTACTGCAGTTAATGTTCAGTCAATGGTTTTTGGAAACATGGGCAATGATTGCGCAACAGGAGTGGTGTTTACAAGGAATCCATCCAATGGCAATCACCAGATATACGGGGAATATTTAATTAATGCACAGGGAGAAGATGTTGTTGCAGGAACAAGAACGCCACAACACATAACTAAAAAAGCAAGAATAGCCTCAAATGAAAGCTTACCGTCAATGGAAGAGTCTATGCCCAAAGTATACAAAGAATTAAAAAAAATATTACATAAATTAGAGAAACATTACAAAGATATGCAGGATGTTGAATTTACAGTTGAAAATAAAAAACTTTGGATGCTTCAAACGAGATCAGGAAAAAGAACCGCTAAGTCAGCTGTGAAAATTGCTGTTGATATGGTTAAAGAAAATTTAATTTCAAAAAAAGAGGCAGTATTAAGAGTTGAACCAAATTCTTTAGATACTTTGCTTCATCCAACTTTAGATGAAAAATCAAATATAGAAATAATTGCGAAGGGATTGCCGGCATCACCAGGTGCAGCAAGTGGTAAAGTGGTATTTACATCAGATGATGCTGAAAGGTTAAACGCATCAATGCAAAATACTATATTAGTTCGAGTTGAAACTTCACCTGAAGATATTCATGGTATGCATGCTGCTAAAGGCATATTAACTGCAAGAGGAGGTATGACCAGTCATGCAGCTGTAGTCGCTAGAGGAATGGGAAGACCTTGTGTGTCAGGCTCAAGTGAAATCGAAATTGATTATGAGAAAAAATTATTCAAAGTTCAAGACAGAGAAATTAAAGAAGGAGATTTAATCACTATTGATGGATCTACCGGTAGGATAATTCTAGGTGAAGTGAAAACTGTTAAGCCAGAAATTTCAGGAGAATTTTCTAAGCTTATGAATTGGGCTGACAATTATAGAAAATTAAAAATACGAACAAATTCTGAGACACCTCTTGATAGTAAAACAGCAAGAGACTTTGGAGCAGAAGGTATTGGGTTATGTAGAACTGAGCATATGTTTTTCGACGAAGAGAGAATATTGTCAGTTAGAGAAATGATACTTTCAAAAACTAAAGATGATAGATTATTAGCACTTTCAAAATTATTACCACATCAGAAAAAAGATTTTATTGATATTTTCAAAATTATGAATGGTTTGCCAGTAACAGTTAGATTATTAGACCCTCCATTACATGAATTTTTACCAAGAACTGATAAGGAAATAGGTGAAGTTGCAAGCTCGTTAAATATTCCAATTAAGGAATTAAAGGTAAGAATTACCGAACTACACGAACAAAATCCAATGCTTGGGCACAGAGGTTGTAGACTTGGAATATCTTTTCCTGAAATTTATGAAATGCAGTGTAGAGCAATTTTTGAAGCTTTGGTTCAATGCAAAAAACAAAAAGTTAAATCAATAATACCAGAAATAATGATACCTTTAGTTTCAACCGAAGCTGAAATACAAATTATGAAAGATTTAGTGATAAGGACTGCGAAACAGGTTGAGAGTGAAAAAAAAATAAAGTTAAATTTTTTGGTAGGTACAATGATTGAATTGCCTAGAGCTGCGATAAAAGCAAATGATATTGCTAAACATGCAGAATTTTTCAGTTTTGGGACTAACGACTTAACTCAAACTACATTTGGTATTAGTAGAGACGATAGTGGTAAATTTCTAAATGATTACATTGAAAATAAAATATTTGATATAGATCCTTTTGTATCAATTGACGAGGGAGTAGGAGACTTAATTGAAATCGCTTCTGAAAAAGGGCGAATGCAAAATAAAAAAATAAAGTTAGGTATATGTGGAGAGCATGGAGGAGACCCAAAAAGTATTGAACTTTGTGCTAAAATAGGACTAAACTATGTTTCGTGTTCTCCTTACAGGGTTCCAGTAGCAAGATTAGCTGCAGCTCAAGCGCAATTAAAAAAATAAATAAATTATATTTCTAATTTTACATCAATTGCAGAAACGCTTTGAGTTAACATTCCTATTGAAATTCTATCAACCCCAGTTGATGCAATTTTTTTAATATTATTCAAATTAACGCCACCTGAAGCTTCTGTCGTATACTTTTTTTTAACTAATTTAACAGCCTTTTTTAGGTTTTGAATACTCATATTGTCTAGCAAAATTGTATCAAATTTTAGTCCGTATATTTTGTGTAATTGTTTTAAATTATCAACTTCCACAGTAATGTTTCTTCTTTTTTTATTTTTAATCGCTCTTTTAATAATATTTTCAAAATTCTTTTCCGAACTAAGATGGTTATCTTTAATTAAAAATTCATCACTTAAATTAAATCGATGATTAATCCCTCCACCTAATTTGACTGCATATTTTTGAATCACTCTTAAATTTGGTATAGTTTTTCTAGTACAACATACCTTAGTTTTTTTTCCAGCCAGTCTTACAAATTTATTTGTTTTTGATGCAATACCCGAGATATGGGAAACAAAGTTTAAAGCAACTCTCTCTCCTATTAGTATATTCTTAAGATTACCTTCAATTATTGCTACAATATTACCTTTTCGTATATATGAGCCTTCTTTTTTTTTTATTGTAAATTTTATTTTTTTATCAATTAATTTAAATGTTTCTTTTGCAAATGCTAAACCACCAATAATTCCTCTTTGATTAATTATCATTTTAACTTTTTTATTGATGTTATTATTTATAAGATCTGACGTTATATCACCTGAGGGATAAAGATCTTCATTCAATGCTAGTTTACATGTAGATTTTATAAATTGATTGCTTAATAGAATATTTGACACAGATTTTATCTGCCTATTTCTGCCATTCTTTCTACAGATTTTCTTGCTTTTGCGATAGTTTGATCATCCATTACAAGTTCATTTGATTCATTTTCCAAACAATTTAATATTTTAGGCAACGTAATTCTTTTCATATGAGGACATAGATTACATGGTCTAATAAATTCAACATCTGGATTATCTATTTGAACATTGTCACTCATTGAACATTCGGTAACCATCATAACCTTTTCTGGTTGATTATCTCTCACATACTTTATCATACCGCTAGTTGACCCCGCAAAATCAGATGCTTGAATGACATCAGGAGGACACTCTGGATGTGCAATTATTTTAATTCCAGGATTAGCTTTTCTTATTTCATTTATTTCCTCATCTTTGAATTGTTCATGAACTTCACAAGTTCCTTTCCATGATATAATTTCAGTATCAGTCTGTGAAGCAACATATTTAGCTAAAAAGTCATCAGGTAAAAATATAACTTTTTTAACTTTAAGAGACTCTACAATCTTAACAGCATTTGCTGATGTACAACATACGTCTGTTTCAGCTTTTACTTCGGCAGAGGTATTGACATATGAAACTACCGGAACACCTGGATATTTTCTTTTTAATTTTCTTACATCGTCTCCTGTAATAGAAGAAGATAAAGAACATCCCGCTTGCATATCAGGTAATAATACTTTTTTTTCAGGGCTCATTAATTTTGCCGTTTCAGCCATAAAATGAACACCGCACATAACAATTATATCTGCTTTTGTTTTTGCAGCCTCAACTGCTAAAGCCAAAGAGTCCGCAGAAAAATCTGAAATACCATGGTAAATTTCTGGTGTTTGATAATTATGCGCTAAAATTACAGCATTTTTTTCTTTTTTAAGCTTATTGATTTTATAAATATATGGAGCGTGCGTAGCCCATTCAATTTCTGGAATTTTTTTTTGTACTTTTTCGTAAATTGAACTGGTTGCTTTTTTTATTTCAGCAGTGAATTCCATATTAAAAACTTATCAACTTGAATTAGAATTGTCATTCAATTAATCTGAGACATAATTTGCGGCCATGCTGAAATTGGTAGACAGGCACGGTTGAGGGCCGTGTGGGCCTAGCTCATGAGAGTTCGAGTCTCTCTGGCCGCACCATAAATTAGAAAATGAAATTTTAAAATAGGGGCGTTCTGTTGCCAGGTGCCCCAAACCCCGTAACTTAATTAATAAATTAATTAAGCTGCAAGTGCGTAACTTTCGTTAGCATTTATAAATTAGCCCATCACGGCGGAACAATACCGAACGAAAGAATAACTTTTAGACACCCGTCGATCCTAATTCACCCCCGTAAGTTGAAAATGGTGGAGGTGGTGGGTACTGCCCCCACGTCCGTAATGGTTATTACGAAATTCGTTTATCGTCATAGTTGGAAAACCAACCTTATTAATATAAAACCTAAATAAAGAGATTCAATATTTTATTCATGAAATTAACCAGCGAACAAGCACAAGAAATAAAAGATCAACAATCACAAGAATATAAGACTAAAAGAGTAACAGCGCCAGAATTAGAGAAAATTCTTTATGAGGCTCTTCCAATATTAGATCATGGATTTATCAGGGTAGTTGACTATATGGGCGATGACACCTCGATAGTTCAGTCAGCTAGAGTTTCTTATGGCAAAGGTACAAAGAAAGTCTCAACAGACGAAGGATTAATTAAATATTTAATGAGACACTGGCATAGCACTCCATTTGAAATGTGTGAAATTAAATATCACGTTAAACTTCCAATATTTATTGCAAGACAATGGATCAGGCATAGAACTGCAAATGTAAATGAATACTCTGCAAGATATTCAATTTTAGATAAAGAGTTTTATTTACCTTCACCTGAGCATTTAGCAGCACAGTCGCAGAGCAATAGACAAGGAAGAGGCGATGTTCTTGAAGGTCAAAAAGCTAAAGAAGTTTTAGAACTTTTAAAAGGTGATGCAGAACAAACTTATAATAATTATCAAACAATGCTCAATGAAAGATATGATGGTTCTGTAATCGATGAAAATGCAGTGGGACTTGCAAGAGAACTTGCACGTATGAATTTGACATTAAATACTTATACGCAGTGGTACTGGAAAACAGATTTGCTAAACCTAATGAATTTTTTAAGATTACGAGCTGATTACCACGCTCAATATGAAATACGCGCTTATGCAGATGTAATGTTGGATACAGTTAAAAAATGGGTGCCGATAACTTACAAGGCTTTTATGGATTATAGGGTAGGAGGAACAGAAGTTTCTGCAAAAGGAAAAGAAGTGCTTAAAAAACTAATCAAAGGTGATAAAGTTGACATAGATCAATCAGGACTTTCTAAAAGAGAATGGAATGAACTTATGGAAGCTTTTGATCTTAAAGATAAGCTGATTTAATTTTATTCGCAAATTCTAAATAAATTTTAGAAATTTCATGATCGGGTTTGCTTTCAACTATTGGAGATCCTAAATCACCTTGCTTTCCAACTTCTGAATTAATTGGTATTTCACCTAAAAATTCTTTTTGAAATTCTTCTGCAGTCCTTTTAACGCCGCCTTCTCCAAAGATTGCATATTTTTTTCCATCATCACCAACAAAATGACTCATATTATCTATTAACCCAATTATTTTTACTTTTAATTTATCAAACATTCTTATTCCTCGTTTTACATCTTGAAGAGCAATTTCTTGAGGAGTGGAAACAATAATTGCTCCATCCATATTTATTTCTTGAGCAAATGTTAATTGCGTGTCTCCTGTTCCTGGAGGCATATCCACAATAATAAAATCTAAATCTTTCCAAGCAACTTTTTGAGTAAATGTTTTAATTGCACTCGTTACCATTGGCCCTCTCCAAATCATGGGAGTTTGCTCATCAGTTAAAAAACCAATAGACATGCATTGAATATCATATTTTATTATTGGTTTTAAAGTTTGACCATCGCTTTCTGGCTTTTCATTTATTGAAAATAATTTCGGAAGAGATGGACCGTAAATATCAGCATCTAACAATCCAACTTTGCACCCAACTTTTTTTAAAGCTAAAGCAAGATTCGTTGCAAAAGTAGATTTACCGACGCCTCCTTTTGCACTTGAAATTGCAATCGTGAATTTGGTGCCTGGTATAGGGTTTTTTTGAAAGCTTTTTGGCTCAGTTTTAGCCTTCATTGTGTCACTAAGGCCTACTTTTTTGTTATTCATTAAAATACCATTACCTTGTTTTTACCAATAAAGACACTATATAGAGTGTCGTATGAATGATTTCAGAAATCAAAGCCCATGGGGTAGCCCTCCAGGAGGCGGCGGGGGTAACGGTGGATTTAGAAGAGGTCCAACTCCACCAGATATTGATGAAGTAATTAAAAAAATTCAAAGTTTACTAAACAGATTTTTAGGTGGCGGAAAAGGTGGAGCTAAACCAATTATTGTTGGATTACTTATTATAGTAACCCTTTGGGGACTCAGTGGACTTTATAGAGTACTTCCAGACGAACAAGGAGTTGTTTTAAGATTTGGTAAGTTTGTAAATACTACACAGCCTGGTCTAAATTATCATTTCCCATATCCAATTGAGAGTGTAATCACTCCGAAAGTTACAAAAGTAAACAGAATTGATATTGGTTTTAGATCTGAGAGAGATAGTGGATTTTCATCAGGTGGTGTTGCTGATGTGCCAGAGGAAAGCCTAATGTTAACTGGTGACGAAAACATTGTTAACATTGATTTTTCAGTATTTTGGGTAATTAAAGATGCAGGGAATTTCTTATTTAAAATTCAAGATCCTGAAGGAACAGTAAAAGCTGCTGCAGAAACTGCTATGAGGGAAGTAATCGCTAGATCAAACATCCAACCTATTTTAACAGAAGGAAGATCAGTAATTGAAACAGAAACTCAAGAAATTATTCAAAAGATTTTAGATGAATACACTTCAGGTATTCAAATTACTCAAGTTCAAACACAAAAAGCCGACCCACCAGATCAAGTAATTGATGCATTTAGAGATGTCCAAGCAGCAAGAGCTGATATGGAAAGATCTAAAAACGAGGCTGAAGCGTATGCAAACGATGTGATCCCAAGAGCTCGGGGAGAAGCACAAAAAATTTTACAAGCTGCAGAGGCTTATAAAAAAGAAGTAGTTGCAAAAGCAGAAGGTGAAGCAAGTAGATTTTTAGCAATTTATAATGAATATGCAAAAGCCAAACAAGTAACTCAAGAAAGAATGTTTCTAGAGACTATGGAAACAGTTTTAGGAGACATTAATAAAATCATAATTGACAAAAATTCTGGATCAGGAGTAGTACCTTATTTACCACTTCCTGAACTTAAAAAGGCGGAGAATAATTAAATGAAAGCTGGAAAAATTTTAATTCCGATTATAATTGTAATTGTTGCAACGATATTCTTTTCTATTTTTATAGTAAAAGAAGTAAATCAAGCAATTGTTCTACAATTTGGTGATCCTAAAAGAATATTGTTAAAACCAGGCTTAAACTTTAAAATACCATTTATTCAAAACGTAGTATTTTTAGATAAAAGAATTTTAAATTTAGATACTCCACCGGAAGAAGTAATTGCATCAGATCAAAAACGGTTGATTGTTGATGCGTTTGCAAGATTTCAAATTGTAGATCCATTAAAATTTTATATTTCAGTTGGAAATGAGAGAGTTGCAAGATCAAGACTTTCAACAATTATAAACTCAAGAATAAGAAACGTTCTTGGTCAACAAGAACTTCAAACACTTTTATCTCAAGATAGAACAAAACAAATGGCATTAATCCAAGAAGGTGTAAATAATGAAGCTGAAAACTTTGGTATTAAAATTGTTGATGTAAGAATTAAAAGAGCTGATCTTCCACAAGCAAACAGTGATGCAATCTTTAGAAGAATGCAGACTGAGAGGGAGAGAGAAGCAAAAGAATTTAGAGCAAAAGGTGCAGAGATGGCTGTAACTATTACTTCAACTGCGGATAAAGAAGTAACAGTAATTTTAGCTGAAGCACAAAAACAGTCAGAGATCATGAAAGGTGAAGGGGATGGTCAGAGAAATAATATTTTCGCAGATGCCTTTGGTCAAGATCCAGAGTTCTTTGCATTTTATAGATCTATGCAAGCATACGGTAAAGCATTTAATGCAGGAGAGACATCTATGATCTTATCTCCTGATAGTGAATTTTTTAAATTTTTTGGAAATATAAAACCTAAATCAGAATAACTTAATCCTATGAAGGAATTGATCATTGCATTTGGTCTGTTCTTGTTCATTGAAGGAATTTTATATGCCTTATTTCCATCAAAAATGAAAAATATGCTGTCAAAATTAAATGAGGTAAATGACAGTCAGCTTCGCACAGGTGGATTGGTGTTTGCAGTTATAGGGTTTTTAATAATTTGGTACTTAAAGTCATGAAAAAACATTTAAAGTCATTAGTTCTTCTTATCTTTTGTCTAAACTTCTCAACTCTATCAAGCGCAAAGGATATCCCTGCTTCATTTGCAGATTTAGCAGAAAGATTAATGCCATCGGTTGTAAATATTTCAACAACAACAACAATTACAACAAGATCAAATCCTTTCCCGTTCCAATTTCCTCCAGGATCACCATTTGAGGATATGTTTAAAGACTTTGGCACCCCTCAAGAAAGAAAAACAAGTGCATTAGGATCAGGATTTATAATTAGTGATGATGGAATAGTGATCACTAATAATCACGTAATTCAAGGTGCAGAGGATGTTTTTGTAAGAGTAAATGGAGACCAAGAGTTTAAAGCGCAAATTTTAGGAGCAGATCCTGGCATGGATCTAGCTGTTTTAAAAATTGAAAGTGATGAAAAATTTGTACCAGTAAAATTTGGGGACTCTGATAAATCAAGAATTGGAGATTGGGTTATTGCAATTGGAAATCCGTTTGGTTTAGGTGGAACGGTTACCGCGGGGATTATTTCAGCAAGAAATAGATCAATTGGATTATCAAGATACGAAGATTTTATTCAAACTGATGCATCTATAAATCAGGGAAATTCTGGTGGACCTTTATTTAATATGAGTGGAGATGTAATTGGAATTAATACAGCAATTTTAGGTCAGTCTGGATCAATTGGAATAGGTTTTGCAATTCCTTCAAATAGTGCAGACAGAGTAATTAAACAATTAATAGAATTTGGTGAAACAAAAAGAGGATGGTTAGGTGTTAGAATTCAAACTGTTACAAAAGAAATTGCAGACGTTGAAAAATTAGATAAACCAAGAGGAGCTTTAGTTGCAAGTGTTGCTGATGGTAGCCCATCTGACAAAGGTGGAATTAAAGCTGGAGATATTATTTTAGAGTTTGATGGAAAACCAATTAAAGAAATGGTTGAACTTCCAAAAATAGTTGCTCAAACTGATGTTGGGAAAAAAGTAGTTGTTAAAGTTTGGAGAAATAAAAGAGAGATAACTAAAAATATTATTTTAGGAAGACTTGAGACATCAGAGGATTTCAAAGAACAAACTATAATTACTGAAAAGCCAAAAGAAGTTGAAATTGAAGGACTTAAAATTACTGTAAGATTACTAGATAGAAAAGATATTGAGGATAGAAAATTGTCTAAAGATGTTAAAGGTGTTGTTATAACTAAAATTGCTCAAGACAGTCCTATAAACTATCTTGAAACTGGCAACATCATTGTTGAAGCTCAAAAGAAAAAAATTAACACCATTGGTGATTTAGAAAATATTGTAAAAATGGCCACAAGAAGCTCAGAGAAAACATTATTAATTGCGATTTATAATAACCAAAATCAAAGAAGATATATTGGTGTTAAACTAGATTAATGGACCTTAAGTCCAAAATCATTTTAATCTCGGGACCTACTGCATCAGGTAAATCAAATTTTGCAATAAACCTTGCTAAGAAAATTAAAGGAGAAATAATTAATGCAGATAGTATGCAGGTATATAAAGAACTTCGTATTTTAACGGCAAGACCTAAACAAAAAGATTATCAAAATATTAGACACCACTTATATGGATTTTTAAATGTTACAAAAAATTTTTCAACAGGCCGGTGGCTAAACCTTTGTCAAAAAAAAATAAAAGAAATTCAATCAAGAAATAAAATTCCCATTCTTGTAGGTGGAACAGGTCTTTATTTTAAAGCTCTTACTGATGGGTTGGTTAAAATTCCAAACATTCCTTTAAAAGTAAGAAATAAAATAAGAAACATGCAAAAAAAGGTTGGACAAAAAAAATTTTATTCAAAACTTTTAAAACTAGATCCCAATATCAATGGTAAAATTATAGAAACTGATGCTCAAAGATCAATTAGAGCATATGAAGTTAAGTACTATACAAAAAAATCTTTATATGATTGGTTTAAAAATACAAAATCTAAGTTTCAAGATGACGTATTTTTTAAAATTTATATCGATTATCCAAGACCCAAACTAATTGTGAGAATAGCTTCTAGATCAGATCAAATGTTAAAAGATGGAGCAATTAATGAGGTTAAAAGATTTTTAAAACTTAAGATTAAGAAAGATAATAGCTCAAATAAGGTAATTGGTATTGCTGAGATTAAAGAACATTTGGAAAATAAATTAGATCTCAAAGATGTTATTGAGAAAATTACTATAAAAACAAGACAATACGCTAAAAGACAAAGCACGTGGGCGAGAGGTCAGATGTCTAGCTGGAATAAAATTAACTCCAAGGACCTAAAAAAATTTTTAAAAAAAATCTAATTTGAACACTCTTAAACTTGACCTTTAAGTACAACTTCAGCTAGATTGGCTGAATGCCAAAATTATTTTCTGGAGCTGAGATCGTATTTAAATGTCTTGAAGACCAAGATGTATCCCATATCTTTGGTTATCCAGGTGGCGCAGTACTTCCAATATATGATGAATTAAAAAATCATAATTCTGTAAAACATATTTTAGTGAGACACGAACAAGGAGCAGGTCATGCCGCAGAAGGTTATGCTAGATCAACTGGAAAACCAGGCGTTGTTCTTGTTACATCAGGACCAGGTGCAACAAATGTAGTTACAGCATTAACAGATGCTTATATGGATAGTGTACCTTTAGTTTGTATCTCTGGACAAGTACCAACACACTTAATTGGTACAGATGCATTTCAAGAATGTGACACAACAGGAATTACAAGACCATGCACAAAACATAATTGGCTGGTTAAAGATATAAACGATTTAGCAGAAATAATGCATAAAGCATTTGAAGTTGCAACAACGGGTAGACCAGGCCCAGTGCTTGTTGATATTCCTAAAGATATTCAATTTCAAAAAGCACCTTACAAAAAATTTAAAAGAAGAAGTAAATCAAATGGTGCAAGTCATAATAATTTTTCTCAAGAAAGTATTAATGAATTAATTAATTTAATGAGCAAAGCAACCAAACCTATCTTTTATACAGGTGGAGGTGTTATTAATTCAGGTCCTAAGGCCAGTGAATTACTAAGAGAATTAGTTTATACAACAGGTTTTCCAATAACTACAACACTACAAGGATTAGGATCTTTCCCAGGAGATGATAATCAATTTTTAGGAATGCTAGGAATGCACGGAACGTATGAAGCAAATAATGCAATGTACGAATGTGATTTAATGATCAATATTGGTGCAAGGTTTGATGATAGGATCACAGGAAAAATAGATGAGTTTTCTCCAAAATCTAAAAAAGTTCATATTGATATAGATCCATCATCAATTAATAAAAATGTTAAAGTAGATCTTGCTATCGTTGGAGATGTTAAATCAGTAATCACATCTACTTTAAAAACTTTAAAGAAATCAAAACCAAATTTTATTAAATCCAATAAACAAAAAACATCTAAATGGTGGGAAAAAATTCAAAAATGGAGATCAAAAAGATCTTTAGATTACATTGGTAGTGAAGAGACCATTAAACCTCAGTATGCAATTGAAAGATTGTACGAACTTACAAAAGACAAAGACACATTCATAACTACTGAAGTTGGACAACATCAGATGTGGGCTGCACAACACTATAAATTTAACAAACCAAATAGATGGATGACATCTGGAGGATTGGGAACTATGGGATATGGATTACCTGCTGCAGTTGGAGTTCAAATTGCACATCCACAAAAGTTAGTTATTGATATAGCAGGAGAGGCATCTGTATTAATGACGATGCAAGAAATGTCTACTGCTGTGCAATATAGTTTGCCAATAAAAATATTTATTTTAAACAATGAATACATGGGAATGGTTCGACAATGGCAAGAATTACTTCATGATAAAAATTATTCCGAAAGTTATACAGCAGCACTTCCAGACTTTGTTCAAATGGCGGAGGCTTATGGATGTGTTGGTATAAGAGCCAAAACACCTGAAGAATTAGACGATAAAATCATAGAAATGTTAAATACTGATAGACCAGTTATTTTTGATTGTTTAGTTGACAAGCAAGAGAACTGCTTTCCTATGATACCATCAGGCAAGCCGCACAATCAAATGATATTAGGTCCAAAAGATAAGGAACAGAATAAAATTACAGGCAAAGGAAGAACACTCGTTTAATGCCAAAATCAAAATCTGCATACAGCTTTGCTGGCAAGAAAGAGAAATTAGACACTCATATTATTGTAGTATGGGTTGATAATGAGGCTGGTGTTTTAGCAAGAGTTGTAGGTCTTTTTTCTGGAAGGGGATATAATATCGAGTCTTTGGCAGTTGCAGAAATTGATCCAAAATTAAACATTTCAAGAATTACAATCGTTACAACTGGAACACCCCAAGTAGTTGACCAAATTAAACTACAGCTAAAAAAATTAGTTCCAGTTCATAAAGTTGCTGACTTTAAACGAGAAGATAAAAATGTGATTTTTAAGGAGATGGCATTATTTAAACTTGTTGGAAATAATGGAAAAATCGATAAAGCCATTAAAGCTTGTAAAAAGTATAATGCTGTAATATTGGATAGCACAAATAAATCTAAAGTTGTTCAAATAACAGCACTTAGAAGAGAAATAGATATAATGGCAAAAAATTTAAGAAAGTTTGGTCTAGTAAGCGTCTCAAGAACTGGAGCGGTCGCGATGACTAGAGGTGAAAAAGTATTTAAATAATTAAGGAGAAAAACTATGAAAATGTTTTATGAAAAAGATACAGACGTAAATCTAATTAAGGATAAAAAAATTGCAATTTTTGGATACGGAAGCCAAGGACATGCGCATGCTTTAAATTTAAAAGACAGTGGAGTTAAAGAAGTAGCTGTAGCTTTAAGAGAAGGATCGTCAAGTGCACCAAAAGCAGAGTCTAAAGGTTTAAAAGTAATGAACTTGTCAGATGCAGCTGAATGGGCTGATGTTGTCATGATATTAACACCAGATGAATTACAAGCGGAAATTTATAAAAATCATATTGAACAAAGAGTTAGAGAAGGAAAATCAATTGCATTTGCTCATGGTTTAAATGTTCACTACGATTTAATTAAAGCAAGAAAAGATTTAGATGTTTTTATGGTTGCTCCAAAAGGACCAGGTCACTTAGTTAGATCTGAGTTTGAAAAAGGTGGAGGGGTACCCTGCCTTTTTGCAGTTCATCAAAATGGTTCAGGTAAAGCAAGAGATCTTGCAATGTCTTATGCCTCAGCTGTGGGCGGTGGTAGATCAGGAATTATTGAAACTACCTTTAAAGATGAAGTTGAAACTGATTTATTTGGAGAACAAACGGTGCTTTGTGGTGGATTGGTAGAATTAATTAAAAATGGATACGAAACTTTAGTCGAAGCGGGTTATGAACCTGAAATGGCATATTTTGAAACTGTGCATGAAGTAAAATTAATTGTAGATTTAATTTATGAAGGTGGAATTGCTAATATGAATTATTCTATCTCTAATACAGCTGAATATGGTGAATACCAATCAGGCCCTAGAATAATTAATAAAGAGGAAACTAAGAAAAGAATGAAGGAAGTGCTTGCAGACATTCAATCTGGTAAGTTCACAAAAGAGTGGATGGATGAGTGTAAGAATGGTCAAAAAAACTTCCTTGCAACTAGAGCAAAACTTGCAGAACACCCAGTTGAAAAGGTTGGGGCAGGACTAAGAGCAATGATGCCATGGATTTCTAAAAAGAAATTAGTAGATAGCGACAAGAAATAGAATCATTTTAATTAATTTGGGTCTTTAGCCCCAATTTATTTTGCAATCTGAACGAGAGCATGTATGATGCAAGCCGATAATAAGATTACATTTTATGGCTGATAAAGATAGAGTTTTTATATTTGATACTACTATGCGAGATGGTGAGCAGTCACCAGGAGCATCAATGAGTTTAGAGGAGAAAATTCAGATTGCTAGAGTATTTGATGAATTAGGAATTGACATTATAGAAGCTGGTTTTCCAATTGCATCTCCTGGAGACTTTGAAGCTGTAACTGAAGTAAGTAAGATTTTAAAAAATTCTATCCCAGCAGGTTTATCTAGACACTCCAAAAAAGATATAGATCGTTGTTATGAAGCATTAAAACATGCTCCAAGATTTAGAATTCATACATTTATTTCAACAAGTTCGTTACATATGAAACACAAACTTAATAAATCTCCAGAGGAGGTTTATGATTCGATTAAAGAGCACGTAACTTATGCAAGAAAATTTACCGATGATGTAGAGTGGTCATGTGAAGATGGAACAAGGACTGATATGGATTATATGTGCAAAACTGTTGAACTTGCCATTAAATGTGGGGCAAAAACTATAAATATTCCTGATACAGTCGGCTATACCATACCATCTGAATTTACAACTATAATTCAAACATTGTTAAATAAAGTTCCAAACATTGATAAAGCTATTTTGTCAACTCATTGTCATAACGACCTAGGTTTAGCGGTTGCAAACTCACTTGCTGGTGTTCAGGCAGGTGCAAGACAAATTGAATGCACCATTAATGGACTAGGAGAAAGAGCGGGTAACGCCGCCTTAGAAGAAGTGGTAATGGCAATTAAAACGAGACCTGATTTGATGCCTTATGATACCGGGATTAATACAACCCTTTTAAGCAAAGCGTCCAAAATTGTTTCAAATGCAACAGGGTTTCCTGTTCAATATAATAAAGCTATTGTTGGTAAAAATGCATTCGCGCACGAAGCAGGAATTCATCAAGATGGGATGTTAAAGAACAGACAAACATATGAAATTATGACACCCGAAAGTGTTGGTGTAAAACAAACATCTCTTGTTATGGGGAAACATTCTGGTCGCCATGCATTTAAAGATAAATTAAATTCATTAGGTTATCCAGATTTAACAGATGATGTAGTAAGTAATGCATTCGCAAAATTTAAAGTTTTAGCTGATAAGAAAAAACATGTGTATGATGAAGATATAATAGCATTAATTGATGATAGTTTAATTATTGATAACAAAGTTAATGCGATAAATTTAAAATCTTTAAAAGTATTTGCTGGAACTGGCGAACCTCAAAAAGCAGAAATGACATTGGATGTGTTCGGTGATGTAAAAAAGACATCGGAGACTGGAGATGGACCAGTAGATGCAATCTTTAAATGTATTAAAAAACTTTACCCTCATGATGTTAATCTTCAACTATATCAAGTTCATGCAGTAACGGAGGGAACAGATGCACAAGCAACAGTAAGTGTAAAAATTGAGGAAAATGGTAAAACAACTGTTGGTCAAGCAGCAGATACTGATACACTAGTTGCCTCAGCAAACGCATATATAAATTCTTTAAATAAAATGATTATTAAAAGAGAGAAAACAGCTCCTGAGGAGCAATTTGAGAATAAACAAATGAAAGGAATATAAGAGAATGCAAATACTAGGATCAATTAAAAAATTTTGGAGCCAGGACATGGCAATTGACCTTGGAACAGCTAATACACTAGTTGTTTTAAAGGGAAAAGGAGTTGTTCTTAACGAACCATCTGTTGTTGCAGTTGTTGATAATAAAGGAAAAAAGTCAGTTTTAGCAGTAGGCGATGAAGCAAAAACGATGTTGGGAAGAACCCCTGGAAATATTCAAGCAATTAGACCTTTAAGAGATGGTGTGATTGCAGATTTTATTGTTACAGAAGAAATGATTAAACACTTTATCAAAAAAGTTCATAAAAAAACTCTAGCAAATCCAAGAATTCTTATTTGTGTTCCAACAGGATCAACTCCTGTTGAAAGAAAAGCTATTCAAGACAGCGCCCTTGCGGCTGGCGCAAGAAGGGTACAATTAATTGAAGAACCTATTGCCGCTGCAATAGGAGCTGGGCTTCCAATATCGGAAGCAACTGGTTCTATGGTAATTGATATTGGTGGAGGAACAACTGAGATAGCAGTTATGTCATTGGGTGGAGTTGTATATTCAGAATCTTTAAGAGTGGCAGGTGATGCAATGGATAACGCGTTAAGAGATTATATGAGAGAAGAATACAATCTTATGATCGGAGATAGTACATCTGAGAAAATTAAAAAAGATATAGGAACAGCGATACCAACGAACAACAACACTTATGCTGTAAAGGGAAGAGATATTAGATCAGGTACACCTAAAGAGGTAAATATTTCAGAAGAGGATACTGCTGAAGCTTTGAACCCAATTTTAAAAGATATTGTTTCTGGAATTAAAAAAGCTTTAGAGCATACACCTCCTGAGCTATCTGCCGACTTAGTTGATATGGGGTTAACAATGACAGGCGGTGGATCTTTGTTAAAAAATATTGATAAAAGATTTTCTAAAGAAACAGGATTACCAGTAAATATAGCAGATGATCCATTATCATGTGTTGCAATTGGAACAGGAAAAGCACTAGATCAAGAAGAAATATTTTCTACTGTATTATCTGAGTATTAAAATACTATGGCGGCAGATTCGGGTAGAGATGATTTTATAATTGCTATTCGATCAGCTTTTTTAAAAAAAGGGACACGTCAAAACTTTTCAATATTTACTCTTTTAACAATTTCAATTTTAGTTTTATCTTTAGAGTATTTTAAATCAGGTCCAATTGATAAATTTAGATCTATAACAAAAGATTTAATATTTAAAGGATCTTTTTTTGTATCAGCTCCTTTTGTTTATGTAAAAGATCAATACTACTTACTTCAAGATCATCTTAATATGTATGAAGAATTTAAAATTTTGAGAGTAAAAAATTTCGAAATTGAGAAAATAAAAAATGAAATTGATTTTTATAGATCTGAAAATATTAGACTAAAAAAACTAATAGATGAAAGAGAAATTGCATCTGAAAACTATTTAATCGCAAAAGTTTTACTTGATCAACAAAGTCCTTTTTTAAAATCTATGATAATAAACAAAGGCTATAAGCATGGAATTAAATTAGGTGTTGCAGTCAAAGACCAATCTTATTTTGTCGGAAAAATAATAAATGTAAATTTGTTAACATCTAGAATTCTGCTAGCATCAGATTTAAATAGCAAAATTCCAGTGGTCATAGAACCTGGTGGAATAAATGCAATTTTATCTGGCAATGGAAATAACTCATTTGCAGATCTAGAATTTTTGCCAAAGATGAACGAAATAAAAGAGGGATCAATAGTTTATACTTCAGGTGTTGATGGAATAATTTCTCCAGCAATACCAGTTGGAAAAGTCAAAATTGATGATGGCATAAGATATGTCGATTTTTTTGTTAATTACAACCAATTAAAATTCATAAGAGTACATAACTAATTATGGCATTATCCTTTCCAAAAAAAGCTTATAAAACCTTTATCCACATTTTCCCTATTTTGCTATTATTTTTTATAGCTTTTACTGGTTTTGATTTATCCTTTCTTTTGTTTAACTTAAGCTTTTCATTTAACTTTATTTATATTTTGATTTTCTTTTGGATATTAAAAAAACCTGAAAGATTAGGATATGGTTTGGTATTTTGCGCAGGAATTATTAATGATGTCGTTCAAAACTTTCCAATTGGCATTTCGTCAATTAATTATATGCTTCTTTGTTCTTTTGCATTATTTATAAGAGCCAGAACTCTTCTTCCAAACTTATTATATGATTGGGGATTTTTTATTATAGCAATTTTAATTATAAGTTCATTACACTATACCATTTTGACAATCGTTTTTGATATTCCAATTCAATATAGTGCTTTAATGTTTTCTTCTATATTAACTTTTTTAGTATATCCTTTATTTTCAAAATTATTTAATCAAATTTACTTGATAGACTTGAGGCAAGAAAATGCAAAATAGAGCCAGTAGCGTTGAAAAAAGCAGATTAATTACAAGAAGAGTTTTTATGTTAGCTGCTGCAAAATTAGTTTTATTAGGAGGAATTACATCAAGATTGTACAGTTTACAAATTTCAGACAGAGAAAAATATGAATTACTTTCAGATAAAAATAGAATTAGAGAATGGAAAACGCCTCCCCAAAGAGGATTTATAGTTGATCATTTTAACAATATTCTCGCTGATAATGATAGAGTATTTCAGGTTCACTTAGATTTGGACCAGATCAAAGATTTTAATGATGTAATTTTTAAACTCAAAAATATTTTAGAATTATCAAATAATGAATTAAAAAAAATTTTCAGAGAAAAAGAAAGACTGAAACCATGGGATACTCTAGTTGCATCTGATAATTTAAATTGGACACAGTTTTCAAAACTGAATTTATATCTTCATGAGTTAGAGGGAGTTAAACCAGTTGTTTCATCTTCAAGGTTTTATCCATATAAGGATGCGCTGGTTCATGTAGTAGGCTATGTTGGAGCAGCTAGTCAAAAAGATATCGAGAGAAAAGATGTAATAAAAGAAAATTTAGTTCCAGGATTAAAGGTAGGTAAATCGGGTATTGAATATGCAAAAGAAACACAACTAATTGGTAGATATGGAATTAAAAGATATGAAGTAAATTCTTCAGGAAAAAGAATCAGTCAAATAGATTATATAAAAGAAACTCAAGGTGAGAAAATTAAGCTTACTATTGATCTTGAAGTACAACAATTAGCACAAGAACTTTTAAAAGGTAAAGCGGGATCAATTTCGGCTATGGATATTTATACTGGAGAAATAATTGCAATGGCATCTTCTCCTACTTACGATCCAAATAAATTTACACACGGAATTGGTCACAAAGATTGGGGAGAGATTAGAGATGATCCATTAAAACCATTGGTAAACAAATCAATTGCTGGATTATATTCCCCCGGTTCAACTTTTAAACCTTTAGTTGCTCTTGCAGCTTTAGAATTTGGAACTATTGATCCAGAGAGACCAATTCTATGTAAAGGACACAAGCATCCTTACGAATTATATGGTGTTAAATATCACTGCTGGAAAAAACAAGGGCATGGTTACATGAGACTGAGGAATGCAATTAAGCAATCATGTGATATTTATTTCTATGAAATGGCAAGATTATTGGGTGTTGATAGACTCGCAATAATTGCAAAACGCTATGGCCTAGGATCAAATATTTTAAAAGACCTCTATTTTGACGAAAAAAAAGGGGTAGTGCCTAATACTTTATGGAAGAAAAATGCAATAGGAAAATCATGGTATCTGGGTGAAACAGTAATCAATGGTATAGGGCAAGGCTATATTCAAACAACACCATTACAATTATGCTTAATGACAGCCCAAATTGCAAATGGAGGATATAAAATAAAACCTCATATTATTAGAGATGAAAGTATTAATTATGAAAGTGCTAGACTTAAAATTGCAAATCAATTTGTAAATGAAACTGCAGATTTTTCAAACGATGAAAAATTTTTAGTCGACAGAGATTATAAATTATATGAAAGATTATATAGAGATCCTAAAAATATCGAATTTATAAAAGACGCAATGTTCGGTTCAACTAACGAACAGTATGGAACATCTTATAAATCAAGATATGATGATGTAAAGTATCAATATGCTGGAAAAACTGGAACATCACAAGTTAAAAGGATTACGGAAGAAGAAAGAAAACTTGATTTAGATCAATCTCAAATAGAGTATAAAAATCGTGATCACGCATTATTCATAGCTTTTGCCCCTTACAAAAATCCAAGATATTCGATAAGTGTTTTAGTAGAGCATGGGGGATCTGGTAGTAGTGGTGCAGCACCACTAGCAAGTAAATTAATTAAGAAGATTATTGATCGTCATTCTTTAAGAGAACAAATTGAAAAAGGAAGTACAAGTTTAGCATAATGTTAACTGAAAGATTAAATACAAGAAATTATTCATTATTTGAAAAATTGAAGTCTGTGGATTATTTTTTAATACTCATAATCATTCTAATTGGCGCGATAAGTGTTTTTGCAATTTATTCTACTGAAAGAGGAGAGTTTTCTTTTTACACTAAAAATCATTTACTTAGATTGTTAGTTTTTTTTGGAATGTTTTTAGTTTTATCATTTGTTAGAATTACATTTTGGTATAAAAATGCATATTTTTTTTATGCAGTTTGTGTATCTCTTTTATTTATAACTTTATTTTTTGGTCTTATGGCATCCGGTTCAAGACGATGGTTGGATCTTTATTTTTTAAATCTTCAACCTTCTGAAATAATGAAAATTGCTATAATAGTTTGTTTTGCAAGATACTATCATCGAATACAAACTGCAGAGATTCAAAATTATAAATTTATTCTAGTACCATTAATTTTATTACTCATTCCGTGTTATATGGTATTACAACAACCTGATCTTGGAACATCTGTTTTAATAGCTGGAACTGGAGTAATAATAATTTGGTTAGCAGGATTAAATATTAAATATTTTGTCTACTCTGCTTTATTGTTAATTGTTTCTCTACCATTCGCAGTTTCTTTGTTGAAACCTTATCAAAAATCCAGAATTTTGACTTTTTTCAATCCAGACAGAGATCCACTTGGTGCAGGATACCAAATTATACAGTCAAAAATTGCTATAGGTTCTGGAGGCTTTTTTGGTAAAGGTTTTTTAAAAGGAACGCAAAGTTATTTGGAATTTTTGCCAGAAAAACATACAGATTTTATATTTACACTTTTTTCAGAAGAATTTGGTTTTATCGGATCTATAATACTTCTGTTATTATACATATTATTAATTTACAGAATTATAAGTATTGGTTTTTATGCAAAAAGCTTCTTTTCAAAACTTTTCTGCTTTGGGTTTGCCTCTGCAATATTTCTTTATATTTTTGTAAATATATCAATGGTTTTAGGATTATTACCAATTGTTGGGGCCCCTCTGCCAATCATGTCTTATGGTGGTTCTTCTATGTTATCAATAATGCTAGGCCTAAGTATTGTAATGAGCTGTAAAATTTATAGCCAGGACCAAATTTCAAACTACTAGAAATTTTATTAATTTAACTTATAAATCCAGACAGAGATAATATGGAATTTGTTAAGTTAGCTGGCCCAGCTGGAATGTTTTTTATAATGTTTTCTTTGGCCTTATCAATTAAAGCTTCAGCATTTAAAGCTATTGCATTAAATCCACTTAGTTTTTACCTAGGTTTAGTCCTCCAGTTAATTGGAATGCCGTTAATTGGTTTCATAATTGCACTTACTATACCTTTTCCTGTTGAGGTTAAAGTTGGAATAGTTTTAATTACATGCCTTCCAAGTGCTGTAACCTCAAACTATTTATCAAAGAAAATGGGAGGCAACGTTGCACTATCTATATCATTAACAGCAATTACTTCGTTAATAGCATTTATAACAATACCAATCATAATTAAGATTTATTTTAATTATGTTATTAAGGATTCCAGTATTATTATATTTAATACAAGTTTAATTGGTGCTTCATTTAAATTATTTGCTATTGTTACAATTCCAGTGATACTTGGAATAATATTTAATACGATATTTTATAATTTATCGAAAAAAATTGATCCTATATTTGATAAATTATCTCTATTAATATTTTTGGCAATTGTAGGTATAGCTGTCTATCAAGATCTTTATTTAATACCAGAGTATATTAGATATGCAGGCATCAAAACAGTATTAATATTTGTTTTGGCTTTTATAATGTGTCTATACTTCACTAAATTATTTAAGCTAAATGAAAAAGATAAAGTTACAGTAATTGTTGAGACAACATTACAAAATGGAGGGATAGGAATAGTAATTGGAGCTTTAATGTTTGATAATCCTAAATTTATATTTCCAGTCGCAGCATATGCTTTGCTACAGTATCTTTTTATACTTATATATTTTACTTACATTAGAAGTCGAAAAAAAATTTAATGTCTCAGTTAAAGCCAAAAATTTCTAATCAGTTAAATATCGAAGTTATTAATGATGCTTGTGATAAAAATTATCAAGCTGTAATGTTAAAATATTACCAATTGCAGTTTGGTTGGTTTCACAACGCTTATAATTCGTTTCAAGATATTGATAAATATATAATTCTTGCCTACTTAGTAAATAAAACTCTTTCTACATATAACAAACATTTTTATAATTTGACTTTTGATCAGTTTTATTCAAACAAATCAGTAGAGATTGAAAAGATTAGTATAAGCGAAGTTGTTAGAGAATTAAATATAACAAAGGAGACCGCAAGAAGAAAACTTAACGAGATGACCAGAGATGGAATTATAGTAAGAAATAAAAAAACAATAACTATAGAGCAGAATGCATTCACTTTTCAAAAACCAATCGTAAGTATAAAAAATTTTTCTAATTTTTTATCAACAGCAACAGAGCAATTAGTTTTAGGAAATAGTAAAAAAAGTTTTAGTTCACAGTATTTTGAGGAAAAAATAAAAGAAAATTATACTCATTATTGGAATGATTTTCTTAATTTTCAAATAGGATTAGTTTTAAAATTCAAACAACTCTTCAAAAACTATGAAAATGCGATGGTTTTTTGTGTCTGTATTTTAAATCAGGCATACAATATGAAAAATTCAAAACAACAAATTACAGGTGAAAGTTCAGACAAAATCACAGACAATTATGTAAATACTATAACTCAATTTACTTTAGAAAATTCTAAAGGTTTAAATCCTACTACTATATCAGAGCTTACTGGCATGCCTAGAGCGAGCGTAATAAGAAAACTCAATGATTTGTCGAAAGAACAGTTTATAATTCAAAACGAGCAGAATTTATATACAACATCTAGTGCTAGAAAAGGGTCTTCTGGTTTTAATAAACTATCAAAGTTTTTTATTTCAAATCAGCCATATATTCGTACAGTAATTAAAGATTTTTTAAATTATACAATAATTTAATTTTTACTATCTATAACGACAATTGTTAAATCATCTTTTTGAATGTGCCCAGAATTTAAAATATCATCAATTATTATTTTTAATCTTTCACTATTATTTTTATCTTTATATTTTTTAATATAATTTTGAAAACCTTCAGAGCCTAACATTTCACCTTTTGGATTTTTAATTTCAGTTATTCCATCTGTAAAAATATACATAGAACTATCGTCAAAAGGAATAGTATGCTCACTATATTTTGTATTTGCCATAATACCTAAAGGGGGTCCAGATTCATTATAATTTGAAAAAACTCCTTCTTTACTAAAAATGATTGGAGGTTCGTGGCCTGCACTCGATAGAAGCAATTCTTTTTTGTTACTATCATAGATGCCAATTAACATCGTAACAAACATTCCTCTTGAAATAGTTTCACAGATTTCATTATTTAATTGGATGAGTAATTCAGCAGCTGAAAAATTTGTTTTACTTAGGCAACTATATAAACTTGACGCTTTTGACATAAGTAGTGAAGATTTGATCCCTTTTCCAGAAACATCAGCAACTCCAAATCCGTACTTTCCATTTCCAAGATCAGAGAAATTATAAAAATCGCCTGATACAACTTTAGCTGGAATATTTATACCTGCTATTGGAAATTGCTCTTTTTTATTTTTGGATAACAGAGATTTTTGAATATCTCCTACAATTTCTACTTCTTTTTGAATTTTATTTTTCTCGATCATTTCTTTAGCCATTTTTGCATTACGAATTGCAAAAGCTGCAGGCGCAGATAAAGTTTCTAATAATTGACGATCTTCTTCTTGAAAAAGTTTATTGTCTGTTTTTTTATTGAGACAATGAATAACCCCAATACACTCATTGGCTGCTATTAACGGAGAACATAGTACTGAAAAAGTTGTAAAATTTGTTTTATTATCTAAATCAAAATAGAATTCTGCAATTTCTCTTACATCTTTTCTTACATCTCCAACACGAATACATTTTCTTTCATTAACGGCTTTACCCATTACTCCATCTTTCAGGTCTAATTGATATTCATTAAGGTAATCTTGATTTAAAGATGCAATACACTCAAATTTACTAATTTTATCATTTATTAAAAAAATGTTAGCAGCTTGAGCATTAATTCTTTCTATGATCACTCTAAGCGCAGTGTTTAAAGTATCATTTAAATCTAGAGAAGATGCAAATTGCTGGTTCATCTTCATGATGATCTCAAGATCAATGTCAGCTTTAGATGCAACCTCTAATTTAGGTTCTTCAGGTTTTTTTGGTTTAAAAAGAAACATTTATTTAGCTGGTATTTTAAGCGCATTTTGGTAAATTTTACAACTATGGAGTTAATCATCAGCAGTCCAAATCTATATATTCACTTACATGACGCAGTATTGATGGTTCAGTTCTTGATTGATGGTATCATTCATATAACTTCCAATATCAAATTATAAAATTTTTTTCATCAGTGGATCTTTTATTCATAATAATCTTAGGTGGGCTTTGGGGCAGTTTTGCAAATGTTTGCATTGTCCGATTACCAAAAGATAAAAGTGTTGTTGCTGGAAGATCAATTTGTCCAAAATGCCGAAAACAAATTAAATGGCATGATAACATACCAATTTTCTCTTACTTTTTTTTAGGCGGTAAATGCAGAAAATGCAAAAAAAAAATATCTTTTAGATACGTGTTAGTTGAAACAATAAGTATCTTTTCATTTTTATTTATTTATTTATTATATGGTATTTCAATTACTACACTGTTATTTTTCATATTAAGTTTAGGTTTTTTAATAATATTTTTTATAGATCTCGAACATTTTATAATTCCTAATGTAATAACATATCCATTAATGGTTCTTGGTTTCTTAAAATCATTTTTACCTAATCTTGACTCAATTTTTCCATATTATGTATTATCTCTCATTGGCGGGATATTTGGTTACGCTATTATCTGGGGAATAATTTATTTTTATAAACAAATTAAAAATAAAGAAGGAATGGGACTTGGAGATGCAAAACTTCTTGCGGTAATTGGTTTTTGGTTTGGTTTAGATGCGATACCTTTTGTAATATTTTTATCTTCAGCAATTGCTTTATTATTAGTTATGCCAGATTTAATAAAAAAAAACGAAAAAAATGTCTACACAAATCCCATTCGGACCATATATCATTGTAGGAAATTTAATATTTCTGTTATTAGAAAAGCAATTACAGTTTTTTATTTTATAAAATGTTTGAAAATTTAATTAAAAATATTTCAAAATCGATTGTTGGCAATATTGATAAGGTAAAATTGACTTTGGCAGCTATTATATCAGAGGGAAGTATTTTAATTGAAGACAATCCAGGTTCAGGAAAAACAACTCTTGCTAAAACAATAACTTTAAATCTTGGACTTAATTTTAAAAGAATACAATTTACCTCTGATTTATTACCAAGTGATATTTTAGGATTTAATATTTATCAAAATGAAAAACTTGTTTTTCAAAAAGGCCCTATATTTACAAATATTGTACTTGCTGATGAATTAAATAGAGGAAGCCCTAAGTCACAAAGTGCTTTTTTAGAAGCCATGGAAGAAAAAAGCGTATCAATCGACGGTGAAACTTACAAATTACCAGAACCGTTTTTTGTTATAGCAACTCAAAATCCAATGGACTCTTCTGGAACCAGTAGTTTGCCAGATTCACAGCTCGATAGATTTATGATTTCATATTCGTTATCAGATTTAAATGAAAATCAAAAAGTGGATATGTTGAAAAATGGTTATGATTTAACATCGATTAATTCAGAACCAATTGATTGGAAAAAACTACAAGACAAAAAAAGAAATGTCACAGTTAATGATGAAATTTATAAATATGTAATTGAAATTGAAGAAATGACAAAATCTTTAGATCAACATATTCATGTATCCGCAAGATGTTTAAAACAAATTATTGATCTTGCAAAGGGTTGGGCTGTTGTTCATGGAAAAGATTACGTAACACACCAAGAGATTAAAGATATCCTTCCATATATATTTCGACATCGCATAAAATTTTTGAAACAGGAGGATAAATTTAACTATATAAATCAAGAGATTTTAGCAAAAATAGATATCCAAAAATGATAGCAAAGACTATTCAAGGAATAGCAAAAGCACCATTTATTCAAAATTTAAAGGAAAAAAATAAAGGTAAAATATTTATTTATCCAAATCTAAATGGATTAGGACTTGGTTTTTTTTTAATTCTTTGTTTTTTAATCGCAGTTTTTTATGAAAACAATTTTGGTTTACTTTTATCTATAATTATTTTTTTTGTATTTTTTATTTCGATTTTCGTATCACACCAAAACATAAATCATTTAACATTAAGTACACCTGATAAGTATTTTATCGAAGCAACTAAGGATGAGGGCATTGATATACAAATTATAAATGAAATTAATGAAAAAAAAATAAATTTAGATTTAGTTTATAAAGATTTTACATTAACTAATGTAAATTTTGTAAAAAAATTACACACTTTAAGATTACGCGAGCAATATTTTGAAAGAGGATCATATCCAATAAGCAGAATAATTCTTAAATCTATATATCCTTTTGGCATAATCAGGACTAAAAGATATTTCGACTCTAAATCTAAAATTGTAGTATTCCCAAAAAAAGTTCAGCCAAATCATAATTTATTAAATGAATTCAATATTAATTTACGAGGACATGTAAATGACGAATTTGAGGGAATTGAGGATTATAAAAATGGAGATAGTTTTTCTAAAATAGCTTGGAAAAAATCAATCGTTAAAAATAAAAAATATATTAAAAAGTTTGAAGAACCAAAAAAAGAAAATAAATTAATTCTCAATCTAGATAATTACCCAGAAATCCCTTTTGAAGATTTGTTAAGTTATGCATCTTTTATTATTGATTATTACTATAAAAATAAAATTGAATTAACCTTAAAGCACAGAGAAAGTGTGTTTTATTTAAATCAAAATAGCAACTCTCTCAATCAAATATTAAGTTATATAGCAGATGTCCAAAATTAAAATTTCAAATCCTAAATCTTTGTCTTTTATAATATTGCTTTTATGTCTCATTTCGATTTTCGATAATGCAAATTTATCGAATAAGATATTTTGGATAATAATTACTGTTGCTAGTTTATTTATAAATAAATTTTTATTTAGGTTTAAAAGTTTTTTATTATCAGTCTATGCATTAGGATTAATTTATATTCAATTTGTATTTAATCAGTATGTCGTATCGGAAGAATTTTTTATAAATTGTTTAGGAGTGCTTTTAATTGTTAAATTTGCTGAAATCAATAATAAGGACAACTTATTATCATTTAACCTAATATCTATGGTGATTAGTATAGCCAGTCTAATTAACGGTCAAGATTTATTAAGTTCTATAATCTCTTTCTCTATAATTATTTTGATAGTCATAAATATGTATCTAATTCAACAAAAAGAAATTATGGATTTTAATTTCAAAAATATATTAAAATATTTAGGTTTTGGGCTAAGCATCTTTCCAATAATTATAATTTTTTATCTTATATTTCCAAGAGCTGAAGTAGATTTTAGACTTTTTAATACATCCAAAGGCTCGCTTGGCATACCAGATACAATCAGCCTTGGTTCATTTGAAAGTTTCGCTAACTCTGATGAAAAAGTATTTGTTCTTGTTAATGAAAATTACAAAAAAGAAGATTTATATTTCAGAGTTAAGATATTTGACTATATGGAAGAGGATAAATTTTGGAGGCCGTCTTCACCAATTTTCATATATAATACTTATAAAAACCCAATAAAAGTAAAGAGTTTTGATCTTCTTGACGAAAGTTATGAAATAATACTAGAGCCCTATAAAAGAAAATGGATCCCTTCATTAAATAATTCAAGAATATCAGGTTTAAATTATAAGATTGAGGCAGATTTATTCAATCAAACTTTTGTAAGTTCAGATTTAATCGATCGAAAAAAGAAAATAATTTTTGAAAAGTATAATGTTGATTTTGAAATAAGCGAGGGATTAAAAAAATATTATTCTTTAGTCCCTAAAACAATATCAAGGGAATTAATAAGTTGGGTCGAAACTCATAAACCAACTAGAACTAACGAAGATTATTTAAATCATATATTAGATACATTTGCTGATGGAACTTATTACTATAATTTAAGTCCTGAGAATAATTCACAAAATAGTTATGCAGATTTCTTTTTTAGAAACAAAGAAGGGTACTGTGAATATTTTGCAGGTACATTTGTTTTACTTGCAAGATTGGCCAACATACCCAGTAGAATAGTTTCTGGTTATTATGGAGGAGAATTAAATACAGTTGGTGATTTTTTCGAATTTAAACAAAAAGATACTCATGCTTGGGCTGAAGTTTGGTTAGATGCTAGGGGTTGGGTTAGAGTGGATCCAACATCTGTAATTTCAAGTGAAAATATAAGGAATAGTTTAAATAACATGTTTAATGAAGAGGAAGATGAAATTAGCTCAAAATTTACTTTAGAAATTTTTACAAATATTGGTTACTACATTAATTATGTAGATTTTATTTGGACAAAACATTTGTTGTCATACGACGATGATAAAAGAAAATCATTTGTGAACGATTTGATCAATTTTAAATTTTCAAAAATTTTATATTGGATATTCGCACCAATATTAATATTTATTATAATTAAATTTATCTTAAAAATTAATAAAGCAAATTTTTTTACAATAATTTTTAAATATATAATTTTAGTGAGTAAAAAAGAAAGCAGAATTTTAAATTCTGATACGCACCAAGAAGTAATCAAAAGACTTAAATCAAAATACAAGATTAAATATCAATCTTTTTTTAATTTGTATGAAAATTACAGGTATAAAAATAAAAATATTCAATTGACAACAATTCTGAGAACTCTTATGTCATCAAAATAGTTTTAAATGAAAAAAGCATTTTCAATCATTATTTTAATTTCAGTTTTAATTTATTTTCTAGTAGAGTTTGTAGGAGATGGAATTATTAAACGATCTTTAGAAAGCAACCTATCTAATACTCTTGGAACAGATGTAAAAATACAAAGTTTAGAAGTAAAATATTTAGGAGGGAGAGCAGAAATTGAAAAACTTGAAATACAAAATAAAAACTTTCCAGGAAAACTTTTAATTATTGATGAGGTTTTCGCAAAATTAAATACCTCATCCATCTTTAGCGATAAAATTGAAATCGATCAAATAATTATTGATGGGATTAATATAAATTATTTCTTCACATTAAATAAAAGTTTAAAAGTCGAAGACAATGTAAAACCTTTAAAAGAAAATATATCAAAAGGTAACAACAGTAGCTCATCTAGCTCCAAAGAATTCATAATTAAAAAATTAGATATAAAAAATGCAAAAATTTCTGCAAATTCTGAAAAACTAAATATAAATCAACAAATTAGTTTAAAAGACATGAGTTTTGAAAATGTTGGAAACACTAAAGACAGCAAAGATTACAAAACTGTCTTAAAAGATACATTTGATAAGGCCTTTAAATCAGTCAAAAATAAAGTCTTATCAGGAAATGTTGGCAATACTTTAGATAAGATAAAGAGTATTGATGAGGAGAAAATTAAGGAAAAAATTAAAAAAGAGCTCTACGAAAATAAAGATAAAGTAAAAGATAAACTTAAGAAGTTACTTAAGAAAGATTAGAAGTTTCCTTCTCTCCAAGAATTTCTGAAACTACTTACATCTCCCATACCACTATCTATTACGACCAAGTCAGTTTTAGATTGGGTTGATTTACCAGCTATGTTTGCAAACAATTTATTTGCAAAAACAACTAATCTTGAAAGAACCCCTTGTCCAACTGCTTTACAAGTTCTTCCAGCATAAACTTTTCCATCAATTGTTTGGCTCTTCAAGGATTTATTATTGTGTAATTGAGTAGAGACGTTTGTTCCACATTCATCATCAACTGCACAAATCAAAGCAAGTCCGAGACTACATTTGTTTTGAGATTGTGATGGTTCAAATATTGGATAGTAAACTAAACCATTTGAAAGAGTTGGTTCTGCAGAAATCTTTTGACTTGCAGGTAAATTTATATACCAACCTTGATTTTTTTTGGCTCTTGCAATTAAGCTAACTTTATTTGTAGTAAGAGGACAATCCACACCTGTTGAATCGTTAGTGGTATCACTACATCTTTCTAGTTTAAATAATGTTGTAACAGCCTCATTCTTCTTTTTATATAAAGGAAAATCTACATCTCTAAACCCATACATAATATTTTTTAGTTTATTGTCTCTAAAAGTTAATCTTTCATAGTCTCCAGTACCTGAGAATAACCATAAATCTTGAGAGTCTTTTCCTACACCCGCATCCATTGCATGATACTGATATCTTCCATTTTCTTTTGAAGCATCAATACTTAACAATGTTGTATGATCATATAGGTTTATAGGATTTCTTGCCCCATCATGTTCCATGTTAGTTAAATTATATTTGGTAAGTTTTCCTTCAAAGTCATTAGTATAAACAAGAGCACCTTTAAATTTAATTCCTCTAGTTGTATCTGCTGTTATAACAACAGGCGTTCCTGGTAAAGAATTTGTAATATCAAGTGATTTATCGTCTCTTACCTCAATTACCTTTTCGACTTTACCAGGTGTTACTCTATCTTCTAAATTAATTACAAATAATGCAGATCCAACTCCATCATTTCTTCCACCATATCCACCACCCATAACAGCAACATAAATATCATCTTCAATATTACTATCTCCAGCACCTGCATTTGGTAATCTAAATATTCTAGGAGCAGACCATGTTTCACCTAATTCTTTATAATTATATTCTGCAGGTAAATTTGAGCTTAGTCTTTTAGTAGCAGCTCTTGTTAATTTTATAATAAGCGTATCGGAAGAGCCAGGTCTATCCGGATTTGCCTGGTGAGATAATAGTTGTGGGAAAGTAATTTCAGGCAGACCAGCGCTTCCCGTTTGAACTGTAAAGTTTGAAATATTTTTATTATTAATATTTACCTCAAAATCAGTTTTTGATAATCCCGCAACTGGGAAAGTCCAAGTTCTACTTTCATAACATGACGTAGTTGTATTAGCCTTACACTCATCATCAATACTATTATCGTTTTCATAATTATCTGTTACAGTTTGACTTTCTACCAAGTCAATAACTGAATAAGTATCATCGATATACTCATACTCTGAAACCACATCTAAATGGTTCATTACAAAAACCTTATTTTTAATATGATCGTTATAAACACTATATAAATGAAGCGGTTTGTCAGGGTTTGTGACATCTAATACTGTAAAGCCATTTCCACCTCTTCCATAAGGTACCATCAGAATCGTATGCCAATTTTTGGAACTACCGAGCGGACTTCTAAAGTACATGTCATGCACAACAGGTGATCCATCGACACCATAAATTGCATTTGTTCCACCTTTAACTTTTGCAAGATCGTTATTTAAATTTGTATTAACCATTAATGGCATTTGTGACATTATAAACGGAGGTATAAACGCCCATTTCTCAACACCTGTTTTACTATCAATTGCGTGCAACATACCATCGTTACCCCCAACATAAATTGTCTCTTTATCTTTTCTGCTTGCCAAAGATTTAGCCCAAGCATCATAACCTTTAACTGATCTCCAATAAGATTCTTGTGCTGTTGAAGTGAAGGCTGTATCAGCTGAAGGCGCACCTACAACAACCATTTCAGAATGGAATATATCTCCAAGATAAGCTTTTTTACCATCTGCTTTTCTTGGTTCATTTAATATACAATCTCCATCATAATCAAAATAATCTTCTCCTCGAGAAAAACTAATTAAACCTTTAACATCATCATCAGTACCATCTGCAATAGTTGCTGTACTATCACCTTTTCTGCTGCAACGCGTATTACCTGTTACTCCTGAAACTTTAGGTGTATCTCTATGATAATCTCCAACAGCATTTCCAAATAAAGAAAATTGACTTTGAATTAATGCAGAATTAGCTTCAACATAATTGTTATAATCAGTTTTATAATCAACACCTGGAATTATTCCCCAAATTTTTCTTGCAGCAGGTGCTGGTATCATGTCAGATGCATTCCAGTTACCACTATCTTTTTCGTTTACAACACCCTCTTTTGATATTGCAGTTCTTGTTAATGCACCTTGCCATTCCATATTTTGTTTATATTTAAACTGTGCTTGGAATAATGATCCACCTTCCTCAATCGTTGCAGTGATCGCAGGAGCTGTAAAAGATAATTTATCTGCAATTACAGATCTAATCGCTGCATTTAATTGTGCTTTTAATTGATCAGTTGTATCAGCTTTAATTACTCTGCTTGTACCCCCTGCTTTTGCAATCCTATCTAATTGCCTGATACCATTTGAACTTAAACCACCCCCATAAGCAACTGTAAATGTTTTTACTTTTTTCTGATTTAAAAGATTTTTTACTTTATTCTCTGCTGAAGCAGTATTCATCATGTCTCCATCACCAATGACTATTACATATGAGCCTTGGCATGGACTGTTTTTGTCTATTGGGCTGTCTGAATTATGATTATAATATTGTTCGGCAATTTTTGCCCACGTGTTAGCATCGGTACCTCCACCTGGTCTTACATTTTTAATGTAACTATTTATCCTTGCGGCACCATTTCTATCTACTTTTACTTTTAAACAGTTTTGACTACCACATGGATTTGCTTCATTTCTAGAGTTATTCCAACTAGTATAACCCACACCCCCTGATGGTTTTTTGCACCAATAATTACGATAAACCAACCAGTGACGATTGGTTAACCATGATGGATTACCTACCAAAGTTCTACATCGTACGTAACTACTATTATACTTTCTGTAACCCCAATATATATAATTGCCAGTATCATGGGACCAGTAACCAAAACCAAAATTTACAGAGGATACTAAACTACTATCTGTTACTAAAGATTGGATGGCTTCATGAGCCCCTGACATTCTTGTTTGTCTTGAACTATAACCCGTATGATTATGATAATTCATATCAAGATCAAATGATTGAACCATTCTCTGGTGTCCATCTGCAACAAATATTCTATTTAAAGCGTGATCTATTTTTATATCTCTTAGGCTACGAAATCTTATAGCTGATTTTGAAGTTGGATTATAAGTGTTAGCATTAATACTTCCGAAACGTCCTACAAATTCTGTGCTCACAGAATTACTGCTCACATTATTTCCGCTCCCAGTTAAAGTGGCTTTAGTTATTGAGCTTCTACTAATAAGATACAATATATTTTCATTACTTGGATGACCTGCCATTGCAATTGGATTGCGTAATTGACCTGTAAAGCGACTATTAGTATATAAGGGATTATTACCTGGGCAATTCATTCCACTTCTAGAAAATTTATAGAGAAAATTTGAATACAGGAAAACTAAGTTACCTGATGCATCAACTGTAAATCTCATTCTAGAATTTACTGACGACCCACCAAGAACCCTATTGAGTGTTCCTCCGGAACCACACACTTTAGATTGATTGGTTGCTGTATTGTACAATGTAATTGTTCTATCACTTGCAACAACAAAAATAATATCATTATGTTTTTGCATACCCATATTGGAATATCTGCTAATACTTTTTATAAATGTCCTAGCGCCAGTCGTAGTATTAACTTTGCATAACCTAGGAGTGTCAGAATAGTAATATTTGCCTGTGAAATAAATATGATTATTATGATATATAACATTTTGACCATTATCATAATAAGTTGAACATGCATTCCGTTGCCTAATTCTATAATAATTTTGGCTACCCACAATAGATGTTAGAGCATTAGAAGAATGATCAACTCCAAAAAGTGTACTGCCATTATGTGAAATATAATTTCCAGTATTGGATATAGGTGTAATTGAGTATGGAATTCCTATGTTTGCACCTCTATAAGATGTTGCACCCATACTTCCAGATTTATCTAATAAAATTAAAACGTTAGCAGGAACATCTGCTACCCCTGAACCAGGAGGTAAAGCTTTTGAAAATGAATTAGAAATTATCAGACATGAAAATAAAAATATCTGAATAATAAATAATTTAATTTTTTTCATTTAATTTTGTTCTATTTGTCCACCCTCTAAAAGACTATTTCGAAGAGCAAGTTGTTCTCCATACTTATCGTTAGAAATATAAATTTCCTCTAACCATGTTTCTTTTTCAAGATGTCGGTTATAAACTATAAATTTTCTAACTCGTTCCCAGATATGATAGTTGCTGTAATATTTTGGATTACCACCTGTATCAAAATCACCATAATTTCTTTTTGCATAATTCATTAACTTCATACTTTCAGTTGGAGAATTATCTATAGAGTTATCCACGTAAAACTGAATAGCCATTAATCTTTGATCTAAAAAAATATGTTTAATTATAAAGTTGTCATCAAAGTTATCATTTGGACAAATATCTGGTGCTAAAATTTCAACCTCAGCATAGCCAGTTTCATCCTCAGATAGGGGACCATATATTTTTTCATGGGACTTTATATATCTTCCACCTATATCCATGATGAATTTACATTTAGCTTCTACAATTGAAAAATTGAGTAAAAATATACTTAGGAAAAAAAATATTATTTTATGAAAATTAATTTTCATTAATCTTTATATTAAGGGAAATTTTAAGAATTAAATAGTGAGACAAAGTCTGAAAACCTTAAATTTTAGAGAATTATTGATATTTAGTTGTTCAAATCGGGTACTTTACCTTGGAAGTATCAAAGTACTTTCAAGTGGAACAACTATTTGTGGGTTATTAACCCCATCAGGTGCAAATAAACCGCAGCCATAAATCCTATATGCCATACCATCTGAACCAGCATCTGTTGCATCTTTTTTAATACTTGTGCCATATCCTTTAAATGGAGCAGATCCAACTTGGGTTAAGAAATACTGAAAATAATACTTTTCCACCCTGTTTTTATCGTCATTTTTAACAACACTACTAGTCAAAAAATCGTAGTATTTTTGGCTAAATTTTACATCGCTATGAGTTGCATTTAATTGATCTGCTGGAGGAGGGCCTTTAACGCTTACAAAAGATTGCTGATCTAAATCTTGAAAACTATTAAAGCAAGGTTGTAAATTTGGGGTACCTGAAACTACATTTTTAAATAAGTTGACTGGAGTCCCATCATCTTTAACATTATTTGGTAACAATCTTCTTTTTGTTGTATCTCTTGATCCATCGCTTTTGTAAGGACCTAAAAATTGATTAATTACATATTTTTCACCCTCAAACAGAGCTGTTTCTGCTACATAAAATGTTTGTTGATACTCATCACTTATGTTGTTGCTTTGATGGTCACTTGCAGAAATTACAATTAAAGCACCTCCCATTAAGGACATAGCCATTAATAAAACCAGCGATAGAACTAATGCAAAACCTTCTTCATTATTATTTTTCATTATTCTAATCCTACATTTCTAGCATTTGCGGTTACTGTTATAATATCTCTTAAATATTTATCTTCCTCAGCAATATCTCTCCCACTAGTTAAAGAAACAATTTTTCTAATTACGCCACTTGCTTTTCTATCTTTTTTGTAAAACTCTTTTGTAGATCTTAAAATTAAACCAACATCGACAGTTCTTACGTCGAAAGCTCTGGATTTGTCAGGAGTATAAGGCAAAGAACTTGTTATTATTTTGCCATTTTCATCGTGAGCTACAAATACAAAGTCCTGCACATAATCTAAAACATCTTCCTGCTCATAAAGAGTACTATCTGACTTTCCATTTGGGGCGATAGTCCATCCTGATCCTGTTTGCCATTTTTGTTTTGATTTAAGTATTTTAAAGCCATCACCTTCTGTTTGTATTGATTTTTCGCATTCATAAGTTATTTTATATCTTGTAAAAGTATATCGTTGTCCGTCAGGTTTATCTTTATAATAGTCTACACCACCATAAACAATTTCTAACTTATCACACGTCCCCCCTAAACCAGTTCCAGATGTTATTTTAATAGGATTATGTTCATCGTTTGCAGCAATATCATCGTTAAGATATTTAAAACCAGCCATTCTAATTTCTCTTAAAACTTGACCAACTAAATCTCTACCAGCTTGTGAAATTTTTGCACGATCTGTTACTTGTCGATAAGTGCTATTTACAATTGTATAAGATGTAAACATAGCTAGCATCATTAAGCTTGAAATTACTATTGCAATCAATATTTCAATTAGGGTTAGACCAGCAATTTTTCTAAATTTTTTTTTCATTATTTAATTTGAAAATATAAATATTTTTTCTTAGTAGCTTTTTGCATATTAATTTCCATTCGACCTATATACATTTTATCAAAATATAAATTTTTTGATTTAGTACAACCACTGTGACACAGCTGAATAACTTGTAAATTTTTTTTATCAGTATCATCAACACATTTAAGATAATTTTTTGATACCCTTGAAGACCATTTTTTACGAATATTACCGTCAGCTGTTGAGTCTGTAAATGTGTGTGCACTTTTTGCTTCACATTTATCTGACTTCCATTCTGTATCTTTTAGAGAGTCCACAAATGTTTTGTTGCTAGCCTCTTGATTTTTAAAAGCATAGATATCCTCTGCAATTGTACCAGCAATATAATTTGCTTTAGTTCTTTCACCAGAAACATCAATAGATCTGACCGAATACTGAACCATTTGAAAAACTGCAATAAAACCTATGCCAATAATAGCAGTGGAAACCAATCCTTCTAAAAGTGTAATACCTTTTTCGGTTAGTCTTTTTCTGCTTTTATCTGCTATTCCACTTAGCATTAACTTTGCTCCATTTATATTTTTCTATTAGTCCAAATCTTGAGTATTTTATACCATATGTGAATTTGTCAAGAGCTGGAGTTGTTGGATTGCAAGTTGATCCAGAGGAACAAATAACGATATAGTTATAGCTTGGAGTTGTTAAACTTTCAAAATTAACAGGTCCTACTCCATCGGCATTGCCAGTTTTTTTGAAATATTTTCCTCCTTTAGAAAAACAAATAGAAAAATATTTTTTGTCAACATTTAAAGATGGAAAAATTTCAATTTTATCGGACAAAGTTTCATTTAATAATTCTATTCCACCATTAGTATTACTAAAATTATCATCTGAACAATCTAAATCAGTACCTTGATTTAATAGGAAAGAAAATTTTTCTTGCGGCAAACCTCTAACCATTACTGTATTTTCTTTACTAACTATAGAAAACTTAATTTGAGTATAAGGATAACTTCCTCTTTCAACATGACTAACAGCTGATGTAAGATATGTTCCAATCTTTTCGTGTTGAGACCTTATCTCTCTGTCTTTGCTCCATTTTGAAAATTGAGGAAAACCCACTCCAGCTACTACACCAATAAGTGCAAGTACGACCAAAAGTTCTATTAAACTAAACCCTTTAATGTTCCGCTTTTGCTGCGCTAGCATCTATCTTTCCTGAAGTTACAAGTTCTTGAATTGATTTATCCATCGTAATCATTCCTTCTCTAACCGCAGTTTGCATTATGCTTGGAATTTGGTGAATCTTTGCTTCACGAATAAGGTTTTGAACAGGTGGGGTACACTTCATTACCTCAAATGCACCACATCTTCCTTGACCATCCTTAGTTTTAAACAACCTCTGTGTAACAACCATTTTCAATGAAGTTGAAATTTGTGCTCTTATCTGTGCTTGTTGTTCAGGAGGAAATACGTCGATGATCCTATTAATGGTGCTTGGCGC
>CACGOY010000003.1:0-89719 GCA_902574735.1 uncultured Pelagibacteraceae bacterium
ACACAATCAAAAAGCGATCTTTTAATCAGTAAACTAAACTATGAAAATATTATTGGAAATATTGATGACCCAAGTAAATTAAAAAAATCTTCAAATTCAATTGTTAAAATTCCTGAAAATTTATCAAAAGCAGTATCACTTTCTAAAGAAAATAATCCAGATATAAAAATTGCAGAACTAGAATTAATTCAATCAGAAAAAGATATAGAAATTGCAAAATCAGATTTAAGTCCAACAGCAAGTTTATCTTTAGAGAGATCTTATAATTATGATCTTAGCACTACTTATGACGAAAGAGAAAAGGACGTTTTAAAAGCAACTGTTAATTGGCCGTTTTATTCAGGTGGAAAAAAACGTTCTAAAGTTAAAAAAGACTCAAATTTAAATTATAGAAAAAGATTATTACTAGAAGACACAATTAAAACTAATGAAACGAATGTTGCAAGTGCATGGTCAAGTCTAGAGGCCTCTAAAGGATTTTTAAATTCTGTTCGGGCACAAGTAAGAGCAGCTAATATAGCATTTGAGGGAATATCTGCAGAATATGAAAGAGGCTCTAGAACTACATTAGATGTAATCCAGTCAAATTCGCTACTTCTATCTGCACAAATATCCTTAGCTAATTCAGAGAGAAATTATCTTCTATCTCAATATAGCCTTCTTAAAGCTGCAGGGCTTTTAAACAAAGAGTATTTAAACCTTAAATAATCAGCCTTTTTAAAGAATTATAATTTATATATTGCGAATGAGAACAAAATGTGTACATTTATTTCATGATTCGACTGTTAAAAAACGTAAAAAAAGAGGCAAAAAATGACGAAAAATAACCTAAAAGTGGTGAAATCCACAAAAGATAAAGAATTGGAAAATAAAGAGAAAAATAAAGCATTAGACGCAGCAATTAGCCAAATTACAGATAACTTCGGAAAAGGTTCTGTAATGAGACTTGGCGAACAAAAAGCTATGGATGTTGAGTCTATTTCAACAGGATCTTTAAGTTTAGATCTTGCGCTTGGAATTGGCGGACTTCCAAAAGGAAGAATTATTGAAATTTATGGACCAGAGTCTTCTGGAAAAACAACATTAGCATTACAAGTTGTTGCTGAAGCACAAAAAGCTGGTGGTATTTGTGGATTTGTAGATGCAGAGCATGCACTAGACCCAGTTTATGCAAAGAAACTAGGTGTAAACACAGAGGAATTATTAATTTCTCAACCTGATACTGGCGAACAAGCTTTAGAAATTACTGACACATTAATTAAATCTGGCTCAATGTCAGTTCTTGTTGTCGACTCTGTTGCAGCATTAACTCCAAGAGCAGAAATAGAAGGAGATATGGGTGATACTCATGTTGGTCTTCAAGCAAGATTAATGTCTCAAGCATTGAGAAAATTAACTGGTTCAATTTCTAGAACTAACACAATGGTTATATTTATTAACCAAATTAGAATGAAAATAGGTGTTATGTTTGGAAGTCCAGAAACTACATCAGGTGGTAATTCTTTAAAATTTTATTCATCAGTTAGAATGGATATTAGAAGAATTGGAGCTATCAAAGATAAAGATAATATCATTGGAAATACAACAAGAGTTAAAGTGGTTAAGAATAAAGTTGCACCGCCTTTTAAAGTTGTTGAGTTTGATTTGATGTATGGAAAAGGAATTAGTAAAGTAGGGGAACTAATCGATCTAGGTGCCAAGGCAGATATCGTTGAGAAGTCTGGCGCCTGGTACGCTTACAAAGGTGAGAAGATTGGCCAGGGTAGAGAAAACGCTAAAGTTTATCTTGAACAAAATCCAACAGCTGCTGCTGAAATTGAAATGGCAATTAGAGAAAAAGCTGGTGTTATTTCAAAGAAAATCGAAGGCAATCCTTTGAACGACGATAAAGTAGAGGCTGAGACAAAAGAAGAAGTTCCTACTAAAAAAAATTAGCAGAATAACTTTTAGTTATTAAAAAGGCGCTTGAAAGAGCGCCTTTTTTCCCTTCCAAGGTGTAGACAACATTCAAAAATGCTGTATTTTAAAAAATATGGCAAAAACCCTAAACGAGATCAGAACTACATTCTTAGATTATTTTGAGAAAAATGATCACAAGATAGTTGAGTCTTCAAACTTAGTACCAAACAATGATCCTACTTTGATGTTTGCAAACTCAGGAATGGTTCAGTTTAAAAATGTTTTCACAGGTTTAGAAAAAAGAGATTATCAAAGGGCAACTACCTCTCAAAAATGTGTGAGAGCAGGTGGTAAACATAATGATTTAGAAAATGTTGGTTACACGCCAAGACACCACACATTTTTCGAAATGCTTGGTAATTTTTCTTTTGGAGACTATTTTAAAGAAAAAGCAATTGAACTTGCATGGAACTTAATCACTAAAGATTTTGGATTAGATAAAGATAGACTTTATGTAACTGTTTTTCATGAAGATGATGAAGCCTTTAATTTTTGGAAGAAAATCGCGGGTTTTAGCGATGATAAAATAATAAGGATTGCAACATCAGATAACTTTTGGTCGATGGGAGAAACTGGCCCATGCGGCCCTTGTTCTGAAATCTTTTATGATCATGGAGATCATTTATATGGTGGCCTTCCAGGAACCAAAGAAGAGGATGGGGATAGATTTATTGAAATTTGGAACCTGGTCTTTATGCAGTTTGAACAAGTTTCAAAAGATAAACGAATTAATTTACCAAAACCATCTGTTGATACAGGAATGGGATTAGAGAGGATAGCAGCTTTACTTCAAGGCACACATGATAATTACGAAACAGATCATTTTAAAAAATTAATAAATTCAACCTCAGAGGCTGTAAAAGTAAAACCGAACGAAAATAATTTATCAAGCTTTAGAGTTATTGCAGATCATTTAAGAGCAAGTTCTTTTTTAATTGCAGAAGGTGTTCTTCCATCAAACGAAGGAAGAGGTTATGTCCTAAGAAGAATTATGAGAAGAGGTATGAGACATTCTCATTTACTCGGATCAAAAGAACCAATTTTTTACAATATTTTTAAAACTTTGATGGATGAGATGAAAGGAAATTATCCTGAAATTGAAAGAGCAGAATCTTTAATTCGTGAAACATTAAAGATGGAGGAAGAAAAATTTTTAGTACTTCTTGATAGGGGAATAAAAATTTTAAATGAGGAAATTTCAAAAATTGATAAAGTTTTACCTGGTGAAGTTGCTTTCAAATTATATGACACTTATGGTTTTCCATTAGATTTGACCCAAGATATTTTAAAAAGTAAATCTTTAACAATTGATAACGATAAATTTAATACTTTAATGCAAGAAAGTAGAGAGCTTGCTAAAAAAAATTGGAAAGGTTCTGGAGATAGTGCTGTTGATGATATTTGGTTTGGAATTAGAGAAAAGTTAGGCGCAACAGAATTTTTAGGTTATGAAACAAATCAAGCTGAAGGAGTAGTGCTTTCATTATTAAAAGATAATAAAGAAGTAGATCAGATTAACTCTGGTGATGAGGCAATGATTATTATCAATCAAACTCCTTTTTACGGAGAGTCGGGTGGACAAGTTGGTGACAAAGGAGAAATTATTTCAGGTGAATTTGTTTTTGAAGTTGAAGATGTACAAAAAAAACTTGGAGATTTATTTGTTCACTATGGAAAAGTTAAAAAAGGATCAATTAAAAATAATGAAAATGTGGAGATGAAAATTGATATTGAAAGGCGAGATAATGTAAGAGCGTATCATTCAGCAACACATTTATTGCACGAGTCTTTAAGAAGAGTTTTAGGCACACATGTTACTCAAAAAGGCTCATTAGTTGAGCCTGATAGATTAAGGTTTGATTTTAGCCATATGAAACCGATTTCTAGTGATGAAATAGAGAAGATAGAAACATACGTAAATTCAATGGTTAGTAATAAATCTGAGGTTAAAACAAGGATAATGACACCTAAAGAGGCGGTAAATAATGGAGCATTAGCATTGTTTGGTGAAAAATATGGAGATGAGGTGAGAGTTTTATCAATGGGGAGTGAAAAAAATAAATATTTTTCAACAGAGTTGTGTGGTGGAACTCACGTAAGAAATACTGGGGATATAGGAAAATTTAAAATTGTGAGCCAATCTTCAATTGCCGCAGGTGTAAGAAGAGTTGAGGCTTTAAGAGACAAACAACTAGATGATTATTTAAAAAATAAAGAAAAATTATCTGATTTATCAGCTCAAAAGGATGAACAAACTATAAAAGAAATTTCAGAAAAAATCATTAAAGCAGGAGGAAAACCAGATTTAAGTAATAAAGATCAAAAAGGTTTGATAAAGGATCTTTCCAAACAACTTGAACTATTAAGTGTTAAATCAATTTTGGAAGATAAAAACAAAAATGTAATTAATGATGAGACTATAAATGGAATAAAAATAAGATTACAAAAGGTTGATGGATTGCCACCAAAAGATTTGAGAAAATTGGTGGATAATGGAAAAAAAGAATTAGCAGAAGGTATTGTAATCGTATTTGCTAACAAGGATGACAAAGTAGGGTTGGCAGTTGGTATCACAGATAATCTTCTTGAAAAATATGATGCTGTAAAATTTGCAAAATTAGGTTCTGAAATAATTGGTGGCAAAGGTGGCGGAGGTAGAAAAGATTTCGCTCAAGCTGGAGGCACTGATCCAGGCAAAATTGATCATGCTATAAGTAAACTAAAAGAGATAATTTAATTTTTTTCAATAAACTCAATTATTTTTTCACTAGATAACTTATCTATAGAAGTATTATTTAAACTACAGTCATAGATAACACTATTGTCATTCAATGGTTGAAATTTTTTTGATGAATTATTGTAGAAGATATAATTTTTATTATCTGAAAAAGAAAGCATATGTGAAATACCATTATCAATAGTTATATTAAATTTGGTTAATGACCCAAGAGCTGTGACAAGCATAGGTTTTTTAAATTCCGCACTCGATTGATCTTCTGGAAAATAAGCTTTTTTTACTTTTTGCTTTATTTTTGCAATTAATTCCTGAAATTTGTTCTCAATAAAAAAAGTAGGAATAAATTTATCTGAAAAATAGTTAGCAACCTTAACGATTTGATCATAATTTATTTCTTTTACTCTAGTTGGATGACCTGCCGTAATTGAAAAACCAATATAATTTTCATTAGATATTAATTTTTTTGCTTCGTTAATAAAAGAGTTTGGAATTGTTATATTATAATTTGGTTTTATATTTAATTTTTTGATTTTGTTAAAATAATCAATTATTCTATTTGCAAAAATTTCTCTCTTTCTCATAAACGTAATAGGCTTGCTCATCAAATAGTTTAAGCATGGAGAAACATAGTATTTATGAGGTATTTTTCTATAAATTAAAGTATTTTTAAATCTTGTTTGATTATCAATTATTAGGTCAAATTCATCAAATTCAAAATTCTTAATAACATCTTTTGATACTTTCATATGATGATCTCGAAACCCAAAGTGTTCTGGAAAACTTTTAACAGTAATTAAATTATAAGGCTTATATTCCTGAAGTTTTGTATCAAACCAAAAATTTCCTAAATCTGTTGAAAAATAATACAGGTTTTTGGGCTTAAGGTTTTCGTTTATATAATTGAGAGTTGGTAGGGAGGTGAGCGCATCACCTATACCTCCACCAGTGTTAATAAAAAGAATATTATTTAAATTATCCAATTAATTTAGTTTTTTTTCTAAATTTGATTTTATTACTTCTAAGAACTGATTTGTAGTTAAGTATTTATTTGATGGACCTATCAATATGGCTAAATCTTTAGTCATATGACCTTGTTCTACAGCATCAATACATACGGTCTCTAAACTTTGAGCAAATTTAATAAGCTCTTCATTGTTATCTAATTTACCTCTGTGAGCCAGTCCTCTAGTCCATGCAAAAATCGAGGCAATTGGATTTGTTGAAGTTTCTTTTCCTTGCTGATGCATTCTAAAATGACGAGTAACTGTTCCGTGGGCAGCTTCTGCTTCCATAGTTTTTCCATCAGGTGCTAACAGTACACTTGTCATAAGTCCTAGAGAGCCATATCCTTGTGCCACAGTATCAGACTGAACATCACCATCATAATTTTTACAAGCCCAAATGTATTTACCACTCCATTTCATCGCACAAGCAACCATGTCATCGATTAATCTATGTTCATAAATAATATGGTTTTTTTCAAACTCAGATTTAAACTCATGCTCGTAAACTTTCTGAAAAATATCTTTAAATCTACCATCATATTTTTTTAAAATTGTATTTTTAGTTGATAGATAAACAGGCCATTTTTTAATCAATCCATAATTGAAACAAGACCTTGCGAAATCTTCTATCGATTTATCCAAATTATACATTGAAAGTGCAATTCCTGGACCTGGAAAATTAAATACTTCGTATTTTTTTTCATCACTACCATCCTCCGCAGTCCATTTGACCTCAAGTTTACCTTTGCCAGGTACTACAAAATCTGTTGCCCTATATTGATCCCCAAAAGCATGTCTGCCTATTATTAATGGATCAGTCCAAGATGGAACTAGCTTTGGAATATTTTTACAAATAATTGGTTCTCTAAAAACTGTACCTCCAATAATATTTCTTATAGTCCCATTTGGAGATCTCCACATTTTTTTGAGACTAAATTCTTTAACTCTTGCTTCATCTGGAGTTATTGTTGCACACTTTATTCCAACACCATTTTTTTTAATTGCATTTGCACAATCAATAGTAATTTGATCATCCGTATCATCTCTACTTTTCATACCAAGGTCATAATATTCAATTCCTAAATCAAGATATGGGAGAATTAATTTATTCTTGATAAACTCCCAGATCACTCTGGTCATTTCATCACCATCCAACTCAACAACTGGATTTTTTACCTTAATTTTACTCATTTTTTTGATGTATCTTATTAATTGAATTTCTGCATTTTATATACATATTAATCAAAATTTATCAATTAATCGAGTTAGCTATGTTTGAGAAAATATTCCCAAAAATTCATAACGAAGGTTACAAATTTATTGTAATTTTTGTCTTTGGAACAATAGTATTGTATTTCATTCATGGATTTTTAGGTTTTGTTGGTTTGGTTTTATCTATCTGGTGCTATTATTTTTTTAGAGATCCAGAGAGAATTTCAATCGGCGATGAAGATTATCTTACAAGTCCAGCTGACGGAGTTGTTCTTCAAGTTTTTGAGACTAATGGTCCAAAAGAACTTGGTTTAGAAGATAAAAAATTTACCAAAGTTAGCATATTTATGAATGTATTTGACTGTCATGTTAATAGAATTCCTTGTTCAGGAAAAATTACAGAAATTTTGTATAAGCCTGGAAAGTTTATTAATGCGTCTTTAGATAAAGCAAGCGAAGACAACGAGAGAAATTACTACAAATTAAACAATACATTTGGTGAAGATATTATTGTAGTTCAAATAGCAGGTTTAGTTGCAAGAAGAATTGTAACAGAAACATCAGTAGATCAAGATCTCAAACAGGGTGATAGAATAGGAATGATAAGATTTGGAAGTAGAGCTGATTTATATTTTGAAAATTATAAACCTTTAGTCAAGGTCGATCAAAAAATGATAGCAGGTGAAACTTTAATAGCCAAAAGGTAGGATGGAACAATCAAAAGAAAACTTAAAGTTAGTATCGAATAAAAATTCGAGAATAATTTTACCTAATATTTTAACATTATTTGGTGTTTGTATTGGTTTAAGCTCTATAAAATTTGCTTTTGATGGGAATTTTGAACTAGCTATTATAGCTGTAATTGTTGCAGGTATTATTGATGGCTTAGATGGCAGAATTGCAAGACTAATAAAAGCTACATCAAAAGTTGGAAAAGAACTTGATAGTTTGACTGATGTAATAAGCTTTGGTGTTGCACCTGCTTTTATAATGTATTTTTGGTCATTAGTTGAAATTGGTAGATTAGGTTGGTTGGTTGCATTAATTTATGTTGTCTGTGTAGCATTAAGGTTAGCAAGATTTAATGTTTCATCCAGCGAAGAAACATCATGGAAAGATAATTTTTTTGTCGGTATACCATCTCCTGCAGGTGGGATTTTAGTTTTAATGCCCTTAATTTATAGTTTAAGTGAATTTCAAATATTTAATCCTAACTACCAAATTTTAGTACCATCTTTATTTATTATAATTTCAATTTTACTCATTAGTAAAATTCCAACTTACTCATTAAAAAAAATTGTAGTTCCTAGGAATACTACAATTTTTCTTTTATTTTCTGTTATACTATTTTTTGGTCTTTTATTTATTTATACTTTCAATACAATTGTAATTGCAGGAACAGTTTATTTATTACTTGTCCCAGTAAGTGCGTTTCATTTCTATTCAATTTTAAAAAGCAAGAAAATTGAGGAAATTGAAGATATTGAACATCATGAAGATGTTTTGTAATAAAATTTAATTGAAAAAAAATAAAATCTCAAAAAATTGGATAAATAAGCAAAAAAGAGACATCTACGTAAGACAATCAAAACTAGAAGGTTATCGTTCTAGAGCAGTTTATAAACTTCAAGAGATACAAACAAAGTTTAAAGTAATTAATAATGGCATGTCTATAATCGATCTTGGAGCTGCTCCTGGAAGTTGGAGTGAATTTATTTCTAGAAAATTTAAAAATATAAAGCTTGTCGCAATTGATCTTAAAGAATTAGACAAAATTGAAAACGTTACTCATATAAAAGGTGATTTTACAGATGAGATTACTCAAAAAAAAATTGAAAAAAATTTTGATGAAAAAATCGACCTAGTTGTCTCTGATATGGCGGTAAATACCACTGGCAATAAAAATGTAGACTCACTTGTTACAGGGGAGTTAAGCATTGAGGCCATGAATTTTTCACTTAAAATTTTAAAAAAAAACGGCGTTTTTGTCTCAAAAATCTTTATGGGATCAAGTTTTAATGAAATTGTTGATAGTGCTAAGAAGAATTTTAAAGAATTTCATGTTTACAAACCTCCCTCAAGCAGAAAAGAATCTAAAGAAAATTTTATAATCTGTAAAAATTTAAGGTAGCTACCTTTTAATTTTCAAAGAATCGTTTATACAAGGACATGGAAATCATTAAAGAAGCACTCACATTTGATGACGTAACATTAGCACCTAATTATTCACAGGTACTACCATCAGAGGTCAACACATCTACCAATCTATCAAAAAATTTATCTCTAAAGATACCTTTATTAACATCTGCCATGGACACAGTTACAGAATCTAAAATGGCAATTGCGATGGCTGAACTTGGAGGCATAGGAGTAATACACAGAAATTTGACCATCGAACAACAAATTTCAGAGATAAGAAAAGTTAAAGCTAAAAAATGTCTTGTAGGAGCAGCTGTTGGAGCTAGTCCTCGGGAACACTTAAGAGCACAAAAAATTTTAAAAGAAAATTTAGATTTAATTGTTGTTGATACTGCACACGCACACACAAAAAAAGTTGGAGAGATAATAAAAAAAATTAAAAGACTAAAACCTAAAAAAACTTCATTATGTGCTGGAAATGTTGCAACTGCTGAAGCTGCAAAATACTTAATTAAATTAGGTGTAGATATTATTAAAGTAGGTATTGGTCCAGGATCAATTTGTACAACAAGATTGGTTGCTGGAATTGGTGTTCCCCAACTAAGTGCTATTTTAAGTGTTAAAAAAGGAATGGGAAAAAGTAAATGTACTTTGATAGCTGACGGAGGAATAAAATTTTCAGGAGATATTGCTAAAGCTTTAGCGGCTGGTGCTGATGCTGTTATGATTGGGTCTTTATTTGCAGGAACTGATCAAGCTCCAGGTAAAATTATAAAAAGGAATGGAAAATTATTTAAAAGCTTTAGGGGAATGGGTTCTATTGGTGCAATGAATAAAGGATCAGCAGATAGATATTTTCAAACTAAACAAAAAGATACCTCAAAATATGTTGCTGAAGGAGTTGAGGCATTTGTAAAATATAAAGGATCAGTGAATAAAATAATTTATCAATTAGTAGGAGGGTTAAAGTCATCCATGGGATACCTTGGATCACCTAGAGTTGTAGATTTAAGAAAAAAACCTAAGTTTGTAAAGATAACCAAAGCTGGATTTTATGAAAGTATGGTACATAATATAGATGAATTAAAAAAATGATTTTAAAAATATTCACTTTTTTCATATTTATATTTGCTTTAAACTCAATAGCTAATTCAAGCGAAAACAATTTTTATGACACAGGTAAGAAATTATTTGATGAGGAAAAATATGAAGAGGCAAAATTTCAGTTTGAAAGAAGCATTGTATACAATCCTAAATATTCAAATTCATATCTTTATTTGGGAAAAATTTTTAAAATAGAAAAAAATTCTAAGGAAGAAGAAAAAAACATTAATACTGCTCTGTTATTAGATCCAAAAAATGAGGAGGCTATGTATATTTTAATTGATCTAGAATTAGAAAGGTCAAATTTTTCAAAGGTTCAAGATTTAAAAAAAGATTTTAAGAAAATCTGTAATACATTATGTGAAAAATTAACATCTATAGATACAAGACTCAAAGATTTTGAAAAAAAAGATGCTTCTTGAGAACAGTCTTAAGAAAATCTTGATAATAGATTTTGGTTCACAGTTTACTCAATTAATAGCAAGAAAAGTAAGAGAACTTGAGGTTTATTGTGAAATTATCAGTCATCACAAATCAAATAATATTAAACTTTTAGATAAAAATGTTAATGGGCTTATATTATCTGGAGGACCTTTAAATGTTTATCAAAGTAAAAAAGTAAAATTTAATAAAAATTTACTAAATTCTAATATTCCAGTGCTTGGAATATGTTTTGGTCACCAAATTATATCAAAAGAATTAGGCGGCAAAGTTAAACAGTCAAAATCAAGAGAATTTGGTTTAGCAAAAGTTAAAAAAGTAAAAGAGAGCATACTCACAAAAGATTTTTTTACAAAAAAAGAAAATAATGTTTGGATGAGCCATGCAGATGAGGTTACCAAATTACCAAAAGATTTTAAGGTAATAGGGAAAACAAATAATGCAAAATTTTGTATAGTTGAAAATTCTAAGAAAAAATTATTTGGTATTCAGTTTCATCCAGAGGTAACTCATACAAATAGAGGAAAAATTATCTTAAGGAATTTTGTATTTAAAATATGTAAAATTAAAAGAAACTGGTCTTCTAAAGATCAAAAATTAAAGTTAATTGATCAAGTTAAAACTCAAGTTGGTAATTCAAAAGTCATTTGTGCCCTCTCGGGTGGCGTGGACAGCAGCGTTGTTGCAAAATTACTATCTAATGCAATTGGTAACCGATTAACTTGCATATTTGTAAATACAGGACTTTTGAGAAAAGATGAAGAAAAGCAAGTTGTTCATACATTTAAAAAACGGTTTAAAATTAATTTAGTTTATGTGAATGCAGAAAAACAGTTTTTAAATAAATTGAAAAATATTTCTAACCCTGAAAAGAAAAGAAAAATAATTGGTAATTTATTTATTAAAATTTTTGAAAATTATGCAAAAAAAATTAAAAATGTTCAGTTTTTAGCACAAGGAACTTTATACCCAGACTTAATTGAGAGTAAATCTGTAACTGGAAGTCAAACATCAAAAATTAAATCTCATCATAATGTTGGAGGTTTACCAAAAAAAATGAATTTAAAATTGGTGGAGCCTTTGAAATATTTATTTAAGGATGAGGTAAGAAAATTAGGGCTAAAGCTTGGATTGAATAAAGAGATAATATCAAGACATCCTTTTCCAGGACCCGGTTTAGCTATCAGAATGCCAGGAACTATAACAAAAGAAAAAATTAAAATTTTAAAAGAGGCTGATCATATTTTTATAGATGGATTGAAAAAAAATAATCTCTATCATAAAATTTGGCAGGCCTATGCCGCCTTGCTACCTGTAAAAACTGTTGGTGTGATGGGTGATAATCGAACATATGAATACTTATGCTTATTAAGAGCAATAACATCCGAAGATGGCATGACTGCAGATTTTTTCAAATTTGAAAAATCTTTTTTACAGAACATTTCTAACCAGATAGTGAATAATATCAGAGGAATTAATAGGGTAGTATATGACGTCACTTCAAAACCACCTAGCACTATTGAATTAGAATAATAAGAATGTATTAATTAATGACACAATATGTGCATAATACTTTATTAAATTATTATATCTGAAACAATCAAATGTTCGATAAAGTAAAAAAAATAAAAGAAAAAAAAAACAAGTCAAAAATTGTTTGTCTAACAGCATATTCAAAAAATATTGCAGAAGAAGTTGATAAATTTACAGATCTTATTTTAGTTGGAGATTCTCTTGGATCGGTTCTTTATAATTACAAGTCAACCAGACAAGTCACACTTGAAAAAATGATAGAACACTCAAAGAGTGTTAGATTGGGAATATCTAAAAGTCTAATGATTGTAGATATGCCATATAATACTTATAGAAATAAAGTTGAGGCTTTAAAAAACTGCAAAAAAGTAATGAAAGAAACAAAATGTGACGGAGTAAAATTAGAAGGCGGACTAAGAATTAAAGAAATAGTTAAACACTTAATTAAAAATAAAATACCTGTTTTAGGCCACCTTGGTATAACTCCTCAAACTGTTAGAGGAAAATTTAAATCAAAAGGAAAGTCTGCACGTGAAAGAAACCGTCTTTTAAGTGATGCTGAACTTTTAGAAAAATCTGGAGTATTTGCAATAGTTCTTGAATGTGTAAAGAGCGATTTATCAAAAGAGATTACTAGAAAAATTACAATTCCAACGATTGGAATAGGATCATCTAATAGTTGTGACGGTCAAATTTTAGTCACTGATGATATTTTGGGACTAACTCAATCAAAAATAAAATTTGTTAAAAAATATATTGATTTAAGACGTTATATCCGAGAAGGAATTAGCAAATTCACAAAAGAAGTTAAAAGTAAAAAATATCCTAGTAAAAAATATTCTTATTAAAAATATTTTTTAAATTCCTCATTTATATTTATTATCTCTAAATCAACCATTCCACCTATTATTAATTGAATTGCTACCAGCAAAATAAAACCTAAACCTATATAGGCAATCCACAAATGTTTTTGAATATAATTTGCTAAGTATGTTGCTAGAGCACCAGTTAATACTACTGATAAAACTAATCCAAATATCATAAATCCAAAGTTACCTTTTGCAGCTCCAACAACTCCAATAACATTGTCAAAGCTAATTGTAATATCAGCAAATAGAACCTTGTAGATACTTTTAATAAATGACGGTTCCATTGATTTCTTTTTTGGTGATTTAATTTTTTGAATTTCAAATAAATCTTTTCTTAAATCATTTACAATCCAAATTAAAAGCAACCCTCCTAAAATTTTGATGAAATAGAATTTAAATAGGTAAGTAGCAAATATTGCAAAAACTACTTTAAAAACAAGCGCACCTACAACACCCCAAAAGATAATTTTTTTTCTGTTTTTTGGAACAAAGTTTGCAGCAATTAAGCCAATTATAATTGCATTATCTGCAGCTAAAATTATATCAATAAAGATTATTTGTAATAATATTAAGGATTGTTCTATCAATTTAGATTTCTACTTTTTTTGGGTATCAAATTACACTATATAAATAAATTTAATTATTTTGCTAACTAAAATTTTTTAAATATATAACCTATTATAATATGTGTTAAGTATTTGTTAATACTTTGATTTTTCGCCAGCTATGACAGCTTTAAGTTGATCATATTCCTCACAACCACAACCTTTTAAAACCTCAAGTCTTTCCACAGCAAGATTATGCCTATTTGTTGCAACATATAATTCACCTAAATATTCGTTTATACCTTTATGTTTTGGATCGATAGCTAAACCTTGAAGGTAATATTTCTCTCCGTTCTCAAAATCACCCAATTTTCTAGTTGTAAAACCTAAATAGTTAAGAGTATCAGCTTTATTTGGTTTGCTCTTATTTGACTTTACTAAAAATTTTAAAGCTCTTTCATATCTTTTCTTTGCCTTATCAACTTTTCCATCTATTTCATACTTTTTTGCAGCTTTTATAAGTTTTACAGCTTTATCATAATTGGATTTTGTATCCATATCCCCAGATCCACTGCTGGATGATGATGATCCTGCAGCAAGCGAATTAGAAGTTAATCCCAAAGTTAACAAAAGAACGATAAAAATTTTTTTCATTTTTTAAATTTCCCCATTTTATTTAATGCTTTTAGTTCTAGACCATTATCCATCAAGTTTTTTTTAATTAACTTTGCGGTCTCTAATGAACTAAGATTATCTCCATGTATGCACACAGAGTCTATTTCACAAGGTATCTGCCTCCCACTGTGACAATTAAGTGACTGATTTTTTACCATACTTAATACGTGTTTTTTGGCTTCTTCAGGGTCGGTAATAAGAGCATGAGATTTTTTTCTAGAAACTAAGTTTCCATCATCTTCATAATTTCGATCAGCAAAAATTTCACACGCAATGTTCATATTTAATTTTTTTGCAGCTACTTCCATTTTAGAACCTGTTGGAACTAAATAAATAATATCATCACCGATTTCATGTACAGCTTTTGCAAGAGTGATTGCTAAATCCAAATCTTCACAGGCCATATTATTTAATGCACCATGTGGTTTTATATGTGTAACACTTTCTCCATGATCAGATGCAATTTTTTGTAAAATTTCATATTGATCCAATATTAATTTTCTTATTTCATTGGATGATAAATTCATTCTTTCTCTTCCAAAATTTTCTGGATCATTAAAGGAAGGGTGGGCTCCAATACTTACATTATTTTTTTTAGATATTTTTATAACATCATTCATCGTTTCTTTATCGCCAGCATGATAGCCACAGGCTATATTTGCAGAATTTACTATCTCAAGTAAATCAGGATCATGTTTATTTGAATGATGTTTGGATTTTTCACCTAAATCACAATTTATATTAATTTCCATAGCAACAAAGTTTAAAGTATAACATGGCATGATAAAAAATATATCAAATCTTGGTGACGCAGCAGTTTATTGTGATTTTGGTGATGAAGTTAATCAAGAAATAAATTCAAAAGTAATTAATTACTTTCAAAATTTAAAAGACAGTGAGTTTGAAGGAATTACAAATTTAACTCCATCTTACAACAAGCTAATAGTTTCATTTGATTTATCAATTACGAATTTTGAAAAAACAAAAAAAATAATTGAAAATTTAGAGATAAAAAAAAATCTCAGTATATCTAAAAAAAAAATTCAAATCCCAGTATGTTGTGAAGAAGAATATGCATTGGATCTTAAAAAGCTTGAAAGAAAATTAAATAAACCAACTGGTGTAATTTTAGAAACATTTTTTTCAAAAGAATATTTCTGTTATATGACAGGTTTTATTGCAGGTATGCCTTTCTTAGGAGATATTGATAAAAATTTGTATGCCAAAAGATTAGAAACTCCAAGAGTTAAAGTTCCTAAAGGTTCAATAGGTTTAACAGAACAATTTTGCAATATTTATACTTTTGAAAGTCCAGGTGGTTGGAATATAATTGGCAATACACCCTTGAATGTCTTTGATTCACTGAACGAAGATAATCCAAACCTAATTAATCCAGGTGATACTGTTAGTTTTATTAAAATCAATAAAGAAAAATATAAAAACTATAATGAGTGAAAATTTTTTCAAAGTCATAAGAGCAGGTATCAATACAACTTTTCAGGATTTAGGTAGAAATAATCTAAATCATATTGGAATTCCAATAAGTGGCGTAATGGACAAAAGAAATTATATTATATCCAACAAAATTCTACATAATGTTCCAACCCATCCAATAATAGAATTTGCATATCAAGGACCAAGATTAGTGTATCATGGCGAGCCTCTAAATATATCAGTTTCAGGAGATGTAAAATTTAAAATTTTTAAAAATAAAAATGAGATTGAGGGTAAATGTTATGAAACAATTACATTAGAGGAACATGATGAAATTGATTTAATTTCAACAAATAAATCTGTTTATGGTTATTTGGCAATTGGAGCTGATCTAAAATTAGATTATCAATGGAAAAGCTGCTCTATAAACACAAAAGCTAATATCGGTGCAAATAAAGGTAAAAAACTACAAGATAATCAAAAGATTGAAGTTTTAAATATAAAAGAATTATCAAGAAGAAAATTAGATCACATTAATTCTAAAATTGAAAATATAAGAGTTATAAAAGGAACTAATTTTCATTATTTCTCTAAAGAGTCCCAAGCTAAGTTTTTTAAAATGGAATATAGCGTGACCAAACTTACAGATAGAATGGGAATGCGTTTAGAGGGAGAGAGATTAGACAATATTATTAATACTAATATTAAATCTGAAGGGCTTGTAAAAGGAGTTATACAAATCCCAGCTGATGGTAATCCTATTATAATGCTTGCAGACCATGGTACGATAGGCGGGTATCCAAAAATAGCTACTGTTATTAGTGCCGATTTCGATAAACTCTCACAACTAACACCTGGATCAAAAATAAAGTTTAAAGAAGTGAATTTAAAAGATGCAGAAACAATTTTTAAATTATATGAAATGGAAACAAATAATATAATTTCAAAAATCTTGTGAATATAATTTCAAAAATACCAGGACCATTTCTAGTATTTTTAGGTGCCTGTAGCCTTAGTTTTGGCGGTATGATTGTAAAGTCATTTGAAGGATCAACTTTATGGCAAATATTATTTTGGAGATCTCTTTTTTTTATAATTGTTGTATTTTTATTCTTAATAATTTCTTATAAACAAAAAATTTTTAGTGTACTTATTAAATCTAGTATTCCAGGTTTGTTTGGTGGTTTAATTCTAGCAGTAGGCTTTGCAAGTTATGTTTTTGCAATGTACAATACTACTGTAACAAATACTAATTTTATAATTCAGACACAAACGATATTTCTTGCTGTATTTGGTTATTTATTTTTAAAAGAAAAAATATCTAAAATCACTTTAGCTTCAATCATTTTGGCAATAGCTGGTATAATCATGATGGTGGGTAATTCTTTATCACCTGGAGAAATGTTTGGAAATATAGCTGCATTTCTAATGCCAATTTCATTCGCAATTTTAATTTTAGTAGTTAGAAAATATCCAGATGTTGACATGGTCCCACTTCAACTTGTAGCAGGTATTTTTGCAATGATTATTGGATACTTGATGTCACCAACTATTGCAATTTCTAGCCATGATATTTTTCTAGGATTCTTAGCTGGTTTTTTTCAATTGGGATTTGGATTTATTTTTATTACAGTTGGTGCAAGATCTACACCTTCTGCATTTGTTGGAATTATTATGCTTACTGAGGCAGTTTTAGGACCTCTATGGGCATGGATGTTTGTTAATGAAAGCCCTCCTTTTATTGTTTTAATTGGTGGGTCCGTGGTTATATTCGCAGTTCTATTACAGTTTTTAACTTTATTTTTTAAAAAAAAATCTGCATAAATATTTATATTTTATAATAAATTGTGTTATAAGAACTTACGGGAGAGACTACTCAATGTAGCGCCGAAGGAGCAAATACCCAATAATCTCTCAGGCAAAAGGACCGTACGTATTAACTCTGGAAAGAGATTAAGTTCTCGCCGAAGGAGCAAAACTCTCAGGCAACAAGACAGAGGGGTTTAAAGAGTTAATATGATTAAAAAAACACCTTTATACAATTTACATATCCAACACGGTGCAAAAATGGTTGAGTTTGCAGGTTATCAAATGCCTATTCAATATAAGAGCGGAATAATCCAAGAACATAAATTTACAAGAGAAAATGCTGGTATATTTGATGTGTCACATATGGGACAACTATTTATAACCGGTTCAGATCAGCTTACAGATGATCTTGAAAAAATATTTCCAGTTAATTTAAAAACTTTAAAGATAAATCAAAGTAAATATTCTTTTTTAATGAATGAGCAGGGAGGAATTTACGACGATTTAATTATTACAAAATTAAAAGATGGTTACTTAATTATTTTAAACGCAGCATGTAAAAAGCAAGACTTTGAAATAATAAAAAAAAAATTAGATGACAAATATGAGTTAAATTTAGATGAAAGCTTATCTTTGATTGCAATACAAGGACCAAAAGCAAAAGATGTATTAGGAAAAGTAGTTTCAAATATAACTAATCTTAAATTCATGAATGGAGGGGAATTTGAATATGATAATTCAAATATTTACATAACAAGATCCGGTTATACTGGTGAAGATGGTTTTGAGATTTCTTTAGAAAACAAAAAAGTTGAAAAATTTGTAGATCAATTAATTAATTATGGTGCTAAACTTATAGGACTTGGTGCAAGAGACACATTAAGATTAGAAGCTGGATTATGCTTATATGGTAATGATCTTGATGAAAAAACAAGTCCGATTGAGGCAAACCTGAAATGGGCAATACCCACATCAAGAGTTGATAGTGATTACCCTGGTTCAAATATTATAAAAAAACAAATTGATGATGGAGTAAAGACTTTAAGAGTTGGAATCAAACCTGAAACAAGAGTTATAGCAAGAGGAAATACTAAAATTTTTGACCAGAACGATAAAGAAATAGGTAAAGTTACAAGTGGTACATTTGGACCAAGTGTTGAGTGCTCAATTGCAATGGGGTATGTCGAAAACAATTACTCACCAACAAATACAAAAATCTTTTTAGAAGTCAGAGGAAAAAAAGTTCCAGCCAATGTTTGCGATTTACCATTTTATAAAAAAAACTATGTAAAAGGAGAAAAAAATGTCTGAAATTAAATTTTCCAAAGAGCATGAATGGATTACACTCGAGGGTGAGGTTGCAACTATTGGAATTACAAAACATGCAACCGAAATGTTGGGTGATATTGTTTTTGCTGAGTTACCAGAAAAAGGGAAAAATGTTGAAAAAGATGGAACTGCAGGTGTTGTAGAGTCTACAAAAGCCGCAAGTGACGTTTACACACCTATCAGTGGAGAAGTAGTTGATATAAATCAATCTATTGTAGACGATCCAGCAAAAATTAATGAAGACCCTGAAGGTGCTGCATGGTTTTTTAAATTGAAAGTGAAAGATTTATCAGAATTAGAAACGCTAATGAATAGAGAAGAATACGAGAAATTTGCAAAGGAGACATCTAGCTAATGTTACATAATTCACAAAAAGACTTTATTCGAAGACACATAGGTCCTTCAAATAATGAGCAACAAAAAATGCTTAAAGAACTTAACTTTAAGTCATTGGATGATCTTATAAATAGTACTGTTCCAGATAAAATACAGTTCAAAGGCGAACTAAATATTGGTGAGCCGAATTCAGAATACGAAGCGCTTAGAAAATTAAAATCAATTTCAAAAAAAAACCAAATTTACTCCAATTTTATTGGCATGGGTTATTATGGAACTTATACACCGTATGTTATTTTAAGAAATATATTGGAAAATCCTGGTTGGTATACTTCATACACCCCTTACCAACCTGAAGTAGCTCAAGGAAGATTAGAAATGCTATTAAACTTTCAACAAATGATTGTTGATTTTACAGGGATGGATATTGCGAATGCATCATTACTTGACGAGGGAACCGCAGCAGCAGAGGCCACGGGCTTAAGTCATAGACTTAATAAAAGTGATAGTAATTTAGTTTTTATTTCAGAGAATTGTCATCCACAAACCATCGAAGTTGTTCAAACTAGAGCAGAACCTATGGGTCTTAAAGTTTTTGTTGGAAATGAGGAAAAAGTTTTAGATCAGCTAAAAGAAGATGTTGTTTGCGGAATTTTGCAATATCCAGGAACTTTGGGTGACATTAAAGATCCAAGTGAACATATTAGTAAAATTCATAAAAAAAATGGTAAAGCGATCTTAGCTTGTGATTTATTGTCACTTGCTAAACTAAAAACACCAGGAGAACTTGGTGCAGATATAGCGGTTGGTAGCTCACAAAGATTTGGTATTCCAATGGGTTATGGAGGACCACATGCAGCTTTTTTTGCAACAAAAGACGAATTTAAAAGATCAATGCCCGGTAGAATTGTTGGTGTTTCAGTTGATAGACATGGAAACAAGGCTTACAGGTTGTCACTACAAACTAGAGAGCAACACATCAGAAGAGACAAAGCAACAAGCAATATTTGCACGGCACAAGCATTACTGTCGATTGTATCAGCAGCTTATGCAATATATCATGGACCACAGGGACTAAAGGAAATTTCTGAAAGAGTATCTCAGCTAGCAAAAAATTTTGCTGATAAAATAAAACAATCTGGATATGAATTATACTCAGATTATTTTTTTGATACTGTAACTATAATCACTAAAGAAAAGACTGACCAGATTTTTAAAAATGCTTTAGATCAAAAAGTAAATATTAGAAAAGTAAATTCAGAAATGCTTGCTATTTCTTTTGATGAAAGAAAAAATGTTTATAGAGTCAATCAATTGCTTAAAATTTTTAATGCAGCGGAATCCATTAAGAAAGAAGATCCTACAGTAAGTTTACCCAACCTACCAAAAAATTTATTAAGAACTTCAAAATACTTAGAACATCCTGTTTTCAATTCCTATCACTCTGAAACAGAAATGCTTAGATATCTTAAAAAGTTAGAAGATAAGGATATCGCGCTTAACAGAACTATGATTGCATTAGGGTCATGTACCATGAAGTTAAATGCTACTGCAGAAATGATCCCTATTTCATGGAGAGAATTAGCCGAGCCCCATCCATTCGTTCCTGTTGAGCAAATGGAAGGATATAGAGCTTTGTTTACTGATCTTAAAAATTGGCTAAGATCAATTACTGGTTTTTCTGGTGTCTCACTTCAACCTAATGCAGGAGCTCAAGGAGAATATGCTGGATTAATGGTGATAAGAAAATACCATTTAGATAGAGGCGAACAAAACAGAAATATATGCTTAATACCAAGCTCAGCACATGGAACTAATCCAGCAAGTGCCCAGATGGTAGGAATGAAGGTGGTAGTAGTTAATTGTGATAAAGAGGGAAATGTTGATTTTGAAGATTTAAAGAAAAAAGCTGAAACCCACTCGGAAAATCTTGGAGCTTTAATGGTTACATATCCATCCACACATGGTGTATTTGAGGAAAAAATAAAAGATATATGTGAATTAATTCATAAACATGGAGGTCAAGTTTACATGGATGGTGCAAACTTAAATGCACTTGTTGGTATAGCAAAACCAGGAAATTTTGGTCCTGATGTTTGCCATATAAACCTACATAAAACATTTTGTATTCCTCACGGTGGAGGAGGTCCTGGAATGGGACCTATTGCATGTAAAAGGCATTTACAAGTTTATCTTCCCAATCACCCGGTCGTTAAAGATTGTGGGCCTTCAACAGGAATTGGACCTGTCTCTGCAGCACCTTGGGGAAGTTCAAGTATTTTATCAATTTCTTGGATGTATATTAAAATGATGGGCTCTCAAGGATTAAAACTTGCAACACAAATTGCGATACTAAATGCAAATTACATAGCAAATCGGTTAAAAGATCACTATCCAATACTTTACAAAGGCTCAAATGGTAATGTGGCTCATGAATGCATTATTGATATTAGATCAATTAAGAGTGAAACAGGTATTACCGAAGAAGATATTGCTAAAAGATTGATAGATTATGGTTTTCATGCACCAACAATGTCATGGCCAGTTGCTGGTACAATGATGATAGAACCAACTGAAAGTGAGAGTTTATCTGAGCTGGATAGATTTTGTGATACCTTGATTAGCATTAAATCAGAAATTGACATGATTAAGTCAGGTAAATTTGATAAAGTTGATAATCCAATAAAAAATGCTCCACACACCGATTTTGAATTAGCTTCAGATGAATGGACACATAAATATTCAAGAGAGCAAGCTGCTTATCCTGCAAAATTTTTGAGAGTAAATAAATTTTGGCCTCCAGTTGCAAGAGTAGACAATGTTTATGGAGATAAAAATATATTTTGTACCTGTCCTAGTATTGATGAATTTAAAGAAGATGCTGCATAAGTTTTAATGAAAATTGGAGTTGTTGGATCAGGCATCTCAGGTCTTAGCGCAGCTTACTATCTTTCAAAAAAACACCAAGTTGATTTATTTGAAAAAGAAGATCATTTTGGTGGTCACTCACATACAATTGATTTATCAATCAAGGAAAAGAAAATATCCGTTGATATTGGATTTATAGTTTTTAACTACAAAACTTATCCTAACTTAATTAAATTTTTTGAAGAAAATAAAGTTCACATAGAAAAAAGTGATATGTCTTTTGCTGTATCAGTTAAAGATACTAAATTTGAATATTGTGGAAGAGGTCTGAAAGGTATTTTCGCAAATAAATCGAATTTATTTAATAAATCTTTTTTAAAAATGTTTTTTGACATTTTAAAGTTTTATAAAAATTGTGAAAGAATTAATCAATTTGATCAAAAAATTACCTTAGGAGATTATTTAGTTAAAAATAAATTATCTGATACATTTATAAATTTTCATTTAATACCAATGGTTTCAGCTATTTGGTCTATGCCACCGTATGAAGCAAGTAAAATGCCTTTAAAATTTTTCCTAAAATTCTTCCAAAATCACGGTTTATTCAAATTAAAAAACAGACCGCAATGGTACACAGTCGCCAAAAGAAGCCGGACTTATGTTACAAAAGTACTTTCAAGCATAAGTGGTGAATATTATAAAAATTATAATGTTAATAGATTAATAAGAAAATCAAATGGAATTGACTTATATTATGGAGATAAAAGTGAATTCTTTAGTTATGACAAAGTGGTTTTAGCTAGTCACGCAGATCAAGCATTATCAATAATTGATGAGCCAACTAAAGAAGAGCAGGAGATTTTATCTAAGTTTAAATATAGAGAAAATATAGCTGTCATACATACAGATGAAAGTATAATGCCTAATAATAAAGATATATGGAGCTCTTGGAATTCAAGCGTAGATAAAAATAACGTAGAAAATAATTCTATAACTTATTGGTTAAATCTCCTACAAAATTTAGATTTCAATAAAAACATTTTTTTAACCTTAAATCCAAATTTCAAAATTAATGAAGATAAAATATTAAAAAAAGTAAATTTTACTCATCCATATTTCGATCAATCAGCACTAGATAACCAAGATAAATTAAAAAATTTACAAAATAAAAAAAATTTACTTTTTTGTGGGAGTTATTTTGGATATGGTTTTCATGAAGATGGAATTAAATCATCCATTGAAATGATAAAAGCCATAGATGATTAAGAATTCAAAAATTTATACTGGAAAAGTAATACATAAAAGATTCAAACCTAAAGAACATTATTTTAAATATAATGTATTTTCACTATTAATAGATTTAAACGAGTTAGAGCAAATTAACAAATATATAAAATTTTTTTCATACAATAAATTTAATATTATAAGTTTTTATGACAAAGATCACGGAGACAGAGATGGATCCTCGATAAAATTATGGGTTAAAAAAAATCTAAGGAATATTGGAATTATGAAAGAGGATATAAGTATAAAATTGTTATGTTATCCAAGAATCTTTGGTTATGTATTTAACCCCTTAAGTACATATTTTATATATAACAAGCACTCAGAATTAATTTCTATTTTTTATGAGGTAAAAAATACCTTCGGTGAGCAACATACATATATTTTTAAAGCTCAAGATGAAAAAACAGTTCAAAATAAATGTAAAAAAAAATTTTATGTTTCGCCATTTATAGAGATGGATTGTGAGTACCATTTTAAAACACTTAATCCAAGAGAACAACTATCAGTAGTAATTAACCAGAATGATAAAGATGGTAAACTTTTGTTTGCCTCTCAAGATGGTATATCAAAGGATTTTAATAATAAAAATTTAATATTATCTTATTTAACTCACCCATTAATGACTTTTAAGATCATTGGAGCTATTCATTATGAAGCATTTAAATTATGGGCAAAAAGAATAAAACTCATAGCAAAAAAGATTAAATTAAAAAATAATATTACAATAGAAAGTAAATGAATTTAAATAATTGGTCAGATAAAATTGTTTTTAGTTCACTAAAATTAATCAAAAAAGGACATCTTATTCTGACAAATTATGATGACGAGAAATATTTATTTGGTGATCGAAGTCAAAAGCTTAAAGTAAAAATTAAAATAAACAAACCTGGATTAACTTATCAAATTGTTAAAAGTGGTAGCACGGGACTTGCAGAAGCTTATATGCGAGGTGATTTTGAGACAGATGATTTAACAAATTTAATTGAATTGACAGCTAAAAACATAAAACTAGTGTACAAATTTTCAGGATTACTAGACTTTTCATTATTCAATAGAATAAGAAATTTTCTTTTAAAAAATAATAAATCCAGAAGTAAAAAAAATGTTTCAAAACACTATGATTTGGGAAATGAATTTTTCTCTTTATGGCTTGATCCAACCTTAACTTATTCAAGCGCCATTTTTGATCAAAAGGACAATGATTTAGAGAAGGCACAAATTAACAAGTATAAAAAATTAGTTGAATTAATTAAACCAAAATCAGGAAATAAAATTTTAGAAATAGGATGTGGTTGGGGTGGTTTTGCAGAATATGTAGGTAAAAATCATGATGTAAAACTTGATTGTATAACAATTTCAAAAAAACAATTTGAGTATGCATCAAATCGAATATTTAAAAATGGTCTTAATGAAAAAATTAATATTCAATTTATGGATTATAGAGATGTAAAACAAAAATATAATTCAATTGCATCAATAGAGATGATAGAGGCTGTTGGGCAAAATTATTTAGAAAATTATTTTAAAACAATAAAGACTAATCTCGTTAGTGAAGGAAGTGCAGCTATACAAGCTATAACAATAGATGATAATTTATTTGATAGATATAAAACTAAAGAAGATTTCATTCAAAAGTATATTTTTCCAGGCGGTTTCTTACCATCAAAAAAAAAATTATACGATTTGTCACAAAATAATGGTTTAGCTATCAATCAATATAATTCTTATGGACTCCATTATTCGAATACACTTAAAATTTGGCGTGATGAATTTTTTAAAAAATGGGAAGAGATCTCTAAGCAAGGATTTGATAATAAATTTAAAAGAATGTGGCACTTTTATTTATCTTATTGTGAAGCAGGGTTTAAATCAAAAAATATAGATTTGATCCAATTCTCATTACAAAACAGATAAGATACCTATGATTATTTTTTCTAATATTAAATCAATTTTATTGATAATTTTTTTTGGATTGATTACAAGTTGTTCAAGTAATCAATCTATGAAACCTCAAGATTTTAAAGATAAAAAACCAAGACTTGTAATAGAAGAGTATTTGTCAGGCAATGTAAAAGCATGGGGTATTCTTCAAAACAGATCAGGTAAAGTTACAAGACAATTTTCAGCAACTTTAAATGGAAATTGGGATGGGAAAAAACTTATATTAGATGAGAAATTTAATTGGGATGATGGTGAAGTACAAGATAGACAATGGCATATCACAAAACTAGACGAGCATAATTATGAAGGCACAGCTTCTGATGTGGTTGGAAAAGCAAAAGGATATTCTTATGGTCCTGCTTTTAAATTTGAATATGTTTTATTAGTCCCTGTGAAAGGAAAAGAGATAAAAATTACCTTTGATGATTGGATATTTATGCAAGATGAAAAAGTTGCAATCAACAGAGCAAAAATGACAAAATTCGGTTTTAAAGTTGCTGAACTAACTGTTTTTTTTGTTAAGGAATAATTATTTTTTTTGAAACTTAGTAAGTTTTTTTACTAAATAAAAATATATTCTGTATGGCAAAATACTAAAAAATTTTAGCGTTAAAGTTAATTCTTTTGGAAAATGTATTTCAAAATTATTTTTCTTTATTAATCCATCATAAATTTTTTCTGCAGCATACTCAGGAGTTTTTAAAAAAGGCATTTTAAAATCATTTTTATCAGTCATAGGTGTCTTTATAAAACCTGGAGAAACTAAGGAAACTCGTACATTAAATCTGCCAAAATCAAAATAAAGACTTTCAGCAAGATTATTTAAAGCAGATTTTGATGGGCCATACCCTGTTGAATTAGGCAAACCCCTGTAGCCTGCAATAGAAGATACAATTACAATTGCACCATCTTTCTTGTCTTTATAATATTGTTCAACAGCTTTAATAGAATTAACAGTTCCAAAAAAGTTTACTCGAAATACATTTTCAATTTGTTCAACATCTATATCCTTTTCTTTCTTTGGGTCCCATGTTCCAGTTGAAAAAAAGCAAATATCAACTCCTCCAAACTTTTCAACAATTTGATCAAAAATAATTTTACAATCATTTTTATTTGTTACATCTAAACTAAAATCATAAATATTTTCAAACTTTTCTGATAATTCTTTTAGTAAATTTTCGCGTCTTGCAGATATAGCAACATTCCATCCTTCATAAGCAAACTTGATGGCTAATGCTTTTCCAATTCCAGTGCTACCTCCAGTGATCCAAATTGTTTTTTTCATTATATTCTGTTGTATAGTATTTAAATGCTTAAAAATAAATTTATATCTTTATTTCTATTTTTAATTGTTACATTTACCGCATCATTTACAGGAGGTATTTTAACAATTAAATTCAAAGATCCTTGGTATTCTCTATTAAACAAACCATTTTTCAATCCACCAGATTGGATATTTGCACCAGTATGGACAATCTTGTATTTTTTAATGGCTCTAGCAATTTGGAACATTTGGATAAAAAGTAATAAGTTAAACCTAGTTTGCTTATATTTTATTCATCTACTATTTAACACAACTTGGAGTATCGTTTTTTTTGGGTTTAAAAATATAGAACTAGCCTTAATAAATTTAATTGTGATAATTTTATTCATTGTAATTTTGTTTCTAAAATATAAAGATATAAGCAGGCTCAGTGCGTATTTAATGACACCTTATTTTTTGTGGTGTAGTTATGCACTTTTGTTAAATTTTAATTTAATGATTTTAAATTAATTATGGATGATGTAGTCGTTATTGGCGGAGGTATTATTGGTGCTGCAACTGCTTACTTTCTATCTAAGGAAGGCAGAAAAGTAAAAGTTATTGAAAGAGACCCAACTTATAAAACTGCTTCTTTCCCTTTATCACTTGGAGGATTTAGAAGACAATTTTTTCAAAAAGAAAATATTTTACTAGGAAAATTTGCTAAAGAATTCATATTCAGTATACCCGAACTGTTAAAAACTGAAAAAAATCCAAATCCAACAGCAAGCATGGTACCAAATGGATATCTACTTATGTTTGGTCCAGAACATGCTGAAGAACAATATAGAGCTCTCGAAAATCATAAAGCTTGTGATGCAGGTACAAAGAACATTAAGGGATCAGAACTTAATAATGTATTTCCTTATATAAACAATGAAGGAATTGAAACAGCAACTTTTACAGATAATAAAAGCGAAGGGTGGATCGATCCTTTTCTTTTTCATAGCGCACTAAAGTCAAAGGCAATTGATCTTGGAGCAGAGTTTATCAAAGGGGAAGTAAAGTCCCTTTCTGAGATAAACGCCAAAACAATCGTTTCAGCTGCAGGGTGTTGGACAAAAGAATTACTAGAAGACATTCCTGTAGTTCCACAAAAACACACAGTTTTTAGAGTTAAATGTCCAAAACATATTCCAGAAATGCCATTAACAGGAGATCTTACAACGGGTGTTTATTGGCGACCTGAGGGAAAAGAATATCTAGCTGGATCACCAATATCAGTCTTTGATGCAGATGATCTAGAACCAGCTTGGAACGATTTTGAGGAATTAGTATGGCCGGCTCTGGCTAAAAGAATTCCCATTTTTGAGGAATTAAAACTAACTGGCGGTTGGGCAGGGTATTATGATTGTAATAAATTAGATAATAATGCTGTGGTTGGAAAGCATCCAAAATACGAAAACGTTTATATGGCTTCAGGTTTTACCGGAAGAGGATTAATGCAAGCCCCAGGAATAGGAAGAGCTTTAACAGAATTAATTACAACAGGAAGTTATCAAACAATTGACATCAGCGTATTTGCTGTTGAGAGAGTTTTGCAAAGTAATGCAAGACCCGAGCCTTACGTATTATAATTTCTTAATAAATATTCCTAATACTCCATTAAATATTGAGACTGAAATTATAATTACCTGTCCTTTAAATGAGTAAAAATCAAAAGAGGGATAAAAACTAATTGCAATGCTTACAAAAATGTATGTGATTAAAAAAGGTCGATAAAATTTTTTTAATTTTTTAAGTAACATTACATAAAGTTATATCCTATTCTTAAAGCAACAAAAATAACTAGCAATGATGTAATTAAAGCAAGAATTTTTGTTGGAAATATTTTTATATTTAAAAAATTACCTATTTGACCACCAATTAAAACAGCTACTAGTAAAATAATATAATTTTTGATTTCACTAATTTCTATATTTTTTGTTATCTGACCTAGAATTCCTAAAACTGAATTTATTAAAATAAATAAAGATACCATTATTGTAATATTTTTTGGGTTTGCTGCACGAAATAAATACAATATAGGACTTAAAAATATTCCTCCTCCAATGCCCACTAAACCAGAAACAAAACCTAACACTATACCGATAGGAATTGAAAAATAGATAGCTAAAGATTTATATGTTTTTGAGTTATTTCCATAAGATCTAAAATTAAATAACAACAAAATTCCTGCAATACCTAGAACAAAAAATAATATTATTTCAAAAATATTTTTCTCAATATTTAGAGAACCTCCTATAAATGCAAAAGGAATAGATCCGATTAAATATGGTATAAGTAACCTAAAATTTAAATTTCCTGCTCTTATATAATTAATTGAATTTCCTGAAACTACAATAATATTACAGGTTAAAGCTATTATTGGAAAGATAGAGTATGGAACGCCCCAAAGAAGTAACAATGCAAGATAAGTAGAGCCACCACCAAACCCTACACTTGAATATATTATAGCAGTTACAAAAAATAAAATAGGTAATATAATCATTCAATTATTATGAAAGTAAATATAGCACTATTAACAGTAACAGATACAAGAACTTTAAAAACAGATAAATCTGGAAACATTCTTGTAAAAAAAATAAACAAGGCTGGTCATAATTTAGTTGAGAGAGAAATTTGCAAAGATAGTAAAAAAGACATTAAAAAAATTTTAAAGATTTGGACAAAAATTAAAAAAATTGATGTAATTATTACAACTGGTGGAACAGGATTAACTGGAAGAGATATTACTCCAGAAGCAATTGATGAAATAGCAGATAAAAAAATACCAGGTTTTGGTGAAATATTTAGATACATAAGCCTATCTACAGTTGGCACATCTTCTATTCAATCAAGGGCATGTGCAGTACTTGCGAATGGAAAGTATGTATTTGCACTTCCAGGTTCTTCAGGAGGTGTAACAGACGCTTGGGATAAAATCCTTGTTCATCAACTAAATATCAAACACAAACCATGTAATTTTGTGGAGTTATTTCCAAGATTAAAAGAGAAATAATTACTTTTGGTATTTCTCTTTCCATTCAGTATAAGGCATACCATAAACGTGTTCTCTAGCATCAGGATCTGAAATCTCAATTCCTTTTTTTTGAGCTTCTTCGCGGTACCATTTAGAAAGACAATTTCTGCAAAACCCAGCAAGATTCATTAGATCAATGTTTTGAACATCTTTTCTCTCTCTTAAATGTTCTATAAGTCTATTAAATGTAGCAGATTGTAACTCATTCTTAATTTTTTCGTCCATAAGACAAATATAGTCTTTTAATAAAAAATATGAATAAAAAAATATCAAGTAACAGATTTTTTCTTTAATAAAAATTTAATAAAATCTAATCTTAAGGTTAAAAGAGTTATTAGAATTATTAAGTATATCAATGGCTCAAAAAAAATAGTCTTAGATAACCAGATAAAATGTAGAACAGCAAAAATACCAATTAAATACGATAGTCTGTGAATTTTTTTCCAGTTTTGTTTTAAGATAAGTACCATTTTTTGATTTGAAGTAACAACAAGAGGTAACATCAAAAGCCACGCAGCAAATCCTATAAAAATAAATTTTTTATTCAAAACATCATCAATAATTGGATCTAAATTAAACTGATAATCTAAACCAATATAAGTAAGCAAATGTAAAGTTCCGTAAAAAAAAGCAAATAATCCCAACATCCTTCGATATTTTATCCAAGCTAAAATTTTTGTAATATTTTTAAGAGGTGTCATTGCCAGAGACAGTAAAATAAATCTTAATGTCCACTCTCCTGTATGATGAGTTACTTGTTTTACTGGTTCTGCTCCAAGTTTATTAAATAAAATTTGATAAGCTATTATTATAAAAGGAACTAAACACAATACAAAGATTGTGGGTTTGAAAATTCTTATCATTTAATTAAAAATTTTTTCTTAAATCCATTCCGTCATAAAGACCTGCAACTTCATCTCCATAACCATTAAACATTACTGTCTTAATTCTTGGTGAGTATATATTCTCACCAATTACTCTTTCAGTCGCTTGAGACCATCTTGGGTGTGATACATTAGGATTAACATTTGAATAAAAACCATATTCTTTTGGTGAAGCATTCATCCAAGATGAGATAGGCATTTTTTCAACGAATTTTATATTAACAATAGCCTTTGCACTCTTAAATCCATATTTCCATGGCACAATCAATCTTAAAGGTGCACCGTTTTGATTTGGTAGTTCTTTTCCATAAAGACCATTAACCATTATTGTTAATGGATGCATGGCTTCATCGATTCTTAAACCTTCCTTATACGGCCAGTTCAATACTGGAAATCTTTGTCCTTTCATTTGATCTGGATCATATACAGATGTAAATTTTACAAATTTAGCCTTAGATGTTGGCTTAACTTTATTTAATAGTTTATTGAGCGGAAAACCTAACCATGGTACTACCATCGACCAACCTTCAACACATCTAAATCTGTATATTCTTTCTTCACTTGGGATCATGTTTTTAATTTCCTCAACTGACAAAGTAATTTCATTTTCTACTTCTCCATCAATTTTAATATCCCATGGCTTTGTTATAAAATCTTTAGAGTTTTTATGTGGATCAGACTTACTTGTCCCGAATTCGTAATAGTTGTTGTAAGTAGTTGCAAATTTATAAGGAGTTATTTTTCGCTCAGTTTCAGGGGTATAAGATAAAGCAGATGTAATAATATTTTGAGAGGCGAAAGCAGTTCCAGTTATGATACCCATTTCTTTAAGAAATTGACGTCTATTTATATAACAATTTTCAGGAGTAATTTCTGAAGATTTAAATTTATTCAATTTCATGTTGTTAATGAAATACCTTTAAGCCATTTACTATCTTCATTTTCATAATGTTCCTTTTTCCATATAGGTGATCTTTTCTTTATTTCTTCTATAATAAATCTTGATAGTCGATATGCCTCATCTCTATGCTTACAAGCCACACCTACAAGTATACTTTTTTCAGAAAGTTTTAGGTGACCTTTTACATGTTCAATAAAAACAGCCTTATTTTTAATCCCTAGTTTTTGCTCTGTCTCATTATAAATTTCTTCAAAACTCTTAATTACCATTGTGTCTTTTGCATCGTATGTAATTCCATTAACCTTTTTATTTTCATTATTATCTCTAACAACTCCAACAAAATAAATTACTGCACCAAATTTTTCTGATTTTAAAAAATGTTCTGCTTTGGAAATTTCAATTTTTTCAATTGAAGAATCTATAATTTTTGCATGGAGCATTAACCACCTCCAATTGGTGGAATAATTCCAATTATTTGATTTTTATTCAAAATTTGGTTTTCCTTTATTAGTTGATCTTTGTCTGAGCAAAATGCTGAACTTTTTATAATCTCTTTATAATTTAAATTTCCATTAAATTTATTATCAACATGCTCATAAAGTTTTTTTTTAATGTCAATTATTTTACAAGATTTTGAAAAATTAAATTCTAAGTACTTTGTTTTGCTGAATTCTCTTGCAGCCCCAAACAACTCAACAGATATTTTCATTAATTAAATATTTCTTTTAAAAATTCTGGTAACCCATCTGGATTTTTCCATAATCCTTTTTTTCCACCTTCTTTTATTAATAATTTTATGTCAGAAATTTTTAAATGTGGATTTACTATTTTGCTTAAATCATAAATGGTTATTAAAGCACTATTTACTCCCATAATTGCTTCCATCTCTACACCAGTTTTAGAAAATGTTGAAACAACACAAAAAACGTCAAGTGAGTAAGTTTCATCATCCAATATAATTTTTGTCGAAATATGATCAATTGAAAGAGGGTGGCATAATGGAATAATTTCGCTTGTTTTCTTTACACCCAATATAGCTGATACTTCTGCTAAAGAAATGGGATCCCCCTTAGGCATTTGATTTGATTTAATTAATGAAAAAACTTCTTCACCTACAAAAATTTTTCCTGTTGCTAGCGCTCTTCTGAAAGTTTCTTTCTTTGAAGATACATCTACCATATTATATGAATTTTTTTGGAACAATTCCTCAGCCCAATCTTTTAAATCATTTTTTTTAATTATTTTTAAATTTTTCATTATCCGCCAGTTACTGAAAGGTTATTAGTTAAACCAGTTTCACCAAGTTCTAAGTAATGAGATTCTTTTTTAAAATTTAATTGTTTCAAAATTAAATCTTTTAACTCTTCAGTTTGGTCATCTCTTTGAATTAAATGTCTTATATTTATTCCAGTATTTCCGAACAAACATAATCTTAAGTCTCCTCTAGATGTAATTCTTAATCTGTTACAAGATTTGCAAAAATCTTTTGAATAAGGAGCAATAACTCCAAATTTTCCCTTAAATTCTGGATTTATATAATTTTTAGATGGACCAGCATCTTTTCCAAGAGTTTGTATTATCCAATCATTTTTAATCAAAAAGTCAGTGAATACTTTTGAAGAGATATGATATTTTTTAAAATAATCCAAATTGTCTCCCGTTTGCATCAATTCAATATATCTAAAATCTACTGGATTTGATTTTATGTAATTAGACCATTGTTTAAAATCTTTATCATTACTATTTACTCCTTTTAAAAGAACAGCGTTAATTTTAATATTTTTAAAATTTAGTTTCTGTAGTTTTTCAATACCATTTAAAATTTCATTTAATCGATCATGTCCTGTAATTTTATGAAACTTATTTTTATCTAAGCTATCAATACTTATATTAATTCCATCTAAACCACTTTCCACAAGCTGCTCTGCAAATTTGTCAAGTTTATATCCATTAGTAGTGATTACAGTTTTATTTATTCCTGAACTATTTTTTATTGCTTTTACAATTTCATAAAAATCTTTTCTAATTGTAGGTTCTCCACCAGTTAATCTAATCTTACTTACTCCCAATTCTGATAAACCTTTAGCTAATCTTTTAATTTCTTCTAAACTTAAAAAAGTTCTATTATCACTTTTGTCAATTTTGAAACCATTAGGTAAACAATAGCCGCATTTAAAATTACATACATCTGTTATGGACAATCTTATGTAGGGGAATTTTCTGCCAAATTTGTCTTTTAATAATTCCATATTTAGATAATCATAGTTTTGTAGTTAAATTCAATAAGTCTTTTTACAATTTAAAGTTGAATTCAAAATAACACATTTACAAGATCAAATTAACAGTCTTTAATTAATTTATTATAAATTTGGGTTTAAAAATTATTCAGTCTTCAATCTCTTTTAAATTCAAAAACGACTGAAATAAACAAGTTAATTTCGAATTTATATACTTAATGTACTTAACTTAAGGAGGAAAAAATGAGTGCAGAAGCATTGAAAGTGTCGTCAGCTCTGGACACATCTCATTTAAAAGTAAAATTTCCATTTAAAGCTAAATATGGAAACTACATAAATGGGAAATTTGTAGAGCCTTTATCAGGCAAATATTTTGATAATCCAAGCCCGATATCGAACGAGATTATCTGTTCTGTTGCAAGATCAAATGAAAAAGATGTTGAAGCAGCATTAGATGCGGCTCATGCAGCTTTTAAAGAATGGGGAAAAACAGATATTACAACTAGATCTGTTATTCTTAACAAGATAGCAGATGTTCTTGAACAAAATAAAGACATGCTAGCTGTGGCTGAGTGTTTAGATAATGGTAAACCAATTAGAGAATGTATGGCAGCAGACATGGCTTTAGTGATAGATCATTGGAGATATTTTGCTGGAGTAATTAGAGCTGAGGAAGGCTCAGTTGCTGAAATCAGTAACTCGCAATACTCTTACAATATACCAGAACCTTTAGGAGTAGTTGGCCAGATAGTACCATGGAATTTTCCATTGTTAATGGCAACATGGAAATTAGCTCCAGCACTTGCAGCAGGAAACTGTTCAGTTTTAAAACCAGCCGAGCAAACTCCAGCTTCAATTATGGTAATGATGGAACTTATTGGAGATCTATTACCTCCAGGAGTTGTGAACATTGTAAGTGGTTTCGGTTTAGAAGCAGGTAAACCTTTAGCATCGTCAAAAAGAGTTGCTAAAGTTGCATTCACCGGTGAAACAACAACTGGAAGATTGATTATGCAGTATGCTGCACAAAACATTATTCCAATTACACTTGAGTTAGGTGGTAAATCTCCTAACATTTTCTTTGAGGACATCATGGATAAAGATGATGATTTTTTAGATAAGTGTGTTGAAGGTTTTGTAATGTTCAACCTAAACCAAGGTGAAGTTTGTACTTGTCCAAGTAGAGCATTAGTCCAAGAATCTATTTATGATAAATTCATGGAAAAATGTATCGCGAGAACTAAAGCCGTCGTTCAAGACAATCCATTAAAAATGGAAACAATGATTGGGGCACAAGCCTCAGTTGAGCAAATGGAAAAAATCAAGTCTTACTTAGATCTTGGTAAAAAAGAAGGTGCTAAAGTTCTAGCAGGTGGAGAAGTTGGTAAACTTAATAGTGGATTGGAAAAAGGAAATTATATTCAACCAACTATTTTTGAAGCTGACAACTCAATGAGAATTTCTCAAGAAGAAATTTTTGGACCTGTTGTATCTGTAATTAAATTTAAAGATGAAGCAGAGGCATTAGAAATTGCTAATGATACTCTTTATGGTTTAGGCGCAGGTGTTTGGACTAGAAATGGTAATATTGCTTACAGAATGGGTAGAGCAATACAGGCAGGAATAGTATGGACTAACTGTTACCATGCCTACCCAGCCCACTCTCCATTTGGCGGTTACAAACAATCAGGAGTTGGAAGAGAAACTCATAAAATGATGCTTAATCATTACAGACAGAATAAGAACTTACATGTCTCTTATGCTGAGAAAAAATTAGGCTTCTTTTAATCAATAATATATACTGGCCCATGATTCTAAATCATGGGCCGTACTTTAAAAATGAAAGTATCTGCAACAAATTCAGCGTTAAACTTATTATCTGAACTACAGGAAAGATATGGTGAAAAATTAATGTTTCATCAATCTGGTGGATGCTGCGATGGTAGTGCACCCATGTGTTTTCAGGAGGGCGAATTTCCTTTAGGTGATAATGATGTAAAATTAGGAGAAATTGGGGGAGTGCCTTTTTATATGAATGGTGATCAGTATGAAAAATGGAAACATACTGATCTAACAATTGACGCTGTTAAAGGAATAGGTGGAATGTTTTCATTGGATAATGGAACAGGTCGCAGATTCCTGACTAAATCAGAAATCTGCCTAGTCGTAGATAACGACGAAAAAAAATAATTACCTATTGTCCTGGTGGTTTATAGCCTATCTGACTTGCTTTAGTCGTAGCTTTCGTAAAGTCTATTGCCTCTAACATTGTCATATTCTTAACAGCACCAGATGCTTCAACAACTAATTTAATTGCAGCAAAATTTTCAAACGCTCCAATATCAGTCACAACAATAAAATCATATGAACCTCTAACGATGTCCATACTATGAATTGTTCCACCAACTGCTTTTGTTAATTGTTCTACAACCGCTTTTCTATCACTTGTAGGATCCTTCATGAAACCTTGAAAAGCTTTTTCTGTGTAGTTACCCATTATATATGCTTTCATTTTAACTCCTTTTTTTTTAAAAATATTTTAACCTAAAAAATAAAATTTTAAAAATTTTTGAAGAATTTTTTAATTTCTTACAATTTCAGCTTGTTTTTCGGATGGAGAAATTTCTGTTTTAAATTTATTTGATATTTTTTGAACTTGAACTGCAGAAACTTTATATTCTGCGCATTTTGTCTCTTCATCTTTACCATCACCTGTAACCATGTTGACCATGTGTTCTGGAAAATGGAAAGTTGTGAAAACAATTCCCTCTTTTACTCTATCTGTTACCTCAACTTTTAATGAAACCTCACCTCTGCCTGAGTAAAGTCTTGCTATATCGCCGTTATTTAATTCTCTTTCTTTAGCATCTATAGGGTTCACTAGTAATATATCTTCATCAACAATATTTAAATTTTTGGTTCTTCTTGTCATAGTTGCTGCGTTATAATGCTGTAAAACTCTACTAGTGGTAAGAATTAGTGGATACTCTCTAATATTATTTTTAATTTCTGTAGATTCTTTCCAATCAAAAGACTTTAATCTTCCTTTTCCAAGCTTAAACTCTTTTTCATGTAAAATTTTTGTATCTGTTCCATCTTCTTTTACTGGCCACTGTAATCCAAGTTTGCCTAGTCTCTCTCTAGTAATTCCTTTAAAGAACGGAACAACATCCGCAACTTCTGCTAATACTTGATCAGCATCATAAGTTGGCTGGTCATATCCAAGCTTTTGCATCATTTCAGTAACAATGACACCATCTGGTTTTGTGCCTGGTAAAGGTTCAGCAGCTTTATTGACTCTTTGAACTCTTCTTTCTGTGTTTGTAAAAGTACCGTCTTTTTCTAAAAATGTTGTTCCTGGCAAAACGACATCTGCTAATTTTGCTGTTTCACTCATAAATATCTCTTGAACAACTAATAAATCTAAAGATTCCATTGCTTTAATAACATGCGCACTGTTTGGATCAGTCTGAACAATATCTTCTCCAATAATCCATAATCCTTTTACTTCCTTATTTATTGCAGCATCAAATATTTCTGGGATTTTCAATCCAGCTTTTGTTGGGTGGACTGCACCGTATTTTTCAGTGTAAAAATCTTGAATTTTTTTATCAGCTACTGGGAAATAACCAGCACCTTGGTGAGGTTGGCACCCCATATCTGCAGCCCCTTGAACATTGTTCTGACCTCTTAAAGGGTTAACTCCAACACCTCTTCTTCCTATGTTGCCAGTAATCATTGCAAGGTCTGCAATCAACATCACAGTTTTAGAACCTTGTTCGTGCTCAGTAACTCCTAAACCATGGAACTCCATAGAATTTTTTGCTGTTGCATATGCAATGGCTGCTTCTTTAACTAATTGTTTATCAACACCAGCAACACTTGCTAGATGATCAATATCTAAACCATTAATGTGATTTAAAAATTCATCAAACCCTTCAGTTCTGTTTTCAACAAAATCTTTATTTAATAAGTTTCCTTTAACAATGTAGTAAAGCATCATGTTTAGTACAGCAACGTTTGTTCCAGGTCTTAATCTAATATGATAGTCAGCAAGTTTAGCAATATCAGTAGTAATTGGATCAAGCACAATTAATTTTTTACCTTTCATAACCTGTTGTTTAATTTTTGCACCAGTTACAGGATGAGCATTTGTTGGATTTGCTCCAATGACTAAAAATAAATCAGCATGATAAATATCCTCTGTGGAGTTAGTTGCTGCTCCTGTTCCAAAAGTTTGTTGCATTCCCCATGCAGTAGGTGAATGACAAATTCTTGCACAGCAATCTATATTATTTGTTCCAATTGCTGCTCTTATCATTTTTTGAAACACATAATTTTCCTCATTAGTGCATCTAGCTGAAGAAATACCAGCAATAGCATCTGGGCCACTCTCATTTTTAATCTTTTCTAATTTTTGCTTTATATATTCGTAAGCATCATCCCAAGATACTTCTTCAAATTTTCCATTTCTCTTAATCAAAGGACTTCTCAGTCTGTCTGGATGATCATAAAAACCAAATGCATATCTTCCTTTGATACATGTATGACCTGCGTTTACTTCAGTTTCTTTTGGAGTATCTATTGCAACAACTTTTCCATCTTTTACAGAAGTCTCTAAATTACAACCGACACCGCAGTATGAACATGTAGTTCTAACTTTTTTATCTACTTTTACTGATTTAGATTGAAATACATCTGAAATAGCATCTGTTGGACACGTATGAGCACAAGCACCACAAGATACACATGATGAGTCTCCAAAGAGCATATCATTATCAGTAGTAATTCTAGACTCAAATCCTCTTCCACTCATTGTCAAAACAAATGAACCTTGAATTTCATCACATGCTCTTACACATCTTCCACAATTTATACAGTTGTCCAAATTCATTCTCATGTAAGAGTGAGAAGTATCTTTGGGAGTTCCTTTATGTTGTTTAGGGTTATTATATCTATGGTCGCTTATTCCTAAGTCATTTGCTACAGTTTGAAGTTCACAATTTTTATCTACTTCACAAGTATCACAATTCATTGGATGGTCTGTTAAAACTAACTCAACAATATTTTTTCTTAAGTTTTGCAATCCATCATTACTTGTAAATATGTGTTGGTTTTCTCCAACAGGTGTATGACATGATGCAACTACTTTAGTTGGACCGTCTTTTTCCAGAGCAACTTCAACAGAGCAAACTCTGCAAGCACCATAAGGTGCAAGGTTAGGGTCGTCGCATAGTGTTGGTACCTTCTTTTCTCCCAAGTAACTTTTTACAAATTTTAAAATGGATGTATGATTTGGCCCTATTTCATAGGGTTTTCCATCTATATAGGCAACTTTTCTTTTTTCCGCACTCATTAATTATCTTTTACTATATCATTTTTAATTTCATCACCAAAATAATTTAATATGTTCATTATGGGTGTTGGTATCGCTCCACAAAGCGCACACAAGCATCCTTTTTGCATGGTAACTAATAATTCATTCAAAAGTTTAAGTGGAATTTTAGATGTTCCTTTCTTTAACTGATCAAACATTTCTTTTCCTCTGTAGGATCCAATTCTTCCAGGAAAGCATTTCCCACATGACTCTTCAGCTGAAAACTCAAATAAGTGATGAATGTATTCAGCCATATTAAAATCTTTAGGAATACTAACAACACTCGCATGACCTAACATAAAACCTGCTTTAGTAAATTCTTGGAAATCTAAATTTAGTTTTTCGATTTCTGATATAGGCACTACTCCACCTAAAGGTCCACCAATTTGGAATGCTTTTACATCTTCTTTGTATCCACCACCATATTCTTCAAATACTTTTTTCATTGGTGTTCCCATATCAATCTCATAAACACCAGGATTATTAAAAAAACTATCTAGACAAACTAGTTTTGTTCCAGCAGATTTTTTATTTCCAACTGATGAAAATTTTTCTGCTCCATTTAGTAAAATTCCAGTTGCAGCTGCTAATGTTTCTACATTGTTAACTACAGTTGGTTTTTTGTATAATCCTTCTGTTACAGGGAATGGAGGCCTTACATCTACCTCTGCTCTTCTACCTTCAATAGATGCTATTAAAGCTGTTTCTTCTCCACAAATATAAGCACCTTGTCCAATACAAATATTCAAATCAAAAGAAAATTCTGTTCCTAATATTTTTTCACCTAATAATCCTGCTTCTTTTAATGAATTAATGCATCCATTAATTGCTTCAATTGATTTTGGATATTCACCTCTTATATAAAGTACTCCTTCATTGCTACCAATTACATAACCACAAACTATCATTCCAAATAACACTTTAAGTGGTTGATCTTCCAATAAATATCTATCTGAGAAAGCACCAGAATCTCCTTCATCAGCATTACAAACTACATATTTTTTTTCTGATTTTGTTTTACTACAGAAATCCCATTTCATTCCTGTTGGAAATCCTGCACCACCTCTACCTGTTAGATTAGAAGATAATAACGATTTTATGATTTCTTTTTTATCCGTTTTAATAAATTTTTCTAAATGCTCTTCGAATTGATCAAAGTTTGATAATTTATCATCCATTAAAAAACTTGTTATTGCAAAACTTTTTGAAAAGAATTTTTCTTGTTTTATTTTTTCACCTTTAATGATTTGATCTATTTGATTGATGTCATTACCTGCATAATTTTCTCCATCATAGTGAAACGCATGATTTTCATAGCAATGGCCAAGACAAAACATCTCGCCAACTTTATCGTCACCTAATTTTTCTTGTAATTTTTTCTTTAAAGGTTCTTGTGTACCTGCGCACATACAAGCACTTCCATTACATACAAAAGCTTTCTTCTCTCTGTGTGAGGGTCTTAAAAATTCGTAAAAACTTTCCGCTCCGTGAATAGTTGAAACACCCATTTTGTATTCCTCAGCTATTTCCTTCATTCCTGCATCATCTTTAGAATTCAAGGATCTGTCAGATAGCTTTTGAAATAGGTTATTTTTTAAGCCTATTCTTCCGGATAAATTACTTATGTTTTTAGACATACTCTTTATAAATTAGCTTAATACTACCCTTTTTTTATTATTATAAATATTAAAGCCACTTTCTTTTACAAAACCTAATAGAGTCATGTCAAAACGTTTAGCAAGATCCACTGCGAGACTCGTAGGCGCACCCACACCAGCCATAATACCAATATTTGCCATTAATCCCTTTTGAACTAGCTCAAAATTCAACCTTCCAGAGCAGGCAATAAACTGAGCTTTTATATCAAGCAGTCCATTTTGAATTGTATGACCTAACAATTTGTCTAAAGCATTATGTCTTCCAACATCTTCACGGGTAGCTATTACCGAACCTGCTTCATCAATTAATGCACTAGCATGAATTCCACCAGTTTTCGCAAACTCAGACTGCTCATTCATCAATAGACTTGGAGATTTTAAAATTATCTCCTCTTTTATTTTTGGAAAATGCGAATCTAATTTACCATTTTTTAATACTTCAATTGAGTCTAATGAAGTTTTTCCACATACCCCACACGAGGAATTTGTTACGAAGTTTCTTTTTAATTTACCAATATCTAAATTATCTGTTTTATTTATTGTAGCTTCAATTACGTTATGTAAATTATAATCTCCAACAGGATCACCTATATGTTGAATGCTATCTATTTCATCCATATTCTCAATTATTCTTTCATTAAATAAAAATCCTCTAATTAAATCTTCATCATTTCCAGGTGTCCTCATTGTTATAGATATATTTTGCGTTTCAATTTTTCCATTCTTTTTATATTTAAGGCGCATTTCTAAAGGTTCCTCAACAGATACAGCATCTTTTACGATTTCCTCTTTTGAACCTTTAATTTTTGATACGTTGTATTTTATATCCATTTTTGAGGGTACTTTTTTTTTAATACAAACTTATTGATAACTATCCCAAATACTAAAATAATTATTGATCCAAGTATAATTGGACTTAACAAATAATCGTAAGAAACACTTCCAATGATAACTATAATTGGATTTCCGCCTGCAGGTGGATGAGTCACATCTAAAAGGATCATTAAACTAACTCCTAAGCCCACACCTATTGGAATAGTTATATAAATTGGAAGTGGTACAAAATTTAAAACAATAATTCCAACAGCAGATGTTAAAAAATGACCAAAAAATATATTTTTAGGCTGTGCAAAAGGACTTTCTGGAAATCCATACAATAAAACCATTGATGATCCAAATGAAGCAATCAAAAATAAACCAAATGTAGTTTTGTAAGTTAAATAAGTTAAAGCACCTATTGTGATTGCAGAAAAAAGTCCTGCTAGTAAAGATTTAATTAATCGATCTTTTTTCATATTAAGATTTTAAGGCCTTTGCCAATGTTTTGAAAGGTAACAAAAGACACTCTTTTCTTGAAATATTTTTTTTATTAAAAAGTTTTTCTAATATTTTCCACTCTTTTGGAAATTTTTCAGATGCATTTTCAAAAAAATTGTTAGCAATAGTTATAATTTCTTTTATTTTTTTAATAGATTTATTAATAGATGTTTTTGACAAAATACTTGCTGAAGCTTGGCAATAAACACACGATTTGCATTCATAAGCAAAATCAGTAATTTTATCTTCTTTAACTATAAGACTTACATTCATTTTATCTCCACATAATGGGTTTTTAAATTTAGCAAAATGAGAACAATTTTTTAAAACTCTATGGTTTTTAGTATCTGAAGCAATTTTTAAAATTTCTAAGTCCATTTATTGATCTTTATTAAAACGATATATGACTTATATTTAATTTAATGAGCGAAAACAATGTTTTGCCAGTTATATTAGCTGGTGGAAAATCAAGACGGTTTGGTGGGAATAAAGCAAATGCCAAATTGGGAGACTTAACTTTAATTGATCATACAATCCAAAAACTTAAGAATAGATTTAAAGAAATTTTAATCATCTCAAATGAGGAAAGTAAGAAAATAATAAGCAATGTTTTTTACTCAAATGATGTTATGGATGGACAGCTAGGACCTCTAGTTGGCGTGCTATCTTCAATGGAATGGATAATAGATAATTCAAAAAATTATAAGTGGATTATGACATTTCCTTGTGACACACCTTTTTTCAAAATCGAAATTATTGATCAAATGATGACCGCTCAAAGACAATCTAGTAAAAAATTGTTTTTTTTAAAAAGTGGAGAAAAAAGACACAATATTTTTGGCTTGTGGTCAACTGAGCTTAAAGATCAATTAAGAAAAGATTTAGAGGCAGGGGATAGAAAAGTTGAAGATTGGGCTAATAAAATTGGAACAGAAATAATTGAATTAGATCTTAAAGACGATAATAGTTTTTTAAACATAAATACTAAAATAGATTTAGAGGAGGCGTCTAAAAAGATATGAATTCTTATAAAGCAGCAATAAGTAAATTGAATAACAACCCATTAAAAATTGGCAGTGAAATTGTCTCAATAAAAGATGCTTTAAACAGAATATCGAGCAAAGAGGTAATTGCTAAATCAGATTATCCAGCCGATGATAATACAGCATTTGATGGTTTTGCAGTAAACTCAAAAGAAACAAAAAATACATTTCAAAAGTTTAAAATTCTTAAAACTATTGCAGCAGGGGACAACCCTTATATTAAAAAAGTTAACAAATTATCATGTATTGAGGTAATGACAGGTGCAATTATTAAAAAACCTTTTGATACCATTATTCCAATTGAGGATATTGAGTTTTTTCCAAGTAAAAAAAAAGCAAAATATATAATTATTAATAAAAAAATTAAAAAATCAGAATTTATTAGACCAAAAGGCTCAGATTATAAAAAAGGAAATAAAATAATTAGAAAAGGAGAATTAATAAATCCTGCTCATATCTTATCTTTAAAAACATTAGGTATAGATAAAGTCTTAGTTAAAAAGAAAGTAAATATAGTCTTTTACCCATCAGGAAATGAATTATCTGACAAAAAAAATATACCTTCTTGGAAAATAAGAAATTCAAATACAATTTATCTAAACTCTTTAATCAAAAGTTTACCTGTAAATTTTACTATTCAAAAAATCTTAAGAGATAAAGATCAAAAATTATTTAAAGAACAAATATCTAAACAATTAAAGTCTAAAACAGACATCCTAATTACTTCTGGAGCCGTCTCTAAAGGAAAATTTGATTTTATTCCAAGTGTTATTAATCAATTTAAACTTAAAAATCACTTTAAAGGAGTTGCAATTAGACCAGGAAAACCAATCATGTTTGCAAAATTTAATAACAACAAATGTTTTTTTGGTTTACCAGGCAATCCCATTTCCTCAGTTGCTTGTTTTAGATTTTTTGTAATCCCTTTGTTATTTAAATCTTTAGGTTTAAAAGTAGAAAAGCCAATATTTGCAAAACTAAAAAATAAATTTTCCAAAAAGAAAAAATTTACGAGATTTGTTAAAGGAAAATTAACCTTTGATAAAAATGGCCTTGTTCAATTTGAGGTATTTGAGGGACAAGAGTCTTATAAAATCGAGCCTTTTGTTAAATCTAACGCTTGGGGTGTATTTAAAGATGGTGTTTCAGTATTCAATAAAGGAAATTTAATAGATGTTTACTCAGCATCAGGTCTTAATGAATTTTTGATCAACTAATCGTATTTTCTTGTCTCAAATTTAAAATAAGATTAAAAATTCGGAATGCTCGATCTAAAAAATCCAAAAGTTGCAATACCAATAGTTCTTTTTGCTGGACTATTATGGTCTTTTGGACCGTATGTTGTAAGGCATATTGATCAACCCCAGTTGGTTCCTTGGCAATATTTATTTACAAGGGGATTGGTAATATTCATTTTATTAAATCTTTATCTATATTTTGAAGAGGGATTAGATTTTTATAAAAACTATTTTAAAGTTGGTATTTCTGGTATTTTAGGCGGCATTGGATTGGGCACAGCTATGATGACTTTTATATGGTCAATCACAAATACTAGTGCTGCAGTAACCCTTTTATGTTTAGCTGCAATGCCATTTATAACAGCGTTGTTAGGGTTTTTATTTTTAAGAGAAAAAATTTCACTTACAGTATGGGTGGCAATTTTAGTTGCAACATTTGGAATTGTTGTAATGGCTTTTGGAACAGGTGGAACAAACTCTTTGCCTGGACTTGTTTTTGGTTTAGCATCTGCTCTTGGATTTTCTGTTTTTTCTGTAACTTTGCGTTGGAGAAAAGAAACACCTAAATTTACAACAGTAGCAATTGCAGGTTTATTTTGTTTTTTATTTTCATCGGTAATGTTGATTTTAAATGACAGTCAATTTTTATCTTCTAGTAAAAATGAAGCTTTGTTTGCAACTCATGGAACTTTAGTTTGTGCAGGTTTGATACTATACTCAATTGGTTCAAAAAATATTCCTGCTGCCGATTTAACCTTGTTATCTTTGACAGAAGTAATTGGAGGAATATTTTGGGTTTGGTTACCATGGCTCGGTATCAATGAGGTCCCAGCAACAAACACAATTATTGGTGGCTTTTTTATATTTATTGCAATTTTCTATTACAGCATGATCATGCAATCCAATAGAAGGTTTATTGGTTTAAATTAGTTTTCTATGGAAAGACCAGATTTTTTTGAATTGAATAATGGTGAAAAAGTAAAACTTCCCTTTTCAGATAGAGAGTACAAAAATAGAGTATCAAAACTTAGAGATGTTATGTCGAATAATAACATGGATATGGCAATTCTAACCTCGATGCATAACATTGCTTATTATACAGGGTTTATTTATTGTTCATTTGGAAGACCATATGGATGCGTAGTCACAAAAGATAAAATAGTAACTATTTCTGCAAATATAGATGCGAGTCAACCTTGGAGAAGATCACATTGTAATAACGTAATCTATACTGATTGGAAAAGAGATAATTTTTTAAAAGCTATTGTATCTATAATTGGAAGAGATGATCCTCCAAAAACAATTGGAATTGAAAATGATCATGTAACTTTAGATATAAAAGAAAAATTAAACTCGATTTTTAGTATCGCTATTTTTAAAGATATTTCAAAGCATTTAATGAAACAAAGAATGATTAAATCAGATGAAGAAATTTCAATAATTAAAAATGGTGCTCGTATTGCTGATTTAGGTGCTGAGGAAATTGTAAAACACATAAAACCTGGTCAATCAGAATTGGAGATTGCAATAGCTGGAAGAGATAAAATGGAGAGAGAAATAGCAAAGTCTTATCCTGATGCAGAATATATGGATACTTGGGTTTGGTTTCAGTCAGGCATTAATACAGATGGAGCGCATAATCCAAAAACAAATAGAGCATTACAAGATGGAGATATATTATCTTTAAATACTTTTCCAATGATCTCAGGTTACTATACTGCTTTAGAGCGAACATTGTTTGTCAATGAAATTGATGATGCATCTTTAAAAGCTTGGGAAGCAAATGTAAAAGTTCATAAACGTGGATTAGAATTAATCAAACCAGGGGTAAAGTGTTCTGAAATTTGTGAGGAGTTAAATAATTTATTTGCTGAATTAGGTTATCTTCAATATCGAACGTTTGGCTATGGTCATTCATTTGGAATGCTCTCACATTTTTATGGAAGAGAGGCGGGGTTGGAACTTAGAGAAGATATTGATACTGTTCTTGAAAAAAACATGGTGATATCAATGGAACCTATGATTATGATTCCAGAGGGAAAGCCTGGTGCAGGTGGATATAGAGAGCACGATGTTTTAGTGATCAAAGAAGATGGCGCAGAAAATATTACTAAATTTCCGTTTGGACCTGATCATAATATTATAAAAAATTAAATGTCAGATAAAGTAATTGTAAATAGTTGGAATGAATGGGATCCATTAAAACATGTAATAGTTGGACGTGCTGACGGGACTTGTATTCCTGCTCCCGAACCAGCTTTAGATGCAAAAGTTCCTGAAGATAGTGATATGAGAGGTCAGTTTGGCCCAAGAACAAAAGAGACTGTTGATAAAGCAAATGAACTTCTAGATAATTTTTCATCCATACTAGAAAAACGTGGAATTAAAGTTGATAGACCAACGCCTTTGGACTTTAATCAACCTACTTCAACACCAGATTGGAAGGCTGAAACAATGTTTGGATGTATGCCGCCAAGAGATGTTTTGCTTACAGTTGGGAATGAAATTTTAGAAGCTACAATGAGTTATAGATGTAGATGGTTTGAATACCTTTGCTACAGACCTTTATTAAAACAGTATTATAATGAAGATCCAAACATGAGACATGAGTCAGCTCCAAAACCAAGATTAACAGATGAAGACTATAGAAAAGATTATTTATCAGATAAAATTGGAGTACAAAAAAGACTTGAGTGGACTGAACAAAAATATTTTGTAACAACTGAAGAGGAACCTTTGTTTGATGCAGCTGATATTTTGAGATTTGGAAAAGATTTAGTGGTTCAGCATGGTTTTACAACAAATTTAAAAGGGATTGATTGGATTAAAAGACATTATAAAGATCATAGAGTTCATGCAGTTAATTTTCCAGGCGATCCTTATCCAATCCATATTGATGCAACTTTTACACCAATTAAAGAAGGATTAATTATTAATAACCCTCAAAGAAGATTGCCTAAAGATCAAAGAAAATTATTTGAAGATAATGGATGGGAAATTGCAGATAGTGCACAACCAGCACATAATGAACCACCTCCACTCTGTTATTCTTCAACTTGGCTATCCATGAATGTACTTGTTCTTGATCCAAAAACTGTTTGTGTAGAGAAAAGTGAAGTTTATCAAGCTGAACAATTAGATAAATTAGGTATGGAGGTTGTACCTGTGGAGCTTAGAGATGCCTATGCATTCGGAGGAGGCCTTCACTGTTGTACTGCAGATGTATACAGAGAGGGAACATTAAAAGATTATTTTCCTAAACAATAATGGCAACAATTAAGACAAAAAGAGATAGAGTTAAATTTGCATCTGATAATGTTACAGGAGCATGTCCAGAAGTATTGGATGCCATTTTAAAAGCTAATGATGGAGATAGAACGCCTTATGGCAATGATGATCTCTCAAAGAGTTTACAAGATAAATTTTCAGAAATATTTGAAAAAGAAGTAATTGTTTTTCCAACATCCTCAGGGACAGCAGCCAATGCACTTGCGTTATCTACAATGACACCTTCATTTGGAAATATTTATTGTCATAGACTTTCACATATCAATGTTGATGAGTGTGGGGCTCCAGAGTTTTATACAGGTGGAGCAAAGTTAGTTAATCTCAATGGAATAGATGGAAAAATTACAGCTGAAGAACTTAACAATTCAATAGGTGGAAAAGGAATTGTCCATCATACACAACCCTCATCTGTAAGTATCACACAACTATGCGAAACAGGAGAAGCTTATAATTTAGATGAAATTAAAAATATTTCTGAAGTAGCTCATAAACATAAACTTAATATGCACATGGATGGAGCAAGATTCGCTAATGCTATAGTCTCATTAAATTGCAGTCCAGCAGAAATGACATGGAAATCAGGTATTGATGTACTTTCATTTGGAGCAACAAAAAATGGATGTTTAGCAGCAGAGGCAATAATTTTTTTTAAACCAGAATTAGTTGGTAACTTACCATTTTTAATGAAAAGAGCGGGGCATTTACTATCAAAAATGAGTTTTGTCTCAGCACAATTAGATGCATATATTTCAAATGATGTTTGGATAAAAAACGCTAAACACGCAAATGCAATGGGAAAAAAACTAAGCCAAGGTTTAGAACAGCACAAAAATATAAAAATTGCATATCCAACAGATGCTAATGAGGTATTTGTCAAAATGCCTAAAGAAATAATTGATCAACTTAACTCAGAAGGCTACACCATAAACGACGATGAATGGGATGGTAATGCAGTTAGACTAGTAACAGCATGGAACACAGATCCAACTGATGTTGATACTTTTTTAAACTATATTAATTCTTAGTTAGCTTGGATTTTCCTTTAAAAATTCAATATACTTAATTACATCATCTAATTTATCATCAGGTATATCTTTGTAGCTGGCATTAAATTTACTTTTCACACAAATTGCAACATGAGCGTAGGGGTTTCTTCCTTTAGGATGATTGGGGTGATTAGGTAATTGTCCAACCAAATAATCGCCAGCTTCCTGTATCATTTTCCACAGTTTACTTGCGTTTTCTTTATTCACATTAACCTATTTTATGTTTTATCTCTTTTGTTTCTAGTTAGTTTCTAGTTATCCTATAAAATCCTATAACGATATTCAATAAGCCTGAGGCTTGGCTGTTGATATAATTAACCTTGATAACCTATCCAGAAAAGCTCAACATAATCTTTATTAATTGCTAAACGTAATTCTTCAATTTCTTTATTTGTGATTTTCTTAGTGTCTAGTATTTGAATAAGTCTTTTGTTTCTTTTAACTAATTTGTCCTTGATATCATCTTGCTTAACTCTATTGCTCATACTTGAATTAACTGACTTATTTACATAAACCAAATTCCATAAATCATCTGAATACATATAAGACCAAGAAATTATATGATCTCTTGTATCATTTTTCAACTCTGAACTAGCTTTTCCTAATAAAACTTCTTTTTTTAAAAATTTGTAAGGGTTTTCAGATGCATGTGTATTTATTGAAAATAACAATAAGCTAAAAAATATTAATAAATATTTTTTCATTTTATACAATTAGCATTAAATCCAATTAGATTGTCTATGCCATACTTTGGTCTTTTGGCTAAATAAGTAATATCTTTTTCATGTTTTATTCCAGTTACCATTTCCATTAAGATATCAATAGCTAAAGCCTCTTGATGTGTGTGCTTTCTAGCATTATGTTTTTTATATTGATTATTTTTTTGCTTACCATCGTATTTTCTTGAGGAGAAACTTTCATAATCAGTGATCCCTAAATTTAATACTTCTGCTGCTTTAGTAATTCTATTGATAACTGAGTCTGGAACTTTAGCCCCCCAATTTTTAGCTAAATAGATGTATCCTAAAGCTGAATTTAAACCATAAGAGTGATACCATAAGGCTCGAAACCCTCTAAAAGAATTATTATTGATATAGCCATCATCATAAAACACTTCCTCTATATTTTTAAATCTAAAATTGAATTCTTTTGCTGCTAGTTTTTTATTGTTTGTCCAATGAGCATAAGCTAAGTTTGGTATTCCTCCGTTTCCCATTGCATAAAATCCTTTTTCTTTCTCTAAAAATTCTTCAGGCTTAATAAATTTTTTATGCATTTTTTTAATATACTTGTTAACAATTTTAATTTCTTTATCACTTAAGTAATCTTTAAGATAAATTGCTATCAGCAAATAATTTGTAAAAGCATCCCGTGCAAATTCATATGCATGATACCAGCAAGGTGCCTCGGGATTTCCATCTTTCCAACATTTTGGTTTCTTTTTTAACTCTTCTTTACCGATTGTATCTAGTAAAACATTTGCTTTAGCTATTTTAATCAATATTCCTTTAGCAACATCAATGTCAGTTTTATCATTATTACCAATTGCATTATGGGTAGCAACTGCAAACGAGCTCATTGGACCAGTTAGATTTAGGTGATTTACACTTCTAGAATTACCCAGCGCCCATTCACTCATCCAATCTAAACGTATTAAGCTTTCAATTCTAGCTTTTTTATATTTAGATTTAAAAGTCTCACCGCCCACATATGAGCATGATTTAATCTTATCTATATAAAAATGTTTAGGAAAAGATATATCTTTAGATTTAACTTTTGCTTCAGCAGATAAACATAAAAATATGCTAAATAAAGTTAAAAGAATTTTTTTCATTTTTTATTGTTTGCCAACAATTAAAGGTTGATTAAGATTAATTTTAAAAAGTTTAGCTGCATTTTTATATGCAATCTTTTCTTGTACATCTGGGCTTAAAGATCCAATCATCAAACGAACATGCTTCATATAGTGTTCAACAAAAACATCATGTGCTGGGCTTTTACCTAATTTATGATCAGAACCAAAAAAATATCTATCGGAATATTTTTCCATCGATTTTGCCCAAACCTCATGTAATTTAAATCTATAATCATTTGGGATATGCAAATCCTCAAAGCCCCAAAGAGAAGACCAATGAAATGCTATTTTCCAGTCAGTATATGTATTAGGACAATAATCAAAAATTTCTTCAAGGTCTTTTGTTGGCATCATTCCTGTATGAGCTATCACAATTTTTGCGTTGGGGTATTTTTCACATTTTTTTTTATAAAAATTTTTAAACTCTGTTAATCTATCTATCCCATCTATTTCATGAAAAGGCTCCAGGTGTAAATTAATCGGCATACGGTGTTCATTGACAAATTTGAACGCCTTATCAATAATTGGGTTTTTAAGATCTAAATCTAATTGGGGTTGATACCCACCATAAGGGGGATTTTTTTTCTTTTTATTATAGTGAACCAGTCCAGCTTCTCCCAATCCATAACATTGTCCTTTTTTAAATCTTTTAATAGTTTCTTTAAACTCTTTATTAACTTCTGAGTTCTTATATTTTTTTTTATTTGCTGCCATTCCAATAAAATTGGAATGACAATTAGTTAAAACATTCTGATGCTCTGCAGCAAAATCATAATAATAATTCCAATTATCTTCTGATTTGTAAGTATTTGGAGTTCCCATAATTACAGACATAAAAACATTTGCCTTATTTGTTAACATTGGCAAATCTTCTATAAAATACTCAGTACCTATATCTAAAGCTCTTCCGGTGGATTTTCTAGGATGTGCATGACCATCTATTATAGGTCCTAAATAAGGTTTATTTGTATCTCTTACCTCAAGATTATTAAGTTTATAACTGTCTAAAAGTTTTTTTGCTTCTTCACGACTTTCAGTTTTTCCAAACATAATTCTTTCATAAGCCCAGTGATCAAACTTATAATGATCATCAAAACTGTTGGCAAACGTTGGTAAAATTAAAAAAATAAAAAACAAAATTATTTTCATTATCCAAGATTACCTAATCCTGAACCATGAGTCTATTTGCTTTAAAAATGGCTATTTGATTTATCTCTTATGTTTCTAGTTAGTTTCTAGTTTGTAAGGTAAAATGGATGAGTCTTTAAGCGATTTATTTTGAATTAGTTCTTAATTACTCGCATAAGCACTGTAGTTTAATGTAGGTTAGTGTAGAATAATGTGTCCCTCTAATCCCGTAAATAATCGCCAGCTTCCTGAATAATTTTCCAGAGTTTACGCCGATTATCTTCATTCATTTACTACAAAACCTTGAAACATCTCCAAAAGTTCTAGTTGTGGTTCTAGTTTGACAGTAAAATTGATGAGTCTTTAAGCTAATAATTTTTAATCCAATCATTTATTCTGGTTTCTAAATTGGAATAAGTTTTATGTATTTCTGTTGAAATCAGCTCTTCTTTATTTGGTTTATCACTATTTTCTAACTCATTAATGATATGAACAGGATCCTCAATGTCCCAATGAACTATTTTTTCAGGAGATGGCCAGACTGGACAAACTTCATCACTGGCATTGTTGCATACGGTAAATACCTGGTCAAATATTGTTTTTTCATCTAAAAATTTATTAAAGTTTTTAGAAGATAGATTTTTTGTATCAAAATTATTTTCATTAAGATATTTAATGACATATTTATTAATTATTCCAGATGGTTTGCTACCTGCACTGTAGCCAATAAATTTATCTTTATGATATTTGTTAACTACACTTTCAGCCAATATACTTCTATGAGAATTGCCGGTACAAACAAATAAAAGTTTTTTCATTTTTAACTTTTATTACTATATATTATTTTTCTATACTTAATGAATGCTAAATCTAAATTGTAACAAAACTGAAACATTCTTAATTTAAAATAACATTGTGGATATTAAATCAAATATAACCAATTTATTTAAAATTATAGAAGAAATTGGATCAGACAAACAATATGGAAATGAAAAAGTTTCACAACTAGAACATGCAATTCAATGCGCATTATTGGCAAAAAAAAATAATGAAAACCATTTTTTTATTACTGCAGCCCTATTCCATGATATTGGTCACTTAATTAATAATGACAAAGAAGCCATAAAAAAAGGAATAGATAAAAAGCATGAGAATTCAGGATCCTTTTTTCTTTCTAAATTTTTTCCAGAAGATGTTACAAGACTAATTAAAGGGCATGTATCAGCTAAAAGATATTTAGTTTATTATGAGAAAGGATATTATGAGGCTCTATCTATTGCCTCAAAAAGAAGTTTGGATGTTCAAGGTGGTAGTTTTTCTGAAGAAGAGGCAAACGAATTTATTAAACAACCTTTTATGCAAGATGCAGTTAGACTAAGGAAATATGATGATCTTGCTAAAGTTGAAAATTTAGAAATTCCAAATATAAATTTTTTTTATAAACATGTGGAAAGCAGTTTTAAATAAATTTTTTTTTGTTTAGAAAAATTGCAGTTACGTTTCCAAATATTGCCAATATAAAAAATATAAATATTAACAAGTCATACCCCCCTACATTCCATATCAAGGAACCTATCCATGGACCAGCAATACTACCAATCATATATTGTAAAGCTAAAATACCATGAATATTGCCAAAGTTTTTTTGGCCAAAAGTATCATTTTGAACCAAAGGTTTTAAAATAGCCATACTGCCATATGCTGAACTATTAAATAAAACAAATAAAAATGCTAAGTAATGATTAATATTTATAAAGTATAAAAATATCATTCCAATTACCATCGAGTAAAAACAAATTACAAATGATTTTAAATTTGACTTATCACCTCCATATATCATAACTAAAATTCTACCTATTACTTGTCCTGGTCCAAACAGAGATGCTGTCAATACAGCTTGGGATAGACTCATCCCTTTTTCCTGCAACATTGGAATTACATGAGTTGTAATAGCACCAATATTAAATCCAATAACAAACAATGAAAAACTAAATAACCAAAATCTATAATCTTTAAGTATTATTTTAAGCTTTGAATTTTGATCTGTTTTCTTTTCAATTTTTTTAAATTCTTTTATAATTATATTTTTGAAACCAAAATAATTAGCTGGTGAACTAATCAATATATTTAATATTCCAAAAATAAATACAGTAAACCTCCAGTCATATTGTTCTGTTAAATAAGTAGCAGTAGGAAATGTGTATGTGCTTGCAAATCCAGCAAATAAAGTAATTATTGCAATAGATGTTTTGGCCTTTGATTTTAAATTAATAGTAATGACACTAAAAAGCATCGTATAAAGACAGCCACCCGAGGTTGCACTGACAAGTATCCAAGCAAGTAAAAATCCACCATATGTATCTACTGATGAAAGATAAATTACACTTAGTCCTAACAGTATAGGACTGGTCCACATCATTGGAAAACTTAGATTTCTATCTACAATCTTACCTAGAAAAGGTAAAAGTAAACTATGCACAACTAAGCCTAGAGAATAAATAAAGGTTAAATTATTCCTTGAGATACTAAGTTCATTTTCCCAAGTTAGCAACAACGCTGAGAACAGGTACATACAACTGCTGTAACAAAAGGTAACTGATATACCTATTAAAAATGCAGACAAATATTTCACAAATTTTTTTATTTCTTTAACATTTTTTTAACAAAAGTAAGTTAATAGATTATTATGAATAAAATCCTAATCTCATTTATATTAACTTTATCCACAATTTCTATTACTCAAGCTGACAATCATGCTAAAATAACAGAGCAACAAGCCGGCAGTAGTTATTCACAAAATACTGAGGATACATTTAAAAATGAAATAGGGAATTGTGAAGACCCTGGCGTACTTATGTTAAGAGCCACTGTTAAAAATGATATTTCAAGATCTAGTCCCGAAAAAGCATCTGAGGCAGAAGCATTAATGAAAGAGGGCATGAAATTGTGTAATGAAAATAGAGTTTTTGAGGCAAAACTAAAATTAGAAGACGCTAAAACAACTGCTAGAGCAGGATTAGTAGATGGAGAGGATCCATCTATAACTAAAGTTGTTGTTGACAATAATGAGATAACAAAGGAAGAAAAACCTTGGTGGAAATTCTGGAAAGATTGATTTTTATCTTTTTAAATTCTTAAATTAAAATTTCTAGAAAAATTTTTGATAAAGGTATTTTTTCTATTTACCTTACAATTAATTGATCTGATCCAATTAATATTCTTCTAAGCCAAGCAGATAATCTATCCATAAATATTACTACAGCCAAAACTAATATTGCCATGTAGGCGACATTTTCAAAATCATTTCCAGTACCTAGTGCACCTAAAAATTGCAAACCAATTCCTCCTGCGCCCATTGCACCTATTATTACGGCTCCTCTAGTATTTGACTCTAAATAGTATAAGGATTGAGATACAAAAATTGGAAGTATTTGAGGAATTATACCAAATCTATGTTGTAGAAATTTGCTAGCCCCTGTAGATTGAACTCCTTCTTGTTGTTTCTTCTCAGTATTTTCAATTGCTTCAGAATATAATTTACCTAAAGTACCTGTATCAGTAAAACCAATCGCAAAAATACCAGTGAAGGGTCCTGGACCAAAAGCTCTTAAAAATATTAAACTCCAAATTAAAAAGTCTATTCCTCTTAAAGTATCAAATAATCTTCTTAACGTAAATCTTAGAGCTTTAATAGGTGTAACGTTGTATGCAGCAAGGAATGACAAGGGCAGAGCCATTACCGTAGCAAACATTGTCCCAAGTACAGCCATAACTATTGTTTCGAGCATTGCCCACCAAACTCTACCGTGCATAAATGCTTCATTATCCTTAATCTCTGTTAAGAAAAGTTTTAAATTAGACATTTCAGGAACAACTCTTTCTTTAGAAAAAGTCAAACCTAATGCTTCGAAAAAGGTATATGGTTCTAACGGACTTGAGAAATCAAACCAAAAATATTTCCATCCGATACTGTAACGATGAATTTCAACTTTTTTTGGATATACTTGAATTCTCTCATACAAAGTTGGTCTAAATTCAACTCTATTTTCTGTGATTCTAAAACCTTTTAAATCTTCTATGACCAAATCCTCTGAACCTACAAGGTAAGGTTTACCATTAGAATTTAATTTTATGGTAAAATCTCTCTCATATTTTGGAAAATTTACAATCTCGACTTTATCTTTGTATAATATTGCCTTACCTTTATTATTAAACTCAACTACATTGCCAACATTATCAGAATTTTTGTAAAACCAATCTGGAATTGATTTATCAAGATTATCTCTTCCATAAACACTTCTATAATTTCCTTCAAAAGCTATTTTAATATCCTCATGATTTTCCCATTTCATTGTTACATGATCTTTGTGTGCATATGTGTCTAAGACAAACATAGCAGCATTTTGTGGTTTCCATTTTTTTGGGATATCAACAACATCTAAAGTAAAAAAACCTACTATTAAATATACTAAGACGAGAAAAAAAATTATTTGGCCTCTTAATCTACTCTTTCTGGCTTGTTTAAATGTGTCAGGAAATAATTTACGAATATTTTCTCTTTGAATAGCTAAACTAGAACTCATTGATTTGCTCCAATTAATTTATGTCTCCAATATGCAGACAAATAATCTAATGCAATTATCGTACCAACCAGTAAGAACATACACGCTAAAACATCAGCTCCATAATTCCACTGAATTAGAGCCGCTAACATTTCTCCAATTCCACCTGCACCAACAAAACCTAATATTGTAGATTCTCTAACATTAATTTCTAACCTCAATATTCCATAACTTAAAAACAAAGGTAGTACCTGGGGAAGAACTGAAAATCTTATCTTCTGTGTCCAAGTTGCACCAACAGAACTTAAACCTTCAATAGGTTTTCCATCACAATTTTCTATAGCCTCTGTAAATAATTTACCAAGTGCTCCAGCAGTATGTATTGTTATAGCAATTACAGCTGGTAAAGATGATTTACCCATTAGATATAAAAACACCATTGCTATTATTAATGTTGGAAATGATCTTGTCACATCCATTAAAAATTTTGTAAATTGAATAACTCTTTTGTTTCTAATTAGGTTCCTACTTGAAAAAATTGCAAATATAATTGCTAAAATAAAACCTATAGAAGTTGAAAATAAAGCAATATTTAAAGTAATAATTAATTCAGGAATATACTTAATAACTCTTGGCCAATATTTCCATCCCATCTCAAAAGTGTCTACAAATAAATCTCTAGGGTAGTTAAAAAAATTAGCTATACCTCTTCCAAAAGACCCTGCATTTGCTTCTAACGATACCAAGGTACCACCAAAAAAAATTAATATTAGAATTGCAATTCCAAGTAGCGAGGACCTAGTTCTCTGGTTTGTTAATTTTTTTAAATTAACTTCAATTTGTTCTAGGTTGGCAGGTAAGGCTTTTGCCATAATTTTTAAAAATAAATCAGAGGCAAAGATTTACAGTCTTTGCCTCTAATTATAGGGGGTTTAATTAATTATTTTTTTGCGCTTCAATTTTAGCTTTTCTTGCAGCTACAACTGACTCGTAAAAAGAATGATCCACCGGAACCCATTTTTTTACAATCCCGTTTGCAACGTTTTCGCTACATTTTGGATCGTTCTCGTGTATCCATTGCTTTAAACCAATCATTACTTGGTGTGCTCTAACAGGTAAAAAAGTAGGCATCACAATTGGACCATTAGGAATTAATTTTGAAGACCAAATTTGAACAATGTCGTCCATATTTAAAATCCCTTTATCAACCATTTTTCTTAAATTCCCTGACGAATATCCTTCTTCCCAGCTACCAACACCAGATACCCATGTTACACCAGCATCAACATCACCATTCATTACCGCTAATACATTGTTTTCATGTCCTCCAGAAAACTGTGTTTTTGAAAAATATGTATCTGGATCCATACCCATAGCCTTTAATTCAATTGACGGAATTAAAAAACCTGATGTAGAGTTAGGGTCAGCCCAACCAAAGGATTTACCTTTAAGGTCTGCCATTGATTTAATTCCAGATGATTTAGTTGCTACTGCAACAGAGTAGTAACCCATATCACCAGTTGGCTGCATTCTTGTTAGTACTGGTACTACTGCAGTTGGATCTTTTAAATACATACCCGCATATCCTGAAGAACCGAACCAAGTGTAATCTAGATTACCACCTAGCATCGACTCCATTGTTCCAGCGTAGTCTTTAAAAGTAAAAAATTTAGCTGGTACACCATAAGCGGCTTCGATATACGGCATGAAACATTCATTTCTAGCTATAATATCTTGAGCTGCTTCGTCACCTAAAAAACCAACTCTAAATTCTGGTTGGTATTTACTTAAGTCCATTTTTGGACCTGTGTAAGTTACTGCATTAGCTTGAGTTGAAAAAAACACCATAGCCAAAAGTGCAATAACTCTTGTTAGTTTATTAAACATAATTATCTCCTTTTTATAATTTTAGTCTAACGACTTATTTGTAACGATGAGTTATTGATCTCATGCAGTTGCAAATTCTTTCTCAACATCTCCATTTAATTTATTTTTTGTTTTAAGCTCTGTAGATGTTACTTGTGGCTCAAAAGCTTCATCAGCCTCTGCACCATAAATTTCTCTTGCAAGTTTATCTGATAATTTTTCAGGCAAATCATCAAAGACTATTTCACCATCTTTCATTCCAATAATTCGATCACAATAAGTTTTTGCTGTATCAAGTGTATGAAGATTTGAAATAACTGTTAAATTTTTTTCGTCATGAATTTTTCTTAATGATTCCATTACCATTCTTGCATTCATTGGATCTAAAGATGCAATTGGTTCATCTGCTAAAATCATTTTAGGATTTTGCATCAAAGCTCTACATATAGCTACACGTTGCTGTTGACCTCCAGATAACGTTTCAGCTCTTTGAAGGGCAGTGTTAGCCATACCTAAGTTATTGAGTAAAATCAGAGCATCAGCTCTTTCATCTCGAGAAAACATTTTTAAAGATGCTCTAAATGAGCCCTGATAATTTAATCTGCCTAATATTACATTTGTTAGAACATCTAATCGTGGGACTAAATTAAATTGTTGAAAAATCATTGCACAGTTTCTTTGCCATGATCTCTTTTCCTTACTTTTTAAATCTAGAATATTTTGACCTTCAATTTCAATCGACCCATCTGTTGCGTCGGTAAGTCGATTTATAATTCTTAGTAATGTTGATTTACCAGCCCCAGATCTACCTATGATTCCTATCATTTGAGGTTTGTTAACCTCAAAAGAAACGTTTTTAACGGCATGATTATCACCGAAAAATTTGTTAACTTTTTCAATAATCATTTGAGGAATTCATTAACCCTCTAATCTTTAATAAATGTTAAAATATTATTAATGAATCTTTTAAATTTTGTTTAAGTTATATGAAATTTAAACCTAAGGTAGAAAATCTAATTTTTTATTAAAAATTGAATTTTAGATCCAATAAAATAACTTTCACTTAACTCTATAGGATTGTTTTTAAAATCGACATTAACAGATGTAGTTTTTAATAGTGCTTCCCCCTCATTTATATTTAATAAATTTGATTTTATTTTGTCTGCAATTTCAGCATTGATTAGAGTTTTTGATCTTTTAATTAGTTTGATATTCAATAAATTAAAAGCTTTGGTTACTGATTGTTTTTTAACAAAATAATTAATAAATTTTGGAAATTTTTTATAAGGAATCGATCTGAAAGTTATTACAGAAGGTGAATTGTTGACAAAACCTATGCTATTTATGCGTGTAACTTTGTCATTTTTTTTTAAGTTGAGTTCTTTTTTTTCAAAAGGATTGCATTCAGCAATATCAAAACTTTTTATTTCAATTCTTACTGATTGGTTTTCTTGAAGTATATTCTCAGTAAATCGTACGTTTTTACTAATTGAGTAATTAATTTTTGATGATTTAACAAATACTCCAAGACCTCTTTTTGAATATATTAAATTATCATCTTTAAGTTCTTTAAAAGCTCTTCTTATAGTGTGTCTATTGACATTGAATTGTTTTGCATAGTCATTCTCAGAATCTAACTTTTTATTAATTTTGTACTTATTTAAAACAATTTCTCTTTTGATTGAATTGTATATTTCCTTCCAAAGCAAATCTTTTGTTGTCATAAAATTTTAATAAATAATATATTGAAATTATTTTTAATTTTAGTACTTGTCTAGTTGTATAGTATTATGAAAAATGAATCAAGAAAACAATGGTTAAGTTATTTAGCAACAGCAGATGAAAATTATCTAATATCGCTTTGGGACAATTTAAATATGAAAATAGAATATAATTGGTTAAGAGAACCTGAGATTGGCAGTGTTATGGTTCAAGGAAAAGCAGGCGTCACAGGTGATAATTTTAATGTTGGAGAAGTAACTATAACGAGATGTTCATTAAGTTTAGATAAAAAAATTCAAGGACATGGTTATGTTCAAGGTAGAAATAAATATAAATCCAAAATTGCAGCTTTGTGTGATGCATTGATGCAAACTGAAAAAAAAGAAATAATTAAAAGAAATATAATTGATAAATTAATTAAATATAAAAATAACAAAAGAAATGAAATATTATCTAAAACAGAAGCTACTAAAGTTGATTTTTTTACCTTGGTAAGAGGTGAGGATAAATAATCTATGGAAGTTGTTTCTAAAAAAAATAATTCTCAAGTAAGTGCTGATTATTTTAGAAGTATTTTGTTTGCAACCTCATATCCCGGTTCAATTGAGACATTAAAAAATATAGATCCCCCTTCGAATATGTTTTCAGCTAGTTGTTCAATAATAAAAACTTTTTGTGATAGTTATTCAAATATTTTTTTAGGTGGTGATGTTAACAATCAAGAAACTATTGATTGGATTAAATTTAATACAGGTGCAAACATTACAGATAAAAAAAATGCAAATTTTGCAATTGGTACTTGGGATGATCTTTTACCATTAGATGAATTTAAAAAGGGGGACGAGCAAAATCCTGATCAATCGTGTACAATTATTTGCCAGTCCCAATTTGAAAAACCAAATGCCATAATTTCTGGTCCTGGTATTAAAAGTTCTAAAAGTATATTTTTACCTGATAGAGAGGTTATAAAAAAAAATAATCAGCAATTTCCATTAGGACTTGATTTTTATTTTGTTGATAATGATAAATTTTATTCAATACCAAGATCATTGAAAATAGGAGAGCTATAAAATGTATGTATCAGTAAAAGGTGGGGAAAAGGCAATAAATAACGCACATTCCTGGTTATCCGAAATAAGAAGAGGGGATGTAAATATAGCAGAACTAAATATTAAACAAATTAGTGAACAACTAACTTTAAGTGTTGATAGAGTTATTTCAGAAGGATCTTTATATGACAAAGATTTGTCTGCTCTTGCAATCAAACAGTCTAGAGGTGACTTGATTGAAGCAATTTTTCTAATGAGAGCCTATAGAACTACTTTACCTAGAATTGGTTCAAGCAAACCTATCGAAACTGGCAAAATGTTATGCCTGAGAAGAATATCTGCAACATTTAAAGATATCCCAGGTAAACAAAAGTTAGGCCCAACATTTGACTACACACACCGTTTACTTGACTTCAAACTTCTTGCTGATGGTGAGTATGAAAAAGCTAAGATTGAAAAATATGATGATAAAGAAATCCCGCATGTTTTAAGCTTTTTAAATAAAGAAGGATTAATTCAGAAAGAAATACCTAGTGGCAAAACATCTAAAGATATTACAAGAAACCCAATTAATTTTCCTTTAACAAGATCTGAACGATTGCAATCTCTTTCAAGAGGAGATGAGGGTTTTCTTCTTGGTTTAGCTTACTCAACACAGAGAGGTTATGCTAGAAACCATGCATTTGTTGGTGAATTAAGAACTGGTTACGTTGAGGTTCAATTTGAAATTCCAGAATTAGGTATAGAAATAAATATTGCTGATGTCATGTTTACTGAGTGTGAGTCAGTAAACCAATTTAAAGGTAGTAAAAAAATACCTGCTCAATTTACCCGTGGATATGGTTTAGTTTTTGGTCAATTAGAGAGAAAAGCTATTTCTATGGCTTTAGTTGATAGATCAATGAGATGGAAAGAATTTGGTGAGGAGTACTTAGGTGTTGCTGCTCAAGATGAAGAATTTGTTATATCTCATTGTGATAATATTCAAGCCACAGGTTTTTTAGAACATATCAAATTACCTCATTATGTAGATTTTCAAGCGGAATTGGATTTAGTAAGAAAAATTAGAGAAGAGTATAAAAAAAATGAACAACGTACTTAAATTTAAAAATAAAAAAACTGATGTTGCAGCTCAAGATGAAATATATAATTTTGCTTATTTAGACGAAAATACAAAAAGAATGATAAGAAGAGCTTTGATTAAAGCTCTTTGTATACCAGGTTATCAAGTTCCATTTTCATCTAGAGAAATGCCTATGCCATATGGATGGGGAACAGGAGGGGTTCAAGTAACATCGTCATGTTTAACAACTGACGATGTGATAAAAGTTATTGATCAAGGAGCAGATGATACTACAAACGCAGTTTCAATTAGAAATTTCTTTAAAAAAACTGCTAATATTGAGACCACAGAAAAAACAAGCCAAGCATCGATAATTCAGACAAGACACAGAATTCCAGAAGAAAAGTTAAAAGAAAAACAAATACTTGTTTATCAAGTTCCAATACCAGAACCTCTTGCGTTTTTAGAACCAAGATATCAAGAAACTAAAAAAATGCATGCACTATCAGAATATGGAATTATGCATGTAAAGTTATATGAAGATATTACCAAAAATGGTCATATAGAAACAGCATATGCTTATCCAGTAAAGACAAATGAAAGATATATAATGGACCCATCACCTATTCCAAAATTTGATAACCCAAAAATGAACAATAACCCTGCTATTCAATTATTTGGAGCAGGAAGAGAGCAAAGAATTTATGCAATACCACCATATACTGAAGTAACGAGTCTTGATTTTGAGGATTATCCATTTGATCCCTCAAAGGCACCTCATAAATGTTCTATTTGTGGATCAAATGAGAGTTTTTTAGATGAAATAATTACTGATGATGACGGTAATAGATCATTTATATGTTCAGATACAAATTATTGTAATCAAAGAATGGAAAATAATTAAATGCAACCAATTTTGTCAGTTCATAATTTAAACAAATATTACGGTAATCAAGTGGGATGCAAAAATATGAATTTGACATTATATCCTGGGGAAGTCGTTGGTGTAGTAGGAGAATCTGGCTCAGGAAAAACAACTTTTATAAATTCCATATCAGGCAATCTTATTCCTGATAGTGGAAAAATCTTAATTGAAACAGGTAATGAAACGATTGATTTTCTAGAAATATCTGAGTCATTGAAAAGGTTATTGATAAGAACTGAATTAGCTTTTGTTCACCAAAATCCTAGAGACGGTTTAAGATTAGATGTAAGTGCTGGTGGAAATATTAGTGAAAGATTAATGTCGATTGGACAAAGAAATTATGGAAATATTAGGCAAACTATTTTTAAATGGTTAGATAAAGTAGAAATCGATAAAAGTAGAGTAGATGATTTTCCAAGAACATTTTCTGGTGGAATGTTGCAAAGATTACAAATAGCAAAAAATTTGGTTACGAGTCCTAAAATAATTTTCATGGACGAACCAACAGGAGGTCTTGATGTTTCTGTTCAAGCAAAAATTTTAGATTTGTTAAGAAAATTAGTTAGAGAATTAAATTTATCAGTTGTAATCGTTTCTCACGATTTAGCAGTGATTAGATTGTTAGCTGATAAAATTATTGTTATGAAAAATGGGGAGGCTGTTGAGTCTGGACTTTGTGATCAGGTATTAGATGATCCGCAACATTCTTATACTCAGTTATTAGTTAGTTCAGTATTACAGGTTTAAAAATGATTGAACTAAATAAAATTACAAAAAAATTTACACTTCATAATCAGGGCAAAACAAACATATTAGTTTTTAATAATTTGAATTTGAAAATTAATCCTGGAGAAATTGTAGCGTTAACAGGACCATCAGGTGTTGGAAAGTCTAGTATTTTAAAAATGATTTATGGAAACTATGTTTTTCAATCAGGACAAATTAAAATTAATAATCACAACATAGATCATACATATCCGAGAAATATTATTGAACTTAGAAAAAATATAATAGGATATGTTAGTCAATTTCTAAGAGTGATACCTCGTGTTCCTACAATTGAAATTGTTATGGAGCCCTTATTAGAAATAAATTCAGATCAAGATGAAGTTCGTGAAAAAGCTGAAAAAATTTTACTAAAACTTAATATAGATAAAAACTTATGGAATTTATCGCCACTAACTTTTTCAGGTGGAGAACAACAAAGAGTTAATGTTGCTAGGGGACTGATTAGAAATTATCCATGTTTATTACTAGATGAACCAACTGCTAGTTTAGATAGTGTTAACAAAGATATTGTTTTGAATTTGATTAATGAAAAAAAAGATAGTGGATCTTCAATAATTGGTATTTTTCATGATGAATATTCACGTAAATATTTAAATGCTAGGGAAATAGATATTACAAAAATATCAGATGCAAAATAACGGTCAGCTTATCGTAGTCGTTGGACCATCAGGATCAGGAAAAGATACTTTATTAAAAAAAGTAATTAAAAAAATTCCTAATTCCATTTTGGTAAAAAGGTACATTACTAGGAAAAAAGATATTAAAAATGAAGATCATTACAGCATATCAATTAAAAATTTTGAAGATAAGATTTTAAAAAAACATTTCTTTGTTTACTGGAAAGCTCATGGTTTTTCATACGGTATTCCATTTAAGGAAATAAAAAAAATAGAGGAAGGTAAAACAGTAATTTTTAATGGATCAAGAAAAGTACTTTTTAAAGTAAAAAAAAAAGTTAATAACGTTAAAATAATTAATATTATTGCCCCATCAACAATTATTAAAAAGAGACTTGTAAATCGAGCTAGAGAAGACAAAAAATCAATTAATAAAAGGATAAAAAGAAAAATTAATTTACTACCGAAAAATATAATTACTATAAATAATAATAAATCAATAGCTATAGGTGCAAATAAATTGAAAAAAATAATTTTAGCTAAGTGAAAAATTTTCTAAATTCTCAAACATTCCTTTTTGGTTTTCACCAAATATATATATTTTATCAAAATTATTTATTTCATTTAAAATGATTTCTTTGTTTCTTTCAATTTTTTTTAACTCAAGGTACAATTTGTTTCCTGTGACCTCTGATGCAAGGGTCATATGGAAATTAAATTCTGACATTAAATAGGGGTATCCCCATTTATATAAAATATTTAATTGTAATTTACTTAGTTTAGAGGGATTTCTTCTATCAATTTCTTTTTTTGTAAGAGGTGACCTAAATTTAAATAATTCTCTAACTAGTCTATTTGATAACTTATTAATGTTATTATTTTTTTTATTTTGAACAAAAGCATAAAAATTATTCATTTTTTTTAATTTAAATTTATAAAATTTAAATTTTTTGAATTTTTTTGCTATTTCCTCAGTTTTTTTAAATAATGTATTGGTACTATAATTTTTGTTTAGTTTAAAAGGAGGAATAAGTGTGCCGTGAAACCCATATTTCTTTGCAATTAAAACATTTTTATCTATGTTTATTAAGTTTTTAATTCCAAATCTGTTTAGATAATTAATTCTATGTTTGTTATTTATTAACTTTGCATTAAGTGGATCCCAACCGAACCAATATCTGCCAAATTCTTCTAGACTACTCTCTTTTGGAGGTGCATAATAAATAGCGTATCTAGAATATTTTTTCATAATTCAACTTATAATACTTATATAAATTTTCTCTAATTTAAAATATTTGTAACAATTCATGTGTATTAAAAAGTGATGCATGAATATATTTTAAACAATGCCATGATAATTAAAAAAGATGAAATCGTTCATGGTCATATCAGGATTAAAGATAACAAGATTGTCGATATAAGTAGTGGATTAAGTAATAACAAAAGTTCTATAGACTGCGAAAAAGATTATATTTCGCCAGGATTGGTTGAATTACATACTGACAATCTTGAAAGACACATGACACCAAGACCTAAAGTTTCATTTCCAGTAGAAAATGCAATTTTATCTCATGATAGAGAATTAGCATCTGTTGGAATAACTACAGTTTTTGATGCATTAAGAGTTGGTTCTATTGAAAAAACAGGAAAATATAAAAAATATGCAAAAAACTGTTCGGATATAATTTCAAGTTTTAAAAAAGATAATATTCTCAAGATTGATCACAAAATACATTTAAGAGCTGAAACTTGTTCGGAGAATTTGATTGATGAATTAGACGAATACAATGAAACTCACGATGTAAAACTGATTAGTATAATGGATCATACACCAGGTCAGAGGCAATTTAGAGTTATAGATAAGTACAAAGAATATCTTTCAATTAAACACGGTATGACAGAAAATGAAATGGAAATTCATTTTGATCACTTAAAAAATCTTCAAAAAAAAAATAGCAAGAAACACATAGATAAAATTATAGAATTTAAATCATCATATGATTGTATTTTGGCTAGTCACGACGATACCACAGAAAATGATGTTCATAATTCAAATAAATATGGAGTAAAATTGGCTGAATTTCCAACAACATTAGAAGCAGCCAAAACTTCTAAAGATTACAATATTAAAGTTATGATGGGATCTCCTAATTTACTTAGAGGAGGTTCACACTCTGGCAATATATCTGCAAAAGAACTCTTAGAAAATGATTGTTTAGATATCTTAAGCTCAGATTATATTCCATCATCATTAATTATATCTGTTGTCAAATGGGGTTTAGAAATTGATAATCTTCCAAAAGCATTTGCAGCAGCTAGTCACGCTCCATCTATAGCTACAAATTTAAATGATAGGGGTTTAATTGATAACAATAAAAGAGCAGATTTAGTAAGGTTTAAAGTTTATCAAAATTTACCTGTTGTGAAAAACGTTTGGTCAAACGGAATCCAAGTAAGTTAAAATATTCCGGTTGTATAAGAATATTTAATTATACCTGCTATCATTATCGGTATTTGTAATGAAAAATTTGTTAATAAAGGTTTATTTTTTTTGGTCTATCAAAAGATGATTTTGTTCGTGTGGGATAATGCCGTTTAATGTGGATTAATGTGAACCTCTAATCCCGTAAATAATCGCCAGCTTCCTGAATAATTTTCCAAAGTTTACTTGCGTTTTCTTTATTCATTATTCTACTCAATATTATTGTATAATTTAATTATAAATGCCAAAAGATAAAATTAAAATTCATATAAGAAACAATCATTGGAAAAAAGGATCTTTGCCTTGTGACTTAGAAGGCGAAAAAAATAGCAGTGTCACAAAAGATTTGTTTGAAAGTAAATTAAGCAAGTATCCTGGGATAAAAGATAAAATTTCATATTTAATTGACTGGGATGATGATAATTGGAAATCCTCAATGAAAGATGCCGATATCCTACTTGCATGGAATTTTCCAACAAAAGGTTTAAGTAAAATTGCACCTAAATTAAAATGGATACACATTGTATCAGCTGGAGTTAATCATCTCTCTCCATTTAATTGGGTTAAAAAAGATTTAGCTTTAACAAATAGTAGAGGAATACAAGCAAAAAAAGCTGGTGAATTTGGATTAATGAGTATTTTGATGCTTCAAAACCAAATGACAAGAATTATTACTAATCAAAAACAAAAAGACTATGTCACTTTATTAAGTAACCCAATTGAAAATAAAAATGTTGTAGTAGTTGGAACTGGTTCATTAGGAGGTTCAATGATTAAACATATCAGTTCATTAGGCGCAAATGTAACTGGTGTTAATAGACGAGGTAGAAATGTTAATGGATGTTCAAAAGTTATTAAATTTGATAAAATTGATAAAGTTTTACCAGAAGCTGATTTTCTTTATTTAGCAGTTCCTGAAACTAATGAAACAAAAGGGATGATAAACAAAAAAAGGTTAGATGCTTTAAAACACACATGTGGAATTGTTAACATCGGACGTGCGTCTGTAATGGATTATGACTATTTAAGAAAAAAATTAATAAAAAATGAAATTTCTGGAGCTATTTTAGATGTTTTTTCAGAGGAACCTATAAAAAGAAATTCCAAATTTTGGGATACCCCAAACTTGGTAATAACTCCCCATATATCTTCTGATAGCAAAGGGAAGTACATAGAAATGGTTTTAGAAAAGTTTTTAACAAACTTAAAATTATTTATTGATAAAAAAGTTTTAATTAACCAAGTAGATCCTGATCTAGGATACTAATTCCTCCATTATTTTAGGATATTATTTTATTTTTTTCATTATCCACAATAACTGGACTTTCATAATATGTGATTTCTGGCTTAGAGTATCTTTCAGTGATCCACTTAATTCTTTCTTCATCAAACCATTTTTTGGCGAACTCTATTTTTGTAAAAGTATAAACACCACCAGCATAACCTTTTTCAATATCTGCTATGTAATTTTTTCTCAATAATCCTTCAACGTCTACATATAACGTAGATGTTTCGATAAACTTTTCTTTTAGAGTTTTTAAATTAAGTTCATTAGATATTTTAAATTTAACTAATACTGTAATCATTATTTCTTAACTTTTCTAATTGTACAAATATTTATTCAAATTGTTATTGTTAATCTCTAAAATTAACAAAATCTATAGGAAGACCAATATCTATTGCTTTTATTGCCGAAATTGCTTCCTGAAGATCATCTTTCTTTTTACCATCCACTCTTAATTCCACTCCTTGTATTTTTATTTGGATTTTAAGTTTCATTTTTTTTATATCAGCAATAATTTTTTTAGCATTCTCTTGGCTAATTCCTTCTTTTAACTCACTTACTTGTCTTATTGCTCCTCCAGATGCACCTTCAGAACTTTTAATATCAAATACTCTTGGATCTACTTTTCGCCTTATAAGATGAGTTTGTAATAATTCATTTACTTGCTTTAATTTGAGCTCATCAGGCGCAAGAGTGGTCACATTTTTTTCTTTTCTCTCTATAGTTATATGAAGCCCTTTAAAGTCATAACGATTTCCAAGTTCTCTTAAACAGTTAGCAAGAGCGTTGTCAAACTCTTGGTAGTTTATTTTACTTATCACATCAAAAGAGGGCATGTTTTATTTTTTAAATTTTACTTTCTTTTAGCTCTTGTTTCTTCGTTTATTTGTCTTCCATATTCTCTAATTTGCATTCTTTCTAAAGCTTCAGACTCTTTTGTCTTATCTTCAATTTTCTTTTTTCTAGAATAATAAATTGGTAAAACAATTGATAATATGACTATAAATATAGCTAAAATAATTTGCCAAGTTTCCACGATCATATATTCTTACAATTATTTAAATAATCAATTTAAAAATGCAAAAAACTAATTGGAATTATCCAACAACAATGTGGGTAGGCCAAGACAGAATTAAAGATCTTAGTATTGCTTGTAGAAATTTAAATATAAATAAGCCCTTATTAGTAACAGATAAAGGTCTTGCAAGCTCAGATATTATTCAAAATAGTTTATCTAACTTAAAACAAAATAGTTTTGAAGTTATTTTATATTCAAATGTTGTAGGAAACCCAACGGGAACAAACGTAAATGAAGGTGTTGGAATTTACAGAAAAAATAACTGTGATGGTGTTATTGCCTTTGGTGGCGGAAGTGGGCTTGATGTTGGAAAAGCAGTTGCTTTTATGTCAGGTCAAGATTTACCAATTTGGGAATTTGAAGACGTGGGGGATAATTGGAAAAAAGCTAAGTCAAATAGCATTGCACCAATTATTGCAGTTCCAACCACAGCAGGTACTGGATCAGAAACAGGAAGAGCATCTGTTATTTTAAATGAAGATACTGGAATTAAAAAAATAATTTTTCATCCAAAGTTTTTACCATCAATTGTGATTTTAGATCCATTGTTAACTAAAAGTTTACCTCCAGATATAACTGCTGCAACTGGAATGGATGCACTAGCTCATAACCTAGAAGCTTATTGTGCCCCAGGCTATCATCCAATGGCAGATGGAATTGCATTAGAGGGTATAAGAATTATTAATAACTGGCTCTTAGCTGCAGTCGAAGATGGGTCAAATATTGAAGCTAGAATGAATATGTTAACTGCTGCAAGCATGGGATCTACCGCATTTCAGAAAGGACTTGGTGCAATCCATTCATTAAGTCATCCAGTAAATGCATTAAATAATATTCATCATGGATTATCTAATGCAATCTTTATGCCTTATGTTTTGACATTCAATAAAAACGTCATTGAAAAAAAAATTATTAAAATTTGTGAGTATTTAGAGTTTCAAAACAAAACATTCGATGAATTTTTAAATTGGACATTAAATCTAAGAAAAAGACTTAATATTCCACACAAACTTACTGATGTTATTGAAGCAGACAAAATTGATATTGATCGACTTTCAAAAATGGCCCTTGATGACCCGTCAACTAGTGGAAACCCAAAGAAGCTTTCTTTAGAGGATATGAAAATTATGTATCAACACAGTATTACTGGAGAATTGTTTAAATAAGAGATTAAAATTTATCTACTCTTCCATTTAATGACATCAGATTTAATTCTACTTTAAGTCTTGGATGTTTTTTCTTTAAATTTAACTTTATTTTTTCAAACGAATATTCATGAATTTTCATTTCATTTTGAGGAGTAAATTCTTTTCTTCCATTTACAATTTTTGCTGCACCGCAATCTTTATGATTTATAACTATCAACTTTTCAATTCTATGTATTTTTATTGATGTATTTAAATTTTCCCAAAAGGTAGTGTGCCACTTTTTAAACTTTGAAGCTGTGACACCAACTGCAGCACCAACAATTGTAAAAGCACTATATTTATTATTCAATTTTCTTCTTTTTAAATAATTTGAGACTTTAGTTTGAAATCTTGGGTCCATACAAGAAAGAACCATTGCTTTATATTTTTTTTTCATGTTTTAATAATTTCCTTTTTGATTGGCTCCTTTATAAAAAATTTCTTGAAGATTATCGTTTTCTTTTTTTTTAATTTTTATGTCCTCTTCATCTAATAATGATTTTGGTCTTCCTATTTTTTCATGAAAATTAAATTTATCTTCTCCTCTTGCAAGCTGAACGCTATTTTTTCCTATTACTTGTTTTACATTACTTCCTATATAACTTTGTATAACAAAACCTATTCTTCTATCATCACTTTTGTTTAAACCTGAGCCATGCACTGTTTTAGGATGATGTAGTGACATTTGCCCTGCAGACAGTATTAGGGCCTTCGTTTCCTGCTCGGGAACATCATTTACTGTTTGACCTCTAGTTAATAGATTTCCCTCATTAAATTTTTGATCATGATCTTTAAGGTTATCTTTATGAGATCCTGACCACATTCTCATACATCCATTCTGTTCATTTGAGTCTGTTATCGCAACCCATGCAGTAACCCAATTATAAGGCTCTAATCCAATATACTTTGCGTCCTGATGATAACTTACAAATCCTTTTTCTTTTGGATTTTTTATAAATAACGTTGTCCCACAAACGAGAATATCTTTGCCAATTAAGGATTGTACTGCATCTAATATTTTTGAATTGTGTGTTAATTCATCAAGCAAAGGAGAGATGAGGTGAGCATTATATCTTCCTGATTTATCTAGTTCTCCAGGAAATCTTTTTTCAATAGTTTCAATTTCATCTCTAATTTCTTTTGCTTTGTTTTTTGAAAAAATATCTATAGGCGAAACAAACCCCTCATCCTCGTACTGTTGCAGTTGATTTGAGGAAAGATAAGTCATACTATTTTGAATGCCTAAAGTTATTAAAATTGGAATTACAGAAAAAAACAATCAAAAAATTCAAGAAGTTAAAACAGTTAAAGTAATTGCAAATCAAGGCATAGTAGGGGATAGGCATTTCAAAGAATTTAACGACCCATTTAATCAATTATCTCTAATAGAGTCCGAGAATATTGATTATTACAATATTAAATATGGTTTAAATATTCCATATATAGATTTTAGAAGAAATATAATTACCAAAGGAATTAAGCTGAATGATTTGGTTGGAAAAAAACTAAAAATTGGATCTGTTGAAGTTGAGGGTATGGATTTATGTAGACCCTGCAGACATCTTAATGAATCATTAAATCAAGATAATGTTTTAAAGGAATTTTTAAGAAAAGGTGGTCTTAGATGTCAGATTTTAACATCTTCCAGTATAAATACTGGAGATAAAATTGAAGTTCTAGATTAATTGAATTTTATCCAAAAGTTTTTTGAGTTTCATTACTGCTTGAATTTTGATCTAGTGTTGCAGGTGTATCAGGATCCAACTCTAATCCCGCAGGAGTAATAGTTGCTGGTACTGGGGTAAAAGTTGAGTCTGGATTTTCAACAGTTTCTCTCACTCTCATTCTATAAAGTCCAAAAGCTCCAATTAAACTGTGAATTAATATTAGAAAAACAAAAAAACCGTTTAAGCCAAACCAACCCATAAAGATAGAGCAAAGAATTGGACCACTTATTGCTCCAAAACCAAAAATTAATTGTAAACCACCTCCTGCAGCAACAAATTTAGTCTTAGGTACAAAGTCATTAGTGTGAGCAAGATTTAAAGAAAATAATGGTAGGCATAAGCTAGCATATAATCCAACAGCTACAAAAAATACTATTTTTCTGAATGCTAGTTCATTCATGTAATATATATTTTGTAATGGATCATTAGCAGTAAGAATTGATAAAATCGCTAAAGCTGAGCTTCCAAAAGTTGTAATAACAATAACTGTTCGTCTATCATATTTATCAGATAAATATCCAATAGGCCCTTGACCTAGTACACCAGCTATTGTTGCAATAAACAAAAGTACTGATGTTTCCAGAAGAGATAATTTTGCAAGTGTAGCATAAACTGAAATTAAAGAAAAAAAGGCTGCATGAATAACCCCAGTAAAAAAAGAACTGAATGTACCAAGTGGAGAAATTTGATATAATTCCACGATACTTATAGTTTCAATTTTTTTAAATTTTGGTGCAGGTCTTTTTGTTAGCAAAATTGGAACAAGAGCAATTGATAATAACACTGATACTAAAATAAACGGTTCGTAGTTTTTAGGCTCACTAACATTAAGCAATAACATACCAATTGCTAAACCAAAAAATATAACCATCATGTAAGCTGAAAGCAGTTGACCTCTGTTTTTATTAGTAGCTCTGTCATTTAACCAACTTTCAGTTACCACATAACAACTAACTAAACTTACACCTGTTACAAATCTACTGACAGTCCACATTATTGGATTAACATAAACCACAGCTAATAATGCACTTAAAGATGCAAGTGATGCAAAAGCCGCAAACACTCTTATGTGTCCAACTTTTGATACAAAATTAGGAGTGGTTTTTGATCCAATAAAATATCCAACATAATATCCTGACATGAAGATACCAGTTGTTAAAACACTAAAACCCTCCAGAACTGATCTAATGCCCATCAATTGCATTTGCAATCCATGAGCAATCATCATTACCCCAATTCCCATAAAAAGAGCCCAGGACTTTTTTACTTCTTTTTGCATTTATATATTTACTGTCAGTTAAATCTGGCGGCTAAGTAGTTTTGGTTTGTGTTTTTTTTATGGCTAATAATGAATGAATTGCAATCGTAATTATAATTACAATCCCCCCTAATATAGTTTGAGTTGAGGGCTGTTCTTTAATAATTAGCCAGACCCATATTGGCCCAATAATTGTCTCTAAAAGAAAAAAAAGGTTAACTTCAGCTGCAGTTATAAATCGTGGGGCTATGGTCACTAAAACAAATGGTATCGCAACACACATAACACACATAATAGGTATAAAAATCATATCTGTACCAACAAGCGCAAAGTCTTTAACGAAGAAAAAGGCAAAGATAGCAACACATAATTTACCGATCACTGCAGAGGGGACTAAATCAGTAGATTTTGCATATCTTGCTAAATTAGCATTACAAGCTAATCCAAAAGCAGTAATTAACCCAAAAAGGTCACCGTAGAAATTACCAAGGCTAAGTGAGTCGTAAAATATGTAAACACATGCAGTAAAGGTGATGATTATTGCAACCCATGTTTTCTTCTCAGGTTTTTCTTTTAAAAAAATTGCTCCTAATATCGCTGAAAGCATCGGGGCAAGCGCTATCATTAATAATGTATTTGCTACATTAGTATTTTGAATTGAGATTATAAAAGTAATATTACAAATCGAAAAACTTATTACATAAAATAATCCTGGATAACCGATTTTGAATAAAGCATTAAAAAAATTTTTTTTGTAAAAAATTATAAGTCCAAAAAGCACAACTAAAAAAGGTATTGCTCCTCTATAAAAAAGCATGCCCCAAGTTTCTATGTTAGATAATCTAATAAAAAGAGAATCTGGCGTTATAAACATAACACCAATAAAAGTCATTAAAGAACCTTTTTGCTGATTGGTGAGATTTTTCAAGCTCTCAAACCTTTCCAGAAATAATCTGCAAGGTTTATATTTGATAAATCAAAAAAAGTTTTTAAGCCTGTAGGCGAGGTAACGTTAATATCTCCATTTAATTTCTCATCTATAAAATCAATTCCTGCGAAATAAATGTCTTCTTTCACAAGATCTTTTGCAATTATATTTGAAATTTTAATTTCTTTTTTAGTTAATTTAATCAATTTTGGTTTCGCGCCTTTACTCATATTACTTAAAATTGATCCCTCTTTGGGCACTCTTGAAATACAGCCACAAATCTTACCATTGATTATAAAAACTCTTTTATCTCCAAATTTTATTTTTGGTAAAAATTTTTGACACATTATGTGTCCATGTTTTTTAATAAACTTTAAAATAAGTTTTTTGTTTAATTTGTTATTTACATAAATAATATCATTACCACTGTAACTATGAATTGGTTTAAGTATTATTTTCTTGTATTTTTTATAAAAATACAAAATATCTTCTACTTTTTTTGTAAATATTGTATCAGGCATAAAATTAATAAATTTCATTGAGTATAATTTTTCTGAAACATTTCTTATAGAAGTAGGATTATTAATAACTCTAACTTTATTTTTAATAGTATCTAAAATGTAGGTTGTTGATATATATTCAAGATTGAAAGGTGGGTCTTGACGAACTAAAATAAATTTTACTTTGGATAAATCAATATTTGTTTTTTTAATTATTTTAAAAAATTTTCTTTTAGAGTAATCAATTTTAATAAAACTTCCATTTGCAAATACTTTTTTATTTTTAATTGATAGATTTTCTGGCTCATAATAAAAGATTTTATAGCCTCTATTTTCCCCACTTTTTGCAAGAAATATACTGGTATCAGTTAATGGATTTAGGTTATTTAAGTTATTACCTTGAACAGCAATAATTTTATTGGTCATATAAGTTTGCTAAATTCTCATCTTTAGAAAATTTATACAACATATGATCTGCATTTGTTTTTTTATTTGCAATAATTCTAAATAAATGATCTATAAATTTTTCCTCGTTCATACCTTTTTTGTTAAGTATATTTCTGTTTGTAAGTCCTTTTTTTGAAATATTTAATATTACTGAGGACCAATACAATAGATCTTTGCCCATAAGAGGAGTAGATAGTCCTTTTTTTGGTGCATTATTGTAAGCCTCTAAAACTTCATTTACATCCCATTTTTTCACAACATCTAAAGCTTCATCTAAATTTCCATAAAGCAGCCCTGTGTTAAAAGCAGGACCGGAACATAAACAATCCCAACCACAAGCATCCATAGATCTTAATTCTATATATTTTTTTAATCTGTTTTCTGTAAATATGGTTCCAAGATGCGTACTCAATTCTGCCTCTGTTGGTTGTAAATTTTTAATCTCATTTATTTTTCCATCCATGAAATCCTTAAATATATATTCTTTTCCTGAAATATATTTCCCATCAGATTGTAAAAATAATAATGGCATACTCATTATATATTCGGCATAATTTTCAAAATTTACTTTTTCTAAAAAAAATTTAGGAAGGCCACCACGTGATGTTTGTTGCCATACATGCGATCTATATGAAAAGTAATTACTATTTTTTTTTTCAATGATTGAAGAATTTGCAAATAAAGCAATATTAATTGGAACTAAATAATTTGCTAATCTAAACTTTTTTGAAAAATCTTCCTCAGAAGTATAATCAATGTTTAATTGTGTGCCGCATGTTCTATACATCATATCTAAACTTAATGCTCCACCTTCAGGCATGTCTTTAGTCATGACCTCGTATCTTTGTTTTGGGTTGTTTGGTATTTCTGAAAGTTTGGATATAGGATCAAATCCCGCACTTATAATTCTAAAATTAAGTTTTTCTAAAACTTGTTTTAATTCAAATAAATACTCATGAGACTCTGAACACGCTTCATGAATATTACTTAGTTTTGCTCCAGACAATTCAATTTGGTTTCCTGGCTCAAGTGTAATATTTTTATCTTCTTTGCTAAGACCAATTACTCTATCATTCTCCTTAATTGGCTTCCAACCAAATTCATAGAGATGGTCAAACATTTTTGTTATAGACGAATAATCAATTCTCCTGTTATCTTTTTTATTAAATATAAATTTTTCATGTTCAACACCAATTTTAAGATTTCCTTCTTCTTTGATGCCATCTTCAAAATATTTAATAATTTGATCTTTGTTATTTATCATTTTAATTACTTATACCTTTTAAATAATCATTTATCTCATTAATACTAGATATTTTGTTTGAACATGTTTGATTTTTACAAATTACAACACCTGAATCGGTTTTATTTTCAGTGTTGTATATAAATATAGCTCTATCAAAATAGTTTTTTAATAAATAATTTTTTATCTCTTTGTTATCGCCATAAAATGTAAATGAAATAGTTTCGTGATACATATCTAAAGCTTTAACAAAGCTAAACATTTGTGAGAAATTTGAGTTTAAAACTTGGTGAAATGATTGTTGAAGTATGCGTGATTTTTCAGACCAGTGTTTATCATTTGTTATGTAATATAATTTATTTATTTGGGTTAAATAAACACTATTACCATTAGGTATATTATTATCATTTAAATCAACGGGATTAACGAAAAGATCATTTATTTTGATAGGATTTTTTTGAAGTAGTTTTGATTTGTCGTCATAAAACATACCCCATGCTTCATCCATTATTTTGGAAGCTTCATCTAAATATTCTTTATTTCCTTCAATTTCGTACAAATTTAATAATAATTTTGAATAAAAAACATAATCTTCTAGAAAAACATCAATTTCCTCTGACTGATAACAATGAAATAATTTGTCTGACATTTTCTCTTTAAGTATTTTGAACTTTTGAAAAGCAATTTCCTTAATATTCTCATCTTCCAAAACAACAGATGCATTTAATAAAGCTGTTATCAAAAATGCATTTTGATCTGTTTGAGATTTATCATCAAATAATGGCTTAACTCTTTTGTTTCTGATTAGAATTAGATCTTTCTCTGCTCTCTCAATAATTTCTTGTTCTTTTTCATCCAAATCATTATTTTGCTCAACAAGAATATTTTTCCCCTCAAAATTACCTTCATTAGTTATTAAGTATTTTTTGGCAAATATATCTAAATTAGTTTGTAAAATCTTACTTAGTTCATCAAAAGACCATATGTAAAATTTTCCCTCCACACCTTCACTATCAGCATCATATGCTGACCCATATAATCCAATGTCATTTACAAATTCTGTATTTATAAAGTTTATTGTTTGAGTTAATTTTTTTTTAAAATAATCAGATTTTGTGCTTTGATAAAATTTTGACAAAAGGCTTATAAACTGAATGTTATCATAGAGCATTTTTTCAAAATGTGGAATGATCCACTTATCATCAACTGTATATCTGGCTATGCCACCGATTAATTGATCGTAAATTCCTTTTGAACAAATATTTTTTAGTAATGTTTCCACTGGTTTAAGATATTTTTCATCATTAGTTTTTAAATAGAAATAAAACATGGCATCAAATAAATAAAATTGAGGAAATTTTGGAGCACCTTTGAAACTCCCATATTCCTCATCTAAATATGAAATAATTTTATCTACAAAAGGTAAAAGAGGTTGATTTAAAACTGCAGATCTTTGATTAATTTTAGAAAAAATATCCTGCATTTGTGAAGCTTGTGCGATTATTTTTTCTCTATTATTTCTATAAACATCTGAAACATTATTTAAAACTTTTCTAAAATCAGGTCTTCCTTGCATTTCTTTTGGAGGAAAGTAAGTACCTCCTGTAAAAGGCACACCATTTTCATCTAAAAACATTGAAAGAGGCCAGCCCCCTTGTGTACCAGTTAAAATTGATAAGCTTCTCTGAAAAACGTAATCAAGATCTGGTCTTTCTTCTCTATCAACTTTGATATTTATAAATTTTTCATTCATTATTTTTGCTGTTTCTTGATCTTCAAAACTTTCATGAGCCATAACATGGCACCAATGACAACTGGCATAACCAACACTTAGAAAAATTGGTTTTTTTTCATCCTTAGCTAATTTTAAAGTTTCACTTTTCCAGGGATACCAATCAACAGGATTATTTTCGTGTTGTTTTAGATAGGGACTTTTCTCAGAGGCCAGTCGATTAGTCATAAGAAAATTTAGTGATGATAAAAAGGATCTCTTGCAAATATTTTCCTTACCATAGGCTCAAATTCTTTTAATGTCATTGATTTGTAATCTGGATCAAAGGAACATTGGTCGTAATTCTCACAGAAATCAATAGTTGCTTGATAATATTTATGATCTTTATATCTTTCTCTAGCATTTTTATCTCCACCCAAATGTTCTGCTGAATAATAAGTTTGAAACAAACCATGTTTTTCAATGATCCAATGTGTTTTTTCAGATACATAAGGTCTTAATATTGATGCAGCATACTGTGAGTGATTCATTGGAGCTAGTTCATCTCCTATATCATGCAATAAAGTTGCAACAACCATTTCCTCACTCTCACCATTTTTAAATGCTCTTGTAGCTGATTGTAAAGAATGTTCTAATCTTGAAACTTTATATCCTTCAAGTGTACTATCTAGTTTTGAAAGATAGTTTAAAATTCTATCAGCAGTTTTTCTTTCATATTCTTTTTCGTGTTTGTCTAAAAGAGCATAATCCTCTTTGGTTCCATGCTTCATTTCAGTAAAACTTACTTTTTTCATCAGTTATTTGAACCAGTACTTAAGAGTGATAATTGAGTAACTTTATCCCCACCTAATTCGTCAATTATTTTTACTGGATAATCACCAGTAAAATAGTGATCTGTTAATTGAGGATAATTATCATTTCTTTTTTCAAATCCCATGGCTTTATACAGTCCGTCTAAACTTAAAAATTTCAAACTTTGTGCACTTATAAATTCTTTTATTTCATCTACAGTTTTGTTCGCAGCCAATAGTTCTTTCTTTGTAGGGGTATCTACACCATAAAAATCAGGATATTTGATTTCAGGACTAGCAATTCTGACATGCACTTCTTTAGCTCCAACATCATATAACATCTTAACTATTTTATAAGAGGTTGTACCTCTAACAAGCGAGTCATCAATTAATATTATTTTTTTATTTTTAATTACTGATAGGTTTGCATTTAATTTTAGTTTTACTCCAAGGCTTCTAATTTGCTGAGAGGGCTCAATAAATGTTCGTCCGACGTAGTGGTTTCTAATAAGACCTAAATCAAACTTTACTTTTTTCTCTTGAGCATAACCTAGTGCTGCAGCATTTCCAGAGTCTGGTACTGGCACAACCAAATCAGCATCAAAATTATCTTCTTTCGCTAATTGTGCACCAAAATTTTTTCTATACTCATAAGCAGTTTTTCCACTTAAAATACTATCGGGTCTTGAAAAATATATGTATTCAAAAATACAAGGCCTTACTTTTTTTGGAGGAAAAGGTTTTAAACTTTGTAACTCATCATTTTCAACATAAACAATTTCTCCATTTTCAACCTCTCTTACAAATTTTGCACCTATAATATCTAATGCACATGTCTCTGAAGTAAAAACATAGGAATTTTTTAACTTTCCAATAACCAGAGGACGAATACCAAGTGGATCTCTAACTCCTATTAAGCTGTTTTGAGTCATCATAACCAAAGCATATCCTCCTTGAATTTGGAATATAGCATCGATTATTTTATCAATTGTTCTACCTCTTTTTGATTTAGCAATTAGTTTAACAATAGTTTCAGTGTCTGAAGTTGTGTAAAATATTGATCCTTCCTCAACCATTTTATTTCTCAAAGTGATCGCGTTAGTTAAATTTCCATTGTGAGCTACACCAATCCCTCCAGAATTTGTATCTGCAAAGAATGGCTGTACGTTTCTTAAAGCAGTTCCTCCTGTTGTTGAATATCTATTATGCCCAATTGCAAATTTTCCTGGTAAATTTTTTAAAACTTTTTCATCATTAAAATTGTCTCCTACAAGACCAAATCTTTTTTCCGAATGATATTTTTCTCCATCAAATGAAACAATCCCACATCCTTCTTGACCTCTGTGTTGCAGAGCATGCAAACCTAAAGCTGTCAAGGTAGATGCTTCTGGAGAGTTGCTTATTCCAAAAACACCGCACTCTTCCTTGATTTTTGGACTATATATCCTGAACTTTTTCTTTAGCGTCTTGATATTCTTTTTCATTGGGAAATTCTTTTATAAGGTACTTACTACCTTTTTCAACCATTGGAAATGTAAACGAATCCCTCAAGTTTAAAGGCCATTTTTCATAATTATAAACAATATTAGCAACTGTAAATAAACAAACCACAACTACATAGGATTTAACGATTCCAAATATTAAACCAAAAAATTTATCTATTGTTCCAATACCTGAATAAGTGACAGCTTTACTGATTGCTTTATTAATCATCAATATTAAGAAAATAATTAATACAAATAAGCTAACTCCCAAAATTATATCTAATACATATTCGTTGTCTAAAATATTTTCTACATAGGGTTTGACTTTTGGAAAAATAAAAATTGTTAAAACATATGCCAACACCCATTTTGCTGCTGATAGAATTGATAATACAAATCCTTTAAAAGCCCCTCTAATCATTAACAAAATTGTTAAAATTATATAAGAGTAATCAAATACTGTAATTTTTTCTAAAATATCTTGAATATTATCAATCACTTAATTGAAAATGGTTTAATAACTAATAATAAAGACGGAAGAAGAGTTAGCACAGAAATCATTGCCAATAACATTGCAATACCTGTAAATATACCGAAATAAATAGTTGGAATAAAATTTGATAATACTAAAATAGAAAATCCAAACACAATTGTAATTGAGGTATTTAATATAGCAACTCCTACAGTTGAGTGACAAACTCGAAGTGTTTTGTCGTAATCTTTGATTTTGGCAAATTCTTCCTTAAATCTATAGATATAATGAATACTGTTATCTACAGCAATACCAATAGTTATTGCAGCAATAGTAATTGTCATCATATCCAATGGTATACCTGCCAGTCCAATAATTCCTAAAATAAAAAAAGCAGCTATAAAATTTGGAACAACCCCAATTAAGGATAATTTGATATTTTTAAATAAAATAATGAACATAATAAATATCCCAATCATAACAAAACCAAGAGTTAATATTTGAGACTTAAACAAACTTTGTAACAAGTTATTAAATAAAATTAGAACACCTCCCAATTTGAATTCATCTTTTTTAAGTCCCAGTTTATTTTCTAAATCGAAATTAATTTGATTAATTAACTCATTCCTTCTTAAATCTTCTAAAGAATCTTTTATTCTTAAACTTATTCTTGCCTCTGAGTCTTTTATTGAAATATAAGGATCAACTATTTCTTTTTTAATTGTATCAGGAATTTTTGAATACAATACACCCATCTCTAGTGTCCCTAATGGCTTGTTGTTATTTAGTTGAGTTGCAACTTCAATTATAGAGGAAAAAGAAAGTACTTTGCCTACTGGCTCTAAGCTGTCTAAATAGTTATGTACATTATTAATTTTATCAATTTTATCTTTGGTAAACCAATATTTGTCATTATTTTGTTCTTCATCACCCCAATCATCCTCAAAATCATCATCAGACTTTTCCTCTTCATTTTTCGGAAACTTAAGTATTACCTCCAAAGGAGTTGTGCCACCTAACTTTTCATCAATTAATTTCATGCCTTTATAAATTTCGGTGTTTTTATTGAAGTAATTGATGAAACTATTTTCGACCTCTAATTTTGAGATACCAGTTACGCTTAACATAATAATAAATACAGTCGTTCCAAAAATAATATTTTTTCTATCAATTGCAAAATTACCAAGAAAATATGTAAATTTTGATTTTTGGTCTTTTTTTATATTGATATTTGAGCTTTCAATAAAATTTAGCAAAGTTGGCAGAAGCGTAAATGTGATTATAAAAGATGTAAGCAATCCCATTGTCATCATCCAACCAAAATCAATGATTGGTTTAATTTCACTAAAAATTAAAGATAAGAAAGCACAAATAGTTGTAAGAACAGTATAAAGTATAGGCCTATACATATTACTTGTAGTCATTAATAGGATGCTAGTTTTTGTTTTTTTTGGAAATTTTTTTGAGAGTTGAAGAAATCGAGTACTCATATGAATATTCATTGCCATTGTAAGGATTAGCATCATAGCTATAAAGTTTGAGGATATAACAGTGACTTTCCATCCAACTAAACCTAGAAGTCCCATCATAATTATTACAGAAAAAAAACAACTGCTTATAGGTACTAAAATCCAAATTAATTTTCTAAAGACAAACCAGAGTGTTACAATAATAAAAATTAATACTCCAAGTCCAAATACAATGATATCGTTTTTTATAAACGTCATCATATCATCTGCAATCATGGGAATACCACCTAAATGAATTTTACCAATATTACTAAAATTTTTTATTACTTCTCTGATCTCTAAAATATTTTCATGATTTTGTTTTTTGATCTGATCTTTATATTTTTCTAGCTCTTGCTTGTCTTTAAATTCTTTATTTTTTTCCCCGGGTTTTAGATAAACAATTATTCCACTAGTTTTCCCATCTTCACTTATAACAAAATTTCTAAATACAGGACTATTTTTAATTTCTTGAAAACCTCTGATTTTATCAACATCATTATCTTTTAATGATTTAAAATTTTTTAATCTTTCTAAAAGAGGTTGATCTGTACTATTAAGAAGAGGTATATCCAGAAGAGTGATAACATTATGAACCCAATCTAATTTTTGAATTTCCTGTTTTAGTGATAATAAATTTTTTATAGATTCAGATGAAATCATTTCACCATTTGGAGTATAAGTTAATACTAAAAATTCTTTTGCTCCGTATCTTTCAGAAATTTCATTTAGGTATTTTAGGTCTGGATCACCTTCAATAAGAAGAGTATCTGATGATGCATCAAGCCTAAAATTTTTCGAGAAATAACCAAAAAAAATTAATGAAATTAAAAGTAGAAGAAAAACTAATTTTGGTTTTTCAATAATATTTTTTTGATAAAAGTTAGCTAACATTCAGTATTAGCTTATATATTTAAAACTAGTTATTTTGAATATCTTTAAATTTGGTAAACATAGCCTCAAATTCAAGCATTATATTACCCGTTGGACCATGACGTTGTTTACCTATAATTATTTCAGCTAAACTTGAGACTTCATTCATTTTTGCTTGCCACTCTGCGTGCTCAACAGTTGCTGGTCTTGGTTCTTTTCTTTCTAAGTAATATGCTTCTCTGTAAACAAACATTACAACATCAGCGTCCTGTTCAATCGAACCAGACTCTCTTAAATCAGCTAATTGTGGTTTCTTATCATCCCTTGCTTCAACTGCTCTGGATAGCTGAGATAATGCAACAACTGGAACTGATAACTCTTTTGCTAGTGCTTTTAGACCTTGGGTAATCTCCGATATTTCCTGAACTCTTCCATCTTTGAAGTTTGAAGCTTTCATCAATTGAATATAATCAATAACCACCATATCAAGTCCATATAATCTTTTTATTCTTCTTGCTCTATTACTTAGAGCTGCAATTGAAATTGCTGGAGTTTCATCAATATAAAGTGGTAGTTCAGAAATATCTTTTGAAGTTTCAATAAATTTATCAAATTGTTCCTCCGATATTCTCCCTCTTCTTATATCATTAGATTTAATTCTAGATTGCTCAGCAAGAATTCGAGTTGAAAGTTGTTCGGAAGACATTTCTAAAGAAAAAAAAGCTATAGAAGTTTTTTTACCTTCATCTTGTAACTTTTTAGCAGCATTGAACGCAATATTCGTAGCTAATGCAGTTTTCCCCATCGATGGTCTTCCTGCAATTATTATTAGATCTGATTTATGCAAACCGCCTAAACGATCATCAAGATCTGTTAAACCAGTAGGTACACCAACAATTCCTTCATCATTTTTATATGCGCTTGAAGCCATTTCAATTGTTTGTCTCATGGCTTCGTCAAATTTAATCAGTGAATTACTGAAAGAACCCTTTTCAGCCAAATCAAATAATGATTTTTCAAAATTCTCAATAATTTTTTGTCCATCATTATCAAGATCATTTAGTTTTGCAGTATCAATTACATTTTCTGAAATTTTAATCAATTCTCTTTTTACAAATAGATCATAAATTAATTTTGAATACTCAATTGCTTGCCTTGAGGATGTTGAAAATTTAGTAACTTTTACAAGATACTCTGGTACATTTAATTCATCTTTTTCATTTTCAAAATGATTTTTAAGAGTAATTGGATTTGCCAACATTCCACTATAAATTAACTTTTCTATTGCCCCAAAAATTTTTTGATGCATTGGATCATAAAAATTTTTACTAACAATTATCATATTGATCTCATCAAATATTTCGTTTGAGAGTAAAATTGATCCTATAACTGATTGTTCAGCTTCTATATTGTTTGGGTGTTCTTCTAATTTACTTTTAATAATATTAAGTGATTGAGACATTATAAAATATTATTTAAAAATAGACTGTTTACAATATTAAATAAAAACTGGGGAAAAAAATGTATAATTATTTTATTTCTTCCTGAGGAACTACTTTGACTGTTATTTGAGTTTGTACGTCAGAATGCAGGTTTATTTCAACTTTAAATTCACCTAAAGATTTTATTTCTTTTGAAGGTTGAATATTAGAAGGATTTATTTCTACATTTTCTTTTTTATGAATTAACTTAGAAATCTCTGTAGGTTTTACTGAACCATATAATTCTTTGTTTTCGGTACTCAGTTTTTTAATTTCATAAGTTTTATTTTGAATTTTTTCTAAAATACTTTTAGCTTCTTTCTTTTTATCTTGATCTTTTTTATTTAACTCTTGTTTAATTTTTTCTACTTCTTTAATATTTTCTTTAGATGCAAAAAGGGCTTTTTTTTTTGAAATTAGATAGTTTCTTGCAAAACCTCTTTTAATGTCAATTATTTCTCCAATTGATCCTATTTTTCTGACGTTCTCCAAAAGAATAACTTTCATTATAGTAACGCTAAATTTCTCGCTCTTTTTATTGAAAGAGATAATTCTCTTTGTTTTTTTTGACTTACTGAAGTTATTCTAGATGGGAGAATTTTTCCATTCTCAGATACGTATCTTTTTAGCAGCTTAATATTTTTATAATCAACTACTGGTGCACCTTTTCCTGATAAAGGGCATTTCTTTTTAAATTTATATTTATTATTTTGGAAAACACTTAATTTAGAAAAATTACTTTGTGAGCCTTTTTTTTTATTATTTCTTTTTTTCATTTTTTAATTTTTTTATCTACCTCTTTTTTATCTTCACTACCTTTTTTAAAATAATCTGTTTCTAAATCAAATTCTTTCACTTTTACTGTTAAATACCTAAGTAAATTTTTGTCAATTTTTTCATTTTTTTCCAATTCAGAGATAGTTTTTCCGTCAGCTTTAATTTTAAAATGCAAGTAATTACCTTTTCTATTTTTTTTTATTAAATATGAAAGGTTCATTAATCCCCAGTTCTCAAGTTTTACGATATCACCTTCATTCTTTTCAACTATTTTAGAGTACTTTTCTTGAAGTTGTTTCAACTGTGATGGGCTTGTGTCTTGTCTAGCTATAATTGTATGTTCGTAAAAGTTCATATTTATTCTTTTAAAAAAGTGTGGATATACTATTATTAAATTTTAATTACAATACTAAAAATACAATATTTACTAATATATCTAATGTTTTCTGTTTTATTTCCTGGTCAAGGTTCTCAGTCTCTAGGCATGGCAAAATCTTTCTATGAAAACTTTGATTACGTAAAGTCCTTTTTCAAAGAAGCAGATGATTTACTCAATAATTCAATAAGCAAATTAGTATTGGAAGGTCCTAAAGATGAACTTGATTTCACTGAGAATACTCAACCAGCAATATTTTTAGTAAGTTATAGTATTTTTCAAGTTTTAAAAAGAGAAACATCATTTGATATTTATTCTGCAAATTATTTTGCTGGTCATTCATTAGGTGAATATTCTGCTTTAGCGTGCGCAGAATCTTTAACATTTTCTCAAACAATAAAATTGTTAAAAAAAAGAGGCTTTGCAATGCAATCAGCCGTTCCAAAAGGTCAGGGTGGAATGTTGGCAGTTTTAGGCTCTGATATTGAAATAATTAATAAAATTTTAGAGAATAATAAAGATATTTTTCATTGTTATGTAGCCAATGATAATTCAGTTGGTCAAATTGTAATTAGTGGCAATAATAAAGATTTAGAAAAATTTTCAAAAGAATTATCAAACAATAAAATAAAAAATATCAAACTTCCAGTTAGTGCTCCATTTCATTGTAAATTAATGAATAGTGCAACAAAAATAATGGAGGAAGAAATATCTAATTTAGAATTTAAATCACCAAAAATTGATATTATTTCAAATGTGACATCAGAACCAGTTAATGAGATATCTACTATTAAAAAATTATTGATTAGCCAAATAGAAAAACCAGTTAGATGGAGAGAAATTATTAATTATATGATAAACAAAAATATAAATAAATTTGTAGAAATTGGTCCTGGAAAAGTACTCTCAGGATTAGTAAAAAGAATAAATAGAAATGCAGAACTTATACAAATTAATGATTTAGAGGATTTAAAAAAGATATAAATTAATGATAGACTTAAAAGATACCAACATTATTCTTACTGGAGCTACGGGAGGTATAGGCAATTCTATTTTAGAAAATTTAATTTTAATTGGCGCAAATGTTTTAGCAACAGGCACAAATGAGAAAAAACTAAACTTAATTAAAGAAAAATATAGAAATGTTCAAACAGAAAAGTTTGACATTTCAAATCATTCAGAGATCGAAAATTTCATAAATAAAGCAAATGATATCCTGGGTGGAAGGATTGATGTTTTAATAAACAATGCAGGAATTACAAGAGATAATCTTTCTATAAGAATGAAAGATGAGGAATGGAATAAAGTTATTGATATTAATTTAACATCAACTTTTCTCCTAAGTAAAAATGTCATAAAAAAAATGCTAAAAAGCAAAAAAGGAAAAATTATAAATATAACATCCATAGTAGGACATACAGGTAATATTGGTCAATCAAATTATACTGCATCTAAAGCTGGTGTAGTTGCGATGTCTAAAAGTTTAGCTCTAGAATATGGAAAAAAAAATATTAATGTAAATTGTATCTCTCCAGGATTTATATCAACTGAAATGACGGATAAAATTAACGATGATTATAAAGAAGTTTTAAAATCTAAAATACCTATGAATAGATTTGGCACCCCAAATGACATTGCAAATACAGTCATTTTTTTATGCTCTAAACTTTCAGATTACATTACAGGTGAAACAATTCATGTAAATGGTGGCATGTATTTTAGTTGACAAAATCAACAAAATATTTATTAACGACTAAACTTAAAGGATATAAATGTCAGACGATATTTCAAGTAAAGTAAAAAAAATAGTTGCAGACCATCTAGGAATTGACGAAGCAAAAGTAACTGAAGAATCTAGTTTTATCGATGATCTTGGGGCGGATAGCTTAGATACTGTTGAATTAGTAATGGCTTTTGAGGAGGAGTTCGGATCAGAGATCTCAGACAGCGACGCAGAAAAGATTCTTACAGTAGGAGATGCTGTAAAATTTATAGAGAATAAAGCTAATTAAATTTAGTATTATATGTCTGTAAATAATGAGGGGATAATTGTAATATTATCATCTCCTTCGGGTGCAGGTAAAACAACTTTAGTTAAAGAAATTTCAAAGAAAAATAATTTTCAAATATCCATATCTCACACAACGAGAAAACCTCGTTCAAACGAAACAGATGGTAAAGATTATTTTTTTGTCAGCCACACTGAATTTAAAAATTTAATTGATGAAGATAAATTTCTAGAATATGCAAAAGTTTTTCAAAATTATTATGGCTCATCTAAAGATGTTGTTTTCAAGAAGCTTAACAATTCAGAAAATGTTATTTTTGATATTGATTGGCAAGGAACACAACAAATTAAGCGACAAAAACTTAATTATAAAATAGTTACAATATTTATTTTACCACCAAGCCGAGATGAGCTTTACAATAGACTATTAAATAGAGATCGAAATGACGAAAAAATAGTAAAAGAGAGGATGGCCCAGTTTAATGAAGATGTACTACATTGGAAAGATTATGATTTTGTGGTTATCAACGACGATTTAGAAAATTGCTATGAAAAAATCATTAAATTTATTGAGTCTTGTAATAATAAAAAAGACCCAAATTATCAAAAATTAATAAATTTACATGTAGAAAGTCTACTTAATTAATTTTTCATAAATTAAGCAAATTTTATAAAACGTATCTTTTTTAAGATTTTGTGGTCGTAAATTTATATCTAGATTAAGTTCATCGACTACTTTCTTTGAATCCTTAAAAAGAATATTAAGAGGTTTTTTGATCATTTTTCTTTTTTGATTAAAAAAAATATTAGTTATGTATTCTAAATTTTTAGAGTTTTTAAATTTTATATAATTATTTTTTGGCTCAAAAATTAATAATGAACTCATAACTTTTGGTTTAGGGAAAAAACTTGATGGATATATATCCATCAATTTTTTTATATCTAATTTCCAAGAAGAAAAAATTGATAAACGTCCATAATTTTTTGAATTATCTTCAGCTAAAATTCTATCTGCAACTTCTTTCTGAAACATTAGGACTAATTTTTTGTAAGAAAATTTTGAACAAGAATAATTAATAAAATTTATTAGTATTTGGCTCGAAATATTATAAGGAAGATTGCCAAAAATAATTAGGTTTGTATCACTTAATAAATTTAAATCATACTTAAGTATATCTTTATTAATAATAATTAATTTATTGTCAAATCTTTCACTCAAATTTTTAATAAATCTCTCATCTTTCTCAATTATATAAAATTTTTTTGGTTTTTTTCTTAAAATGAATTCTGTTAAATTCCCAGTCCCAGGACCTATTTCTAAAATAGTATCACTCTGACTTACATTTCCTGCATTACAAATTTTTTCAATAATATTTTTATCTATTAAAAAATTTTGTCCTAAACTTTTTTTAGGAATTATTTTCATTAAATTTTATTAAAAAAATTCATAGCACAAAATATAGAAGATGGATCAGATTTATTTTTAAGGTACATCTTAGAATTTGGCCCATGATCAGGCGAAACTCTTATAAAAGGTAAGCCAATTGTAATATTAATAGCATCAAAATTAAACAATGTTTTTAAAGGTGTTAAAACTTGATCATGATACATACCTATAACCACATCATATTCATCTATATTTTTCTTAATAAAAAAAGAGTCTGCCGAAAATGGTCCTTTTATAAAAATCATTTCTCCCTTTAGTTTTGCTATAGCTGGAATAATTATTTTTTTTTCTTCACTTATCTTACTGATGCTTTCACAATGAGGATTTAGACCAAGAATAGCAAATCTTGGTTTTTTCTTAAAATTTTTTTTGTAAAAACTATTTATTGATCGAACATTTTTGATAATTTTATTTTTGTTTATATGTTTTGACACGTATTTAATTGGTAAATGCGTGGTAATAGGAGAAACAGAAATTTTTTTATTATAAATCAACATAACAGGATTTTTTGAACCTGTTTTTT
>CACGOY010000004.1:0-89208 GCA_902574735.1 uncultured Pelagibacteraceae bacterium
AATACATTTTAGATTGGAATTAACATTTATTTTTTTATTAACAATTCATATAATAGTTTTATTTTTAGTAAAAATATATTTCAATAATCTTTATCAAAAATTAATTGACAAAAATATAATACAAAAAAATATTATGATAGTTGGTACCATCGATGAAATAAAAAAAATATTATCTGAAAAATTTGAAAAAATTTTAATTTTTAAGTGTTGCATAATTACTGATTTAAATAATTTAAATATTAAATTATTAAAAAGTGAAATTAAATTTCCCATATTTAATGAGAATGACGATATACGATCTATTTTAGAGTATCATTCATTAGGACAAATTTGGGTTATTAATGGGGATAAAGATAAATCCAATATTTTGTCAAAAATTTTTAAATATTCAGTTGATACGCTTAATATTAAATTAGAGGAAGTTCCAAATTTTAAGGGTAAAAAGCTTTTAGCTAATAAATATGATTTCGAATTTTATGAGATGTCAAGATTTTATGGTATTAATTTATTTTTTAAAATTTTAATAGACAAATTTCTTTCATTAATTTTTTTATTAATATCTTCGCCAGTTCTAATCTTTTCTGCAGTAGCAATTTATATTGAAGATGGTTTTCCTATTTTGTTTACTCAAAATAGAACTGGTTGGGATGGAAGAAGATTTAAAATATATAAATTAAGATCATTAAAAAAGGTATCTTTTGATAAAACATTACAAGTTACAAGAGATGATAAAAGACTTTTAAAAATTGGCAAATTAATTAGAAGATATAGTATCGACGAACTCCCTCAATTTTTTAATGTATTAAACGGAGATATGTCAATAGTGGGTCCCAGACCACATATGGTCGAACACGATATTCATTATTCATCCTTATTTAATAATTTTCTAAAGAGACATAAATGTAATCCTGGTTTGACAGGTTGGGCTCAGGTGAATGGGTTAAGAGGAGCAACACCAAAACCAGAGGTTATGAAAAAAAGAATGGAATATGATTTGTGGTACTTAAATAATTGGACAGTTTTTTTAGATATTTACATAATAATAAAAACTTTTTATGCATTATTTAGATATAAGGGAGATTAAAATCAACTTTAATTGATTATAAGAATTTCTTTTGAAAAAAAAAAATAAAATACCAATTTACGTAATCATTTTAACACTTAATGAGGAAAAACATATTTTAAGATGCATAAAAAATTTGAAAAAAAATGTAGAAAAAATAATTGTTGTAGATAGTTTTTCATCAGATAGGACATCTAAAATTTGTAAAAAAAAAAAATTAAAATTTTATCAAAATAAATTTAAAACACATTCAAACCAATTAAATTGGATATTAAAAAAAATTAAAAAAAAAAATATTTGGGTATTAAGAATTGACGCAGATGAAATTATTGAAAGAAATTTTTTTAAAAAATTAAATTTAATAAAAAATCTAAATAATTACAATGCAATTGAATTTATAATCGAACACAAGTTTTTAGGTCATAAAATTAATTATGGAGGAGTATATCCCCAAAAACAAATCAGAATGTGGAAAAATAAAAGTGGAATTTTTGATAATAAGCCCATGGATGAAAAAATTAAAATTTTTTATCCAAAGATTCTAAAATCAAAAATCAAAATAATTGATTATAATTTAAAAGGCTTTAAATTTTGGTTCTTTAAACATAACTTTTATGCAAAACAAGAATCAAAGTTATTTTTTATGTATAAAAACAAAGTTGGAAAAATCTTACATAAAGGCAATAGTTTTAGTAATAAAATGTATTACTATAAGTACCCCATATTCATCAGACCTTTTTTGCTTTTTTTTTATCGATACATAATGAAGAAAGGATTTCTAGATGGTTTAGTTGGATTAAAATTTTGCTTAATGCAAACTTTGTATTATAGAATGTTGGTTGACATTTATATTGCTAAAAGTTTTTTGTTTAAACTTAAATAAATTTTATGTGTGGAATTTCTGGTATTTTTAATTATTCGGGAAAAGATATTGAGATAAAGTCGTTAGTTCAAACAATAGTAAAGCATCAATTTAATAGGGGGCCAGACAATAGCGATGTTTGGCTGTCTGAAAACAAAAAAATTTGTTTTGGACACAATAGACTTTCAATTATTGATTTAACTAATAACGCAAATCAACCTTTTATTTCAAAAGATCAAAATTTAGTAATAACTTTTAATGGTGAGATATATAATTTTTTAGAAATTAAAAATTTTCTAGAAACAAAAAAAATTATTTTTAAAAGTAATTCAGATACAGAGGTAGTGTTAGAGTCATATAAGTTTTGGGGTGAAAAATTCCTTAATTATTTAAGAGGAATGTACTCATTTTCTATATATGATATTAAAAAAAAAAAACTAATTTTAGCGAGAGATCCATTTGGCATAAAACCTTTATATTATTCAATTAAATCTGGCGTAATATATTTTGCATCTCAGGTTAAAAGTTTATTAAATTTAAATACCATCAGTATTCAGAAGTCTGAAGCTGGTATAGTCAGCTATTATTTGTGGGGACACATCCAACAGCCACATACAATTTATAAAGATATACAATCTGTGGAAAAAGGTTCATGTTTAATTATCAACGAATTTGGTAAAATAAAAAAATTTAAGCATGCTGATATCAAAAGTGAAATCATAAATTCCAAACCATTAAAATTTAAAAAAAAAGATGATGCTTTAAATTACCTTCGTGAAATTGTTGAAGAAACAGTGAAATACCATCAGATTTCAGATGTACCATTAACATTCTTATTATCTTCTGGTATTGACTCAACTTCCATACTTGCATCTTCAACACAAAATACTAATTCTTCAGCCTTAACCCTTGATTTAGATAATGAAGATTTGTCAAATAATGAGGCAAAATTTGCAATAGAAACTGCTAGAAAATGTAACATACCTCATAATATTAATAAAATTTCAAACCATCAAATTTTACCATTAATTGAATCATTTTATAAACAAATGGATTTACCCACAAATGATGGATTGAACAATTTTTTGATTGCAAACTCTGTAAGAGAAAACAGATCAAAAGTTATGATTTCAGGTCTAGGCGGAGATGAATTATTTTTTGGATACCCTAGCTTCAAAAGAATTCCTATAATCAATGATATATTTAAATTTATACCATATTACAAATACTTTGATAATTTTTTAATCTCTGGTTTTTACAAATTTTTAAAAAAAAATTTATTTAATACAAAGTATTCAGGAGTTTATAGTTATAGTAAAAAATTGGAAACATCTTTTTTATTACAAAGATCTCTCTTTATTCCTAACGAAATTCAAGAAATTTTAGACCCAAAAATTTATAAACAAGGTTGGGAAGAATTGAACATATTTGAAAATTTAAATCAGGACGTATCTCATATAAACAATCGATCATTAGCAATAATGTATCTAGAAATTAAATATTATATGTGTTCAAAATTGTTAAACGATGCAGACTGGACTTCAATGGCACATTCCATAGAAATGAGAACACCATTCGTAGACTGGAGTTTTTTTAAAAAACTTTTGCCTTTATTAAAATCAAATATAAAAATTAATAAGATTAGTTTGTTGGACACAATTAAAAATAAAATACCAAAAAGTCTTTATAAACGAAAGAAAACAGGTTTTGCAATCCCTCACAAAACTTATTTAAAAAAAATAGGAAATAATAAAATTAAATACTCAAACCCACTTAAAGACTGGTCACTATTAAGTTATGACAGGTATAATAACTCGCAGTAAATGAAAAAAAAGGTTAAAATATTAAGAATTGTAAGTTCATTAAACCCAAAATATGGTGGTCCAGCTAAAGCTATTATCGATAGTTCCTTGATGCTTGTCAGGCAAGGATTTGAGGTAGATATTTTAACTTCTGATAATCATAATTCAAAATTTATTAAATCAAAAGAAATAAACATAATTAATAAAGGTCCAGGCATTGGAAATTATTGTTTTAATTTGAAATTATTTTTCTGGTTATTTAAAAATAGAGCTAAATATGAAAAATTTATTATTCATGGTATATGGGAATTTAATACATTTATTGCTAGACTTTTATTAAAAGATAATTTTTATGTTTTTACACATGGTCAGCTTGATCCTTTTTTTAAAAAGCAAACTTTTAAAAAAATGAAAAAGTTAGTTTATTGGAAATTGCTTGAGAAAAAAAATCTATCCTATTCAAAATCATTGCTTTTAACCTCACTAAATGAAAAGAAATTATTAGACAAAACTTATGTTGATACAACAAATTTGAAAAAAACCGTCGTAAGATACGGACTAAATAAACCAAATTTTAATATAAATAATTGTAAAAAAAAATTTTATAAAAAATTTCCGTATTTAGTGAATAAAGAATTTTATCTTTATTTAGGAAGATTTCATGAAAAAAAAGGTTGTGAAATTTTAATTAAAGCAATAAAGAAAATAGTTAAACATAAAAAAAATATTTATGTCTTGATGGCTGGGCCAGAAAGTAAATATAAGAACAAAATGAAAAACTTATCAAATTCTTTAGGATTAGAGGAAAATATTTTATGGAGCGATATTATATTAAATGATTTAAAGTGGGGAGCAATTTCAGCATCTAAGGCAATGGTTTTGTCTTCACATGGTGAAAATTTTGGAGTTTCATTAGTCGAATCATTAAGTTGTCATCGGCCAGTAATAACTACAAAAAAGGTAAATATATTCAATGAAATAAGAAATTCAAAAGCAGGATTTATATCAAACGATAATTTAATAAGTTTTTTTAAAACTCTTAGAAAATTTGATAATCTTAAAAGAAAAAAAATAAGACAAATGAATATGAATTCATTTAAATGTTTTACAAAATATTTTGATTTATCAGAATATAAAAACAGTCTTGCCGAAATTTTATTAATGAATAAATAAAAAGTGACAGAAAACTTTATTAGTTGCACATTTTGTAATTTAAAAACTTTAAAATTTTGGTTTAATCATGTTTCAGTAAATTCTAGTAATAAAATTTTTCCTATATTTAAATGTAGTTCATGCAAAGGTGCTGTGGTAAATCCAACACCATCAAATGATTTTTTAGAGAAATTTTATAAATCTGATCAAAACTCTATGGAACAAAATATACCTAATCAAACAGATGAAGATACACTTCAATTTATTCTTAATGAAGAAAAAGAATTTCCAAATTCTACAATTGACGCAAAAAAAATAATTAATAATTTGACAAAAATTACAAATCAGAAAAAATTTTTAGATGTTGGTGCCGGATATGGTTTTTTTTCTAGGGAGGCAAAGAAAGCAAATTTTGATGTTACAGCTTTAGAATTAAATGATAATGTTAGGAAAATTTTCAAATTGCTTAATGGTTTTGAAGCAATAAACAAAAATTTCAATAAAAAGTTTGTTGATGAAAACAAACAGAAATTTGATGTAGTTTTACTATCTCAGGTATTAGAGCACATACCGATGGAGGTTGACCCAATAAGTAATATTTATAATTTATTAAAACATGGTGGAATTTGTGTAGTTGCAGTTCCTCATTTTGGATCAACTTTTTCAATACTTCAAGGAAAAAATGATATGTTTATTGATCCACCAGAACATTTAAATTTTTTTTCAAAAAAAGCACTAATATTAATATTTAAAAAATTTGGCTTTAAACTAATAAAAATTGAAACGGTAAGTCGTATTAATAAAAATAAAATTAAATCAAAATTTAAAATTTTTTCATGGATAATTATTTTTATTTTAAATTTATTTGAAAAATTATCTAACGGAATTAACAGAGGAATGTATATCCAAGCATACTTTAAAAAATTATAAGAATAATAATTAAATTCTTAAATGATTAAAATTAAAAAAATAATAAACTGCTTGTCAAATCCCGGTTTTTATAAATCTTATTTTAATGGAGTTTCACCACTCTTCGAGATTACACCGTTATTACAAAAAATAGGTGACGCACAGACATTAATCGACATAGGGTCTAACAAAGGTCAATCAATATTAATTATAAAAAAATTTTTTCCTAATATTCTAGTCTATTCATTTGAACCTTTGGAAGATCAAATAAATTTACAAAAAAAAATAATAGGAAATAAAAATATTTTTTATCATAATTTAGCAATTGGAAACAAAGATGAGATCTCTTCAATTTATGTAACTAACAGGAAAGATAGTTCCTCTGTGTTAAAACCAATAAATATAATAAATTCAAATTACATCACAAAAGAAATCCTAAAAGTAAAAATAAAAAAATTAGACAGCTTTAAAGAATTGATGAATATTAGAAGACCATCTATTATGAAAATAGATGTTCAAGGTTTTGAATTAGAAGTGTTAGAAGGTAGTGAATTAGTTCTTAACAATATTGATTATATAATAATCGAAATTTCCTACTCAGAGGTTTATCAAAATCAAAAGCTTCAGGATAAAATAATAAATTTTTTAAACTCTAAAAATTTTAATCTTGTATATAGATGCAATGAAAGCTTTATAAACAACAAAAAGTTTCAAGAGGATGTTTTATTTGTTAAAATTAACAATAATCAATCAACATAATTCTCGATATTTAAAACATAAGTTTGTCTGCTACCGTCATGCGAAGAATCAAAATTAATTAGGTTACCTTTTTTATTCCATCTTGGATGGAGGTCATATTTTAATTTTTTTTGATTTAAATAATTGTCTAACTTAAACTTTGCAAGTAAATAAGATGTTTTTTTGCTAAGATTATATAAAATTAGGCTTTGATAATTTAGTTCATCAGCGTAAGTATCGAAAATTAAGAATTTTCCATCATGTGATATTTGTGGATGACCATCAACATCCAATAAATTATCATTTATGATCTCGTTTTTGTAATTATCATTTACCCTTATTATATAATAATGAGTTGATAGAATTTTTTTTTTTAATTTTGGATTTAATTTCTTTACTAATTTTTTTAAATTTGAAATTAAGTATTTTTCAACAATAAAATTTGACCTAATATTTTGTATACCAGTTGGTAATTTTCTGGCCCATACTACAATTGTGTTATTATCTAACCACTCAAAATGAGATACTCTCTCTTTTGCCAAAATTTTATGATTATTATTGCTACAATCAAAATATATTAAATAAGATATAAGATTATTATCATCACTAAAATATCTTAATAAAGATAAAAACTTACATCCATCTGGACTAAAAGTAGGATGAGCCAAAAAATATTTCTTATTAGTGTTTTGTAAACCACAAATTTTTATTGCATCAGCTATTGATAGAATAAGTCTTGAATTATTATTAAAGTCACATAAAAAAATTCCCTCATGATTATAAAAATCTTCAGCATATTTGAAATTGATTTTTTCGTCTAAATAGTAACCGTAATTTTTCCAAACTTTCCATAGATAAGAAAAATTTATTGATAGGAATTCATTATTCTTGGACAAACTGTAAATTGGCCTATCAAGAAATTTTTTATCGTCATCTTTAATATTATTTACTACACATCCTAATTCATTATTATTTATTTTATTGTAAACGATAGTATTCTCATTTAACCACTGTAACCTTGATCCCTGTTCCCAGCTCCACGCTCTTGTTTTATCAATTATTTCTATTTTTGAATTTTTATAATTCCATAAACATATCTCGGTCTCAATTTTGTCAGAAAATTGTGTATTATTAATAGGAAATCTATGAACTAGAAGATAATCATCATTCTTAGAGTTAAAAGGTTTTATGTCATGAAACCCTACACTATGATCATATTGTTTAGAGGTTGAACCAACCAAATTAACACCTTTAGATAAAATAAATTTCATTAAGATAAATGTTTAATGATTAAATTAGCAACATATTTTGGTTTCTTCTTAATACTGTATTTAGAAGCATTTATTTTAAATAATTTGAGTAAACCAACATTATTTGTAATTTTATTTATTTCTTTAGATAAATTTTTTTTTGTATAAGGATTAAAAACAGAGCCTATCTTGTACTTTTTTACTTCAGGATGTAAACCCACCCTATCGCTAGTTAATATAGCGCAACCAAATTGAATAGCTTCGCAAATTACATTTCCATGCGTTTCTCCAAAATTCGAAGATAAAACTAAGATGTCTGAGATTTTATAAAGTTCTGATATTTCAATTTGGTTTTGATAATTTAAAATAAAAATATTTTTGTTTAAATGCTCGCCACTGATAGATTTCATTTTATATTTAAGAGAACCATCGCCTACCATCAAGAGCTTCCAGTCTTTATATACATTTGCATGTATGAAGGACTCAATAAGTAATGTAGGATTTTTCATTTTTTTAAATCTAGCTGCAAAAAGCATATATTTTTTATTTAAAGGCAAATTGTGTTTTTTTAAGATATTTTTTCTTGTAATATTTTGGAGCTTTTTATTTATGAGAGTATAATCAATTTGAGATGAGTCAATTAATTTAATCTTTTTTTTTTTTACACCAAAATTTTGATAGAAAAGTGTATTTAAGATCCCAACACTCCAAAACTGATCAAAAAAAAGATTCGACAATCTATAATAAATACTTCTTAAAAATTTTAAAAAGATATTTCTATTACCAATATCATAAGAAACAGATCTCATTATTGTTTTTTTTTTTAATAACTTAGCAAATATTGCTCCAAAAACATGAGGGAAAGTATAACCATAAAATAATAAAGTTTCAGAATTGTTATAATATATAAATTTTATCAACTTAAAAAAAATTTTAAATTTGAATATAAAACTAAAATCGTATCTGAGTTTATTTTTATTCTCTAAAAAATCAAAACTGTATCCTTTGTAAAAATCAACTCCAAAATTAATTATTTTATTGAATTCTGGATCGTAAAAATTTTCTTTTAATTTTTGCCAATACAATACTGAAAATTTTATATTTTTTTTTTTAGATAATTCTAAAAAAAGAGGAATAAGGTTATGAATTGCGTGTGTGCAAATAAATGTAAATTTCATAATAATTATGTTATTAAACAATAACTCAATTCAATTATTTTAAAATATATAAAAATACAATGAAATTTACTATTTATATTAAGGGAAGAGCATGGAGTTTTCAGTTAGCAGAAAATTTATATAAAAAAAATTTTTTAAAATTTCTAGTAACTAGTTATCCAAAATTTTATGTTAAAAAATATGGAATACCAAGTAAGCACGTAAAGTCTTTTTTTATAATTGAAATTACTCAAAAAATGCTTCAAAAAATTAATTATATTTTAAATCGCTTATTTAAGATTAATTTACATGCTTTCTACATAAATTTTTTAGACGTAATAAGTGACTTTATTCATAGTTTATTTTTAATTAAGGATAGCGATTTTTATATACTAGGGTTTGGAAATTCGACATGTCAAATTATAAAAAAAACAAAAAAAAATAAAATAAAAACAATTTATTTTTTAAATAATAGTACAGATAAATTTTTTGATATTACATTAAAACAAGAGTATAAAAAATTAGGTATAAAAAATATTTTTACGATACCAAATTTCAAGTTAAGAAAAAGAATTAGTAATTCATTAAATAATGCAGATTACGTTGGAGCAATTTCTGAATTTCAAGCAAAAAAATTTATTCAAGAGGGGATCGTTGAAAGTGAAAGACTTTTAGTAACTCCAATGGGAACAGATATAAAGTTGTTTAAACCCATGCCAAAAAAAAATGATAAATTCATAGTAATAACAGTCGCTAACGATGTAGTTAGAAAGGGGATGATTTATTTAATTAATGCTTTTAATTCCTTATCATTGGAAAATGCAGAGTTATGGTTAGTAGGAACGCTTAACAATCAATTATTAAAAAAAATTACAAAATTAGAAGATAATAATATAATTTTTGGTTCAGTGAATGAATTTAAACTACCTGAATTATACAGTCAATCGACGATTTTTTGTTTGCCAACTTTAGAGGATGGTGGTCCAATGGTTATACCTCAAGCTATGGCTTGTGGACTTCCAGTAATTTCCTCAGAATATAGTGTTGCTCCTGATTTTATTACTGATGGTGAAGAGGGTTTCATTGTTGAACCAAGAAATACTAAAAAAATTGCAGAAAAAATAAATTTTTTTTATAAAAATCCAAAAATAACTAAGGAAATGGGTATAAAAGCACGAAAAATAATAGAGGAAAAAGGTTCTTGGGAAATAATGACAGATAAGATTGTTAAATTTTGCAAAGATAAAGAAAACAAAAAAAAAATTACATAAATGTTTTTTTTAAACAACGTTTTATTAAAAAATTTTTCCTCTCAATCTTTAAGAACTATTATCTTTACCATCCAACAATTATTGTTTGTACCTTTTTTTTTATATTTTTGGAACAATGATATTTACTCTGAATGGTTGATTATTTCTACGATACCAATAGTTCTAGCATATTCAGAATTAGGAATAGGAAGTTATGCGTCAAACTTAATAGTTATAGCATATAATAAAAAAAATAAAACAAACGTAAATTTGATTTTTCAAAATTGTACTACATTTATAATTTTTTTTTTTTCTTTTATTTTAATCATTTTTTTTTTAACGAATTTTTTATTTAATTTTCATTCATCTTTGAAGATAAAAAGTGTTGAATATACGGATTTTAATATTATTATTTTATTATTAATATTAAAAACTTTTTTTTCTATTCAATCTTCATTGAATCTGTCATTACTTAAAGCAATTCATAAATATCATTTTACAGTAAATTTTCAGTCTATATTTCTTGTATCAGAAATTTTATTAGTAATTTTAGTGTTATTCAATAATGGAAATATTTTTGCCGTAGCTTTAGTAACAACAATAAACTACTTATTATCGTTAATCATATCATATATCTATATAAAAAAAAAATTTCCTTGGTTTAATTATAAATTAAAAAAATTTTCAATTTCATACTTAAAAAAAATAATTTATCCATCAGTATCATTTATGGTACCAGGATTATCAAAAGCTTTATTGATACAAGGTACTATCATATTAATCAGTTTCTCAACAAATCCTAACTTAGTAATATTCTATAATTCATTAAGGTTGTTATTAAATGGTATTAGACAAATTGTTGCAATAATTTCACACTCATTTTATCCTGAATTCACTATCTATTTTGCAAATAAAAATTGGGATAAAATTAAAAATAAATTTTATCTACTTATAAAAATTAGCTCAATTTTGACTTTTATAATTACTATCTTAGTAATATTTTTTACTAAAACTCCATTCTTAATTTGGACTAATAATCAGGTACAATGGGATAATGTTTTTTTTATTACATTCCTATTTGCAACATTTGTAGATTGGATAAATGTACCAATTAATAGTTTTCCATATTCAATTAATAAACACGTTCCGTTAAACAAATTACATATCAAAGCTTTGATTATATATTTTTTATTTGTAATAATATTATTTGATTTTTATGAAATTTATTCTGTTCCTATCAGCCTTCTAATAAGTAACATTTTTTTCCTAATATTTAATTGCTTTATTGTAAAAAAAATAATTAATTTTAATTATTAAAATAAATGACCCAAATCCTACTTATCTCAAGTTTGTTAAATACTTTAGTTTTTCTTAAACATAGAAAAAAGCTTATATACATATTTATATTTTTTTTACCTTATTTAGGCTTTATTCAATTAAAAATAAGTTCTCATACAATTTTGGCACCTCTAATTCATGATTTAATTTTTATAATTCCATTAACCATAAGTTTTTTGTTTTATGGAAAATTTTATAAAATATCGAAATCATTGAAAATTTCTTTAATAATTTTTATTTCAATCTTATTTGTTCAACTTATTAATCCATGGGGTCCTACATTTTTAGCAAAATTAGTAGGATTGAAAGTCTGGTTATTTTATTTTCTTTTAATTCCATTAGGAATGGAATTTCTTGAAACAAAAAATGATTTAAAAAAATTATGTAATTTTTTTTCTATTTGTTCTATTTTACCTTTTATTATTGGAATTATTCAATTTTCGCTGTGTCAAGCTTTTGGCTCTTCTATGGAAGTTATGACACATTTTTATAGTGATTTTGACATTGCAAAATCAGCTACACAAACTTTTACAAAATTTAGTTATGGTAATATTAATTTATATAGAGTCCCATCGACCTTTTCTTTTGTAGGTCAATATAATAACTTCATAATAATTTCTTTCATACCGATAATTACGAGTATAATTCTCGGTGAAACCGCAAAAGAGAAAAATTTTTATAAATTTGTATTATTTTTAGCTATACTGGCAGCTTTAACCTCTGGTACTAGGGGAAACTTTTTTTACTTAGGAATTTTTTTTGTCTTCTTCTTTATATCGTATAAAAAAATGGTCTTGAAAGATTCAATTTTAGTTCTAATTGTACTAGCAATTTTTTTTTATATAATTTATGTATACTTCCCTATAATTAAAGATATTACAGATCTGGGTTCAAATTATATTTTTTCTTATTTCTTCAAAGATATCTTTTCGATAATAAACAATAATATATTTGGTAACGGATTGGGATCCGGCACTAATGCAGCAAGGTATGTAATATCTGAAGATGTTAAGTTATTACACGAAGGATACTATATTAAATCAATTTTTGAATTAGGTCTCTTAGGATTAATATCTGTACTAATACTTTTTTCAAGTATAAATAGTACTATTTTAAAATCAAAAGAAGATTCAAAGCATTTAGAAGAGAGTATTTTTTGTATACTTGTCCATTCATTTTTTATACTTATAATTTTTTTTAATTTAAAAGGAACCTCTTTATTTGATAATTATCCAAGTAACCTTTTATTTTTATTTTTTTTAGGAATTACATTTAAATTAGGAACACAAGAATATTCTAAAAAAAAATTTAGTGGTAAATAAAATCTATTTTAATACTAAACTCTTTTTACACAAAAAGATATTTCATTACATAGAAAACTTGGAAACAATTTTTTAATTGGAAGTAAATTACCAACTGGTTTCACAGACAAAATTTTTAGATTATTCATCTTACAAATTTTTTTTATAGAATCTAAACTAAAATAATGAAGATGGTTCCCATCCCATTCTCTATTATCGAACCAAAAATTGTAATTTGTACTAGTTTCTGGTAAATTTCCAATTAATAATCTTAATCTATTTTTTATTGAAGTTACTAACGGCAAATTAATGAAGGCAAATCCGTCTTTCTTTAAAAGTCTTTCAATTTGTTTAAATGAGTGAAAAGGATCAAATAGATGTTCTATAACCATCATCAAAATTAGACAATCAACAGAATTATTTTCAACTGGAATTTCATAATTAAAATTACCCTCCAAAAGCTCAACATTTGCATACTTGTTATTTTCTTGAACTTCATCTGAGAAGATTAGATCAAAACCGATTATTTTATTAAAATTATATTTTTCACTAAAATATTTTAATGTTGCTCCTTTTCCTGGTCCAATTTCTACCAATTTTTCATATCTATTAGATTTTGAGATAAAATCTTTGATAATTGAGTATCGTTTTCCTTTATCAAAAAAATTTGTAAAAATAGTGTTTAAATCACTGTTAAAATCAGGAAAGTCGACGATTTCATGTGAATGATTTAAATAAAATTTCTTTTCAGCACTTTCAAATTTGTAGGACATAAACGTATATTAACATAGATTAAATAGCCTGTATTTTCAATTAATATTACTTTTGGTTTATATTTTTTAAATTTATTGATCTTTGAGCATTTAATTAATGACCTTCAACATCGATCATTAAAATATCAATAAATTTTTTTTAGTAATAGATTATCCAAGGTAACCGACTTAACTTTAATAATTTTAGAGTTAAAAGTTTTTACAATTTTTAAATTATTTTTTTATATAGAGCGTTTATTTGATTTTCCCATTTTTTAACAACAATAACTTTATAGAATTTTATTCTTATTTTTAGCAATTATACTTAATAGAAATTTGTTTTAAGGACTCAATTTTTTAAATTTTTTTTTAAAATCGGTAGCATCGATCGATATGCAAGTATACTTATAGTGTTTATCTAAAAAATATGAATTTGAACTATAGACAGGATTTTTGTAACCAATTTCAGCAAAAAAACCTTTTTTATTAAATTTGATTTGTATAAAAAATATTTGATGATAATTTTTTTTAATCTTTAGCATAAATAAATTTAAATCTTAATTATATCTATTTTTACAACTTTATAATATAATAGTAATGATGACATTTAAATGTATTAAGAATATTTTTTTTTATAAAATAAAATTTTTAGATATTGATACAAAAGAATTTGATAAATTAATTTCAAATAAAGGACTATTTGTTTTCCCCTCAGGCCCAGGTCTTGCAACGCTAGACAAAGATTCTGTTTATCATAAGTCACTTGTAAATGCTGACTATGTTTTTTTTGATAGTGGTTTTTTTGTTTTATTGCTTAGATTATTAAAAAATATAGGTGTTGAAAAATTTTCTGGTTATAAGTTTTTAGACCTTTTTTTTAATTATTTGAAATTACATAAAAATAAATCAATTTTTTGTATTGATCCAAATATTAATTATTCAAATTCAAATAAGAAATATTTAAAAAAGTTGGGTTTGAAAAAAATACATAATTATGTTGCACCTTTCTATAATACAAAAAATTTAATTGATAAAAGTTTAATATCAAAAATAAATAAAGCTAAGCCAGATTTTATAATGACGAATATTGGGGGAGGCGTTCAAGAAATTTTAGGATTATACCTGAAAAAAAATTTAAAAAATAAAACAACTATAATATGTACTGGTGGTGCAATTTCATTTTTTACTAAAGATCAAGCCCCTATAAATAGTTTCATAGATCAAATTTATCTTGGGTGGTTTGTAAGATTATTATTTTATCCTATAATTTTTTGGAAAAGATATTTATATGCTTTAAAGTTATTTCCAATGGTATTGTTCAATAAAATAGATGTGAAATAAAAGATTTATAAATCTCAAGTATAAAATTTTACTACAATTTTAAAAAAAGCTCAAAAATGAGTCATTTTAGAAAGTTCAAAAGACACAAAATTAACACAACTTGTGTTGACAAAATTTGATTAAACCTTAGGTTGAATCTGTGATCAAAATTTACTCAATTGATGAAATTGTTGAAGCAACTAATAATATACTTCAGCGACCAGGTAAAAAAAATGAAACAAATAGAAATACACACGTAAAAAAAGAAGCACCTCTCCTTTTAACAGATTCAATTGAAGTACATGATATTAATAAAAAAGATTCAAACAAGAAAAATAAAAGTTCAAAATCGTTTATAATCCAAAAAAGTAAAACTAAGATTAAAAGTCAAAAAGAAAGACAATCTATTGATGATATTTACATCAAATTAAATAAGAAAATAAAAAAGAATTCTTTAAAATTAATTTTTGACCAGCAAGGTGAGATAAATAAATTAAACAATATAATTAATGATTTAAAGCAGAAGAATCAAACTATTTTGAGCGAAAGAAATTCACTAAACTTAAAAATAAATGAATTAAAAAACATAAAAGATACCTTAATTTTAGAAAAGAATTCCTTAAATGAACAGCTTAAAAATATAATTACTAAACAAACAAGCTCTGAAGCTCAAATAGATGATTTAAAAAAGAATAAGATAATATTAGAAAGACAAATTAATAAACTTTCAAGTGAAAAAAATAATTTATCAAATGAAAAAGACTTATTAAATGTACAACTAAATGATCTAAAAACTAAACAAAGTTTTTCAGAAATTGAGATAGAGAAATTAAAAAAAGAAAAATTAGAATTAGAAAATAAAATTGATGAATTTCAAACACAGAATGAAAACAATAAGAAAAAAATATATGATATTTCAGAGATCGAAAATAAAAATAAATTCTTTCAGGAGGAAAATATAAGAATAGGCAGTGAATTATTAGAGATCAAAAAGAAGCACGATATATTGAAAAAAGAGATTGAGAAATATGAAAATCAAAAAAGTAATTTAATTTCAAAAATTAATTCTGTGAATGAAGCATTAAGTGATACAAATATTCTGACAAATGTTTTTGAAAATAAAGTACAAAATAAAGTAAATATAATTGATCATAACAAAATTGAAAAAGAAATTTCAAAAGACCTAGATGAAAAAATAAAAACTATTTTTTCTAATAAAGATTAATTTTTTTAACCAATAACATAATTAACCAAAATAATTACCTTATTTTTTTTCTTTAACCAATATTTCAACAATATGGCTTCCAATAAATCCTACACCACCTGTTACTAAAATGTTCTTGATTGAATAGGTCATAATTATTTATAAATAGTTCAAATATGAAAAAAAATCTTCCTAAAAGTTGTAAAGTCGTTGTAATTGGTGGTGGGGTTGTTGGAACATCCTGCTTATATCATCTAGCAAAATTTGGATGGAAAGATGTGATTTTGTTAGAAAGAGATCAGCTTACATCAGGTACAACATGGCATGCGGCGGGACTTGTAAGTCAATTAGGTCCCTCAGCTGCTATTACTAAGATTAGAAAATACACACTAGATTTATACAAAGAGCTAGAAAAAAAAGTGGATCACTCACCGGGTTTAAGACTTAATGGTGCACTTTCAATTGCAGAAAATAAAGGTAGGTGGCAAGAGTTACAAAGACAAGCAACAACAGCACAACTTTATAATGTCGATGTACAAATATTAAACAAACGTCAAATTAAAAAAAAATATCCAATTGTAAATACAGATGATGTATTAGGAGGAATTTTGATGCCAGGTGATGGTGCAGCTGATCCATCAGGCGTAACACATATGCTGGCTAAAGCAGCAAAAATGGAAGGTGCTAAAATATATGAAAAGTCACCTGTAAAAGAAATTTTAACTAAGAAGGGTAGAATTTCTGGTGTTAGAGTAAATGATCATATCATTGATTGTGAATACATAGTTCTTGCATCAGGTATGTGGTCTAGACAAATTGGAGAAAAGGCAGGAGTAAGTATACCTCTTTATCCAGCAGAGCATTTTTATATTATTACAGAACCTATAAAGGATCTTTCAAACAACTTACCTGTAATTAGAGATTTTGATAATCGTACGTATATTAAAGAAGATGCGGGTAAAATATTGGTTGGAATTTTTGAAGGTAACTCAATACCTGCATGGAATAAAACAAATGTAGTTCCTGAGGATTTCTCTTTTGGTGAATTTCAAGAAAATTTTGAACATTTTGAACCATATTTAAATTCCGCAATCAAAAGATTTCCAGTATTAGAAACAGCTGGGATTAGAAAGTTTTTTTCTGGCCCTGAGTCTTTTACACCAGATACAAATACTCTATTAGGTGAAGTTCCTGAAATTAAAAACTTTTTTGTTTGCTGTGGTTTAAATAGTATTGGAATTGGAAGTGGGGGAGGTGTTGGAAAAGTAACTGCTGAATGGTTAATTAATGGTCATATTAATGAGGATATATTTTCTTATGACATTAAAAGATTTCAAAAATTTCATTCAGAATTAGGATTTATTAAAGAGAGAATTACTGAGACACTTGGAGATTTATATGGAATGCATTGGCCTTATAAACAACACAAAACTTCTCGAAATAAAAAATTAACACCATATCATCAAGAAATGAAAAAAGCAGGTGCATGCTTTGGTGTTACAGGAGGTTATGAACGACCGATGTGGTACGCAACTAATGGCCATAAACCTGAGTATGAATATTCTTATAATTATCAAAATTGGTATCCAGCTGTTGAGTATGAAACTAAAAATACTAGAGAAAATGTTGGTTTGTTTGATCTCACAGCATTCTCTAAATATGACTTAAAAGGAAAAAATATTCATTTTGAACTTCAGAAACTTTGTACAGCTAACATTAAAAATGAACCTGGCAAAACTACATATACACAAATGTTAAACGAAGATGGTGGGATTGAAGCTGATCTTACTGTTGTTTGCCTTGATAAAGAATATTTTAGAATTATTACTTCAGCAGCAAATCGAGAAAGAGACAAATTTCATATTCTAAAATATTTGTCTCAAGACATAGATTTTAAAGATGTAACAGATGAGATTGCATGTTTTGGTTTATTTGGTCCAAAAAGTAGAGATCTTCTTCAAAAATTAACTAAGGATGACATCTCACCAGAAATTATCAATTTTGCATCATTTAAAAAAATACAAATAGATAATATTGATATTTTAGCGCAAAGATTATCTTATGTCGGAGAATATGGTTTTGAGCTTTATATGGATATAAATAAATCAAAAAAAATTTTTAATTTAATCACTGATAATGGAATAGAATTTAATTTATCTCTATGTGGTATGCATGCATTAGATACTATGAGGATGGAAACAGGATTTTTACATTGGGGACATGATATATCTCCAGAGGAGAATCAATATCAAGCAGGTCTAAATTTTGCTATAAGTTTTAAAAAGAATATAGATTTTATTGGAAAAAATTCATTAGCTAAAATAAAAAACAAACCTTTAGATAAACGTATGATGATGTTTACTTTAAAAGATAGTCAACCTGGTGATCCTTTATTGCTTCATGATGAACCAATTTATTTAAACGATAAAATTATCGGAAGAACAACATCAGGTAACTACTCATTTTGTTTTAAAAAAAATTTGTCTTTTGGATATACAAACTCAGGAAATACAAAAGAAGGACTTAAAGGTAAAAATATTTATATAGAGGTGGAAAAGAAGAAATATCCAGTAGATATCTTGCAAAAACCTTTAAATTATAAGAATTTTAAAACATAAAAATTCAACTGATTTTCGAATAGTAAAAATTTTTGATAAAAAAAATATAAATTTTATATGAAAAAAATTTTAACAATTTTTATATCAACTTTATTTGCCCTATTTTTGATTGAAGTATTTTTAATTTTTGATGATTATTCAAAAAAATTTGAAGAACCATATGAAGTAGAGGTAAATAAAATTAAATATAAATTAAATTTAAATGTAAAGGAACTAAATAATAATAGAAGGAAAATTTTTGTTGTTGGAGACAGTTTTATTCAAGGTGAATTTTGTGCCTTTGATAAAAAAACTTTACCAGATGAAATACAAAAAATTAATTATAACTATACCGTATTAAATATTGGGCTTGAAGGTAAATCATTGCCTAATTATATAGATTTATTAACCACTGAAATTAAACCAAAAAAAGGAGATAAAGTAATCTTATTCTTATATGATAATGACATATTCTTATCTGAAGAAATGTGTAGGCTATCAATTATTCATAATAACAAATTTGGGATCTATGAACCAAAAATGTGTAATGAGATTATAGATAATAAAATCCAAGATAAATCCAAGAATAATTTTCTAAAACTCATTAATTCCAAAGTCAGAAATTTTAAAACTGTTTCTGTATTAAAGGACGCCCTAATAAATGTTTCATATTTTAAAAAGTTTTTTTTCCGAACAGAATATAATAAATTTTGGATTACTTATGAAAGTGAGGAAAACAAATATATTACAGATGCTATTGTATTTATTAAAAATTTTGTAGAAAAAAATAAAGCAGAATTTTATTTAACTTATTTTCCAAATATAACATTCATTTCTAAATTGAATCCAGAGGCAAAAACATGGATTGATTATTTCAAATTTTTGGAGATGGAGCATAATATTAAGTCTATTAACTCTTATTCTTATTTGATAGAAAATTCTCCAAATAAAAGAATGACCAGATCTCTTTCAGACGATCATCCAAACTGTGAAGTATATAAAATACTTGCTCCTTTTTATAATAATATAATTAATTAAAATTTTGCTTCTGAAAATAAATTATTTTTCCAGTATTGCTCAAAAATTATTATTAAAAAATAATTAGTTTATTTTGCAGATATTTGGAGAAAAAAATAAAAAAAAAATGTATAGCTAATTTATATGAAACCAAAAATTGGATCAAATAAAAGCTTTGGTGTAGTATTTTTTATAGTCTTTTTTATAGTTTCTATATGGCCACTATTAAAAAGTAATGAAATAAGAATTTGGGCTTTAATATTATCAATAATTTTTTTAACACTCGGTTTAACGAATTCAAAAGCACTAACACCGTTAAACAAACTATGGTTTAAATTTGGGATCTTTTTAGGAAATATAATCTCTCCAATAGTAATGGGAATTATTTATTTTGTTGTAGTCACACCTATTGCGTTTATTTTAAAGGTTTTTCAAAAAGATGTTTTGAATTTAAAAAAAACTAAAAACGGCTCTTATTGGAAAAATAAGGAAAAATACAATAGTAGTATGAGAAATCAGTTTTAATTTATGGATTTTTTAAAAGAATTTTGGGAGTTTCTAAAAGTAAGAAAAAAATATTGGCTTTTACCAATTTTGATAGTTTTAGTAATATTTGGTGGATTAATAATTTTAGCACAAGGTTCAGCAGTCGCGCCTTTTATTTATACAATATTTTAGTGAGTAAAATATTAGGCATCTCAGCTTTTTACCATGATAGTGCAGCATCAATTTTAATTAACGGAAAAATTATTGCTGCAGCTCAAGAAGAAAGATTTACAAGAAAAAAACATGATTCAAGCTATCCATTCAATGCAGTTGAATTTGTATTAAAGTTTTCAAAATTAACTTTAAAAGATATTGATTACATAGTTTTCTACGAAAAACCTTTTTTAAAATTTGAGAGACTGCTGGAAACATATCTAGCTTTTGCTCCAAAAGGTTTTCAATCTTTCTCAAAAGCAATGCCTGTTTGGTTAAGGGATAAATTATTCCAAAAAAAAATGTTAATGGATGAATTAAAGAGACATGATAAAAATTTTAAAGAAAGAGAAAAACTAAGATTTTCAGAACATCATTTAAGTCACGCAGCAAGTGCGTTTTACCCATCACCATTTAAAGATGCAATTATACTTACCGCAGATGGTGTAGGAGAGTGGGCAACAACAACTGTTGCAATCGGCAATGAAAATAAATTAGAAATTAAAAAAGAAATACATTTTCCTCATTCATTAGGTCTATTGTATTCTGCATTTACATATTACACAGGATTTAAAGTTAATAGTGGTGAATATAAACTTATGGGTTTAGCTCCATATGGAAAACCTATTTATAAAGATAAAATTTATAATCATTTAATAGAAGTGAAGGATGATGGTAGTTTTCATCTTGAACAAAAATATTTTAATTACGCAACAGGCCTTACAATGATTAATAAACAATTTTGTAATTTATTTGGAAGAAAAGAAAGAATTCCTGATAAAGATAAATTAGAGCAATTTCACATGGATATTGCTGCTTCTATTCAAGAAGTAACTGAAGAAATAATGATAAAGTTAGTAAAATCATTAAAAGAGGAGTACAAAGTTAACAATCTCTGTTTAGCAGGAGGAGTTGCCCTAAACTGTGTAGCAAATGGTAAAATATTGAAAGAAAATTTATTTGATAATATATGGATACAACCAGCTGCAGGAGATGCAGGTGGATCTTTAGGGGCTGCTCTTTCATTGTGGCATATAGAACTTAATAAAAATAGAGAAATAAATAAATTTGATAGTATGAAAGGTTCTTATCTGGGACCAGAGTATAGCCAGACTGAAATAGAGAATGAACTTACAAAACTTGGAGCTTATTTTGAAGTTTTAGATGAAAATAAAATTATTGATATAACATCTGACAAATTAAATGATGGAAATGCAATTGGATGGTTTCAAGGACGAATGGAATTTGGACCTAGAGCTTTAGGAGCTAGATCAATCTTAGGAGATCCTACTTCAGATAAGATGCAAAAAATTTTAAATTTAAAAGTAAAATATAGAGAAAGTTTTAGACCATTTGCACCCTCAGTTTTAAGAGAAAAAGTGGGTGAGTGGTTTGAGTTACATGAAAATTCCCCATACATGTTACTTGTATCAAAAGTAAAAGAGGAAAAAATACTTAAGATGTCGAAAAAAGAGGAAGAATTATTTGGAATTGAAAAATTAAATATAAAGAGATCAGAAATCCCTGCAGTTACTCATGTAGATTATACCGCTAGAATTCAAACTGTTCATAAAGAAACAAACAAAAAATTTTATGATCTTATAAATAGTTTTTACCAAAAGAAGAATTGTCCTGTTTTAATAAACACTTCATTTAATGTTAGAGGTGAGCCTATAGTGAATACTCCTTCAGATGCTTTTAATTGTTTTATGGGAACAGAATTAGATAATCTAGTAATTGGGAATTGTTTTTTAGAAAAAGAAAATCAACCAGAGAACTTAAAAATAAATTATAAAGATAAATTTGAATTAGATTAATTATTTGACAAAAGTATCGTTAAATTGCTTAGTAACTCTTACAAATGTTGTACATTTACTAAGTTGTTTTAATGAAGGTGCTCCAACATAAGTACAACTACTTCTCACTCCACCAAGAATATTTTTTATTGTATCACTTATTTTTCCTCTGTATTTTACTCTAACAGTTCTTCCTTCACTGCTTCTATAATCTGATAATCCACCGTAGTGTTTTTTGTTTGCTGTTTCAGAACTTGATCCATAAAACTCTATATATTTTGATCCATTAGATTTAACTAATTTACCTTTTCCTTCATCATGACCTGCGAGCATACCGCCTAACATTACAAAGTCTGCTCCTCCTCCAAATCCTTTTGCGACATCACCTGGACAAGTGCATCCACCATCAGCAATTATATGTGCACCTAAACCATGCGCAGCATCAGCACATTCAATTACCGCACTTAGTTGTGGATAACCCACTCCAGTTTGTAATCTTGTGGTGCAAACAGAACCAGGTCCAATTCCAACTTTAACTATATCGGCACCAGATAGAATTAATTCTTGAGTCATATCAGCTGTCACAACATTTCCAGCTATTATAGTTTTTGTAGGATATTTATCTCTTACTGATTTTAAAAATTTAGAAAAGTGTTCTGAATATCCATTTGCAACATCAATACAAATAAATTTTATAAAACTATATTCTTTTAAAATTTTATCTAAATTATCAAAATCATCTTTTTTAATACCAATTGAAAGTGCAATATTTGGATGAATTGATTTAATTTTTTTGAAAGCTTTTATCTTTTTAATATCGTGCTGTTTTGTAAGGCAAGTTATCATTTGAAATTCTGATAATTTTTCGGCTATTCCTAATTCACCAACTCCATCCATATTAGCAGCCATTATAGGAATTCCTGACCATTCATTGTTTGAGTATTTAAATCTGTAAGTTCTTTTAAGATTTACGTCTTTACGACTTTGAAGGGTACTTCTTTTAGGCCTAAATAGCACATCTGAGTAATCTAACTTTAGTTCTTCCTCTATTCTCACAAGGGCAAAGATATACATTCATTTTTAAGGAATTCAATTTAATATTAGATGCAATATATGAGATATTTTTTAATTATTTTTTTAATTGTTATTCCTATCAAAGGACAAACTAAGGACTTTTTCTCAGATATTACAAATCAAATTCAAGACAATGAATTTAGGCTTAGTTACGGTGTATCAGTTACAGATGTAAATAAAGATAACAAATTTGATTTTGTTGTTACTGGCTTTGGTTTTAAAAACTTAGCTCTGTCTTATAAAAATGGAAAATTAGTAAATATAATTGATGAGGAAATTTTTACAGACTCTAGTAGACGAACAATAGGTGTTGCAGCGTGTGATATAGATAAAGATGGTTATGAAGAAATTTATTTTTTAAATACAGATACTTATAGTGGAGATAAAATTTACTCTGACAGACTTTTAGATCTAGATAAAGATAAGTTTATAGATTTATTTGAAATAGAAAAAAATAAAACTGATTTAAATTTAACTGCGGGAAGATCAGTTGTTTGTGTTGATAGAAAAGGAAATGGTCAATACGGAATATATGTTGCAAATTATGGAGGTCCTACAAGATTTTATGAAACTGCTAATAACAAAATAAATGACCAGGCAGTAAAGCTAGGAATTAATAAAATTACAGGCGGTAGAGCAATAGTATCTGGACATATATTGTCGGATCAATCAGATATTTTTGCAGCTAACGAGAGGGGTGATAATTTTTTATATTATAATGTTGATGGATCATTCACTGATGTAGCAAGAGATTACCAGGTAGCAGATAGATATGAAAATGGAAGAGGAACTGCTTTAAGTGATATTCTTTATAGAGGAAGGCTAGATATTTTGACATCTAATTGGGATGGAAATCATAGAGCTTATATTCTTGATGGTGATAAGTTTAAAGATATCGCTCAAACTCCTTATAACGATCCAACAAAAATAAGAACAGTAATATCAGCAGACTTTGATAATGATGGTTATGATGAGATATTCATGAACAATATTGGAGAACCAAATAAATTATTTAAGATTTTAGAGAATGGTAAATTTAAAGAAATTAAAATTAAAAATGGTTTAGAAACTTTTGGATTGGGAACCGGTGCAGCTGTCGCAGATATTGATGGAGATGGAATTTTAGAATTATTAGTATCTCATGGTGAAACAGGATTGCAGCCACTTACATTGTATAAAGCTGACATTAATGAATTTAATTATTTAAGAATTAAACCTTTGAATAAGTACGGAGCACCTGCGAGAGGGTCAACAGTTACATTAAAAAGTAATAAAAGAACTCATTCTAAAACTATTGATGCTGGATCTGGCTATTTATGTCAGATGGAACCAGTAGCTCATTATGGTATTAGAAAGAATGAAAATGACATTAAAGTTGAGATTAAATGGACTAACGGATCAATAACAAGTCTAAATATTAAAGATTTGAATAAAACTTATGAAGTTAAACAAAATAAGTAGGACAATAGTATCCATCTATAATTGTTGAATAATAATAATACGATTTTATATGAATGTCATGACTATGTGTTCAATTGCATTAATTTTTGGATTGTTAGCAGGATTATTGATTTTTGCTTTTAGGAAACCCTCTAAACAAGAAATTTCAAAATATAAAAGCAAAAAACAAGATCAAATAAATTGGTCTAACATGGGTTTCTGAGAACAAATTTAAATGAAAATAAAAAATAATTTAAAACTTTTTTGTATTTTTATTTTAACATTATTTTCATTTAGCACTCTGAATTCTGCAGAAAAAAACTACTATCAAGATATAGTTAATGATTGGAATAAAATTTTTCCTGATAAAAATAGAAATGCTGCTGGACCAAAGTTTTTTAAACATATTTTAGATAAAGAGATTACTTACAAAGATTTTGTAGAATATAACAAGTTATATTGCGCAGTATCAGGTTCATTAATCAGCCCGAACTCGACACCTGAATTTGTATATTTAAAAGAAAATATTACTGAAAAAAAAATATGTGGTGAATACTATAGATGCTGTATTCCATGTAGCTGTGATTTGATGAAATACTCAAAAACTCAGAAAATGAAATATAAATTTACAGATATTGAAAAAGAATTTTATGTATTAACAATTGATAATCCGTGTGGAAAGAAAGATTTTCCAATTAAAGTAAATAAGAATTATTTTTGTAATGGTGATAAGCTTGATAAGTCACAAGTAAGTGTGTTGGACAATAAATTAGTAATTGGTTACTTACATGAAAGCAGGCCGTGCTTATCTACCGATTTAGATTATATTAATACCCACCAAGTAACTGGTAAGTTTTGTGAGTTCAGAAATAACACTCCATTGGATCAATTAAAATCAGGAATGGGTGATATCTTCATAAAACTTGCAAGATAATTTTTTAATTTGTATAAGAATATTCAATTAATGGCGGGGTAGCTCAGTTGGTTAGAGCGCGGGACTCATAAGCCCGAGGTCAGTGGTTCGATCCCACTTCCCGCTACCATTCTAGAAGCAATAGTCTGTTTTGCGTCTCTGAGGCGTCAATTAAAAATTGATATAGACTTGAAAAGCTATCCCACACAAAATAGCTCCACCAAAACCAAAAAAAAGATAAGCAATAAATGTTGAACGATTAACTAAAGACCAAACTGCTGTCATTGCAGGAACAGAACTGATTGCGCCACCAACCAAAAATGCCATTGCACCTCCGGCACTCAAACCTTGCTCAATTAGTCCAGATACAATTGCAGGCGCCGCATAAGAATTTAAGTAGGCTGGCACACCAGCAAAAGCACCAATTATAATAGAAGATAATCCATCACCAGATAAAAAATTTCCTATAACTTGTGCTGACATGAATTGAACCATTAATGCCTCAATTAGATAAGCAAGAGATAGCCATTTTAACAAAAATAATCCATTTGTTATGAACTCTTTTTTAAAAGTATCTATTCTCTCAGTTTTAATCCAAAACTTTAATACTATCTCTTGGTCAAAAGGATCTTTAGTATCACAACAAGATCCGCAACCAGATTTAGTCTGTTGCTTTAATGGACTAGCAAACATTCCAAATTTTGATAAAAAATAAATTCCAAAACCACCTATTAATCCAATTGCTAAAGCAGATATAGTTTTTGCAATTGCATAATCCCAATTTAATGCACTTGCGGTGATTAATAACGCTGGAGGATCAATTAAAGGAGATGACAACCAAAAAGCCATCACAGCTGAGAGTGGCACTCCTAAAGCTAACATACTTGCAATAAATGGAATAACTTCACATGAACAAAAAGGAGCTAGTCCACCAATAAGAGTTGCAATAAAAATAGTTTTAACTTCTTTACCTTTAAAAGCTTTTGAAACTAAACTTTCGGCACCACTTGCTTTTAAGTAAGCAACTAAGCTAACAGCAAATAGAATAAAAGGGATAGTTCCCATTAAAGCTTTTAGAGCAAAAGTAATAATCGAACTAAATTCCTTAGGTATGAAGATAAACACTAGTAATGGTATCAACAAAACTAAAGTCCAAACTGATTTAAAACTAAATTTTTCTATGTTGATATTTTTTAAAATTAAAGTTTTCATTATTTTATTTTTTTCTCATTTACACAGCATTCTTTTAAAAGATAATTGGCCAATTGCTGTATATGTTTAAACTCTGCAAAATTTAAAATAGATCTACCTTTTTGTTCTTGATTAATAAGATTTGCTTTTTTTAGATGATCTAGGTGATAAGCTAAAGTTGAAAGGGGAATTTTAACTAATTTTTGGATTTCTCCAATTGTTAATCCTTTTGATCCAACTTTAACAAGTTCTGTTAGAACAACCAACCTAGATTTTGAACCAACGGCGTTAAATCCTTTTGCAGCTGTTATATTATTTATCATAGCTAAATAACTATATAACTAGTTATTTAGTTTAATCAACTTTTTTTTATTTTTTTAAATCAATTAAGTACTTTTATTGCTCCATATACGCGTCAATGAGATTGGTTCTTGACTAAGATTCTTTAATTTGATTCAATATTTATAGAAAGGAAAGAGAGCATTTACATGAGTAATTGTTCTAGAGTGAGTGAGCAGGGTTCATGGCGGTAGACTCAAAAGCCCGAGGTCAGTGGTTCGATCCCACTTCCCGCTACCATTTAATGTCCAGGAAATTCAATTAAATTTTCAACTTTAAAATTCTTCTGTATTAATTTTTCACATCCTCCAAGGTCAAATAAATTAATTACAAAAACAAATGCAGCTACTTTTCCTTTTGAGATTTCAATTAATTTTGCAGCAGCTTCTGCCGTACCTCCTGTAGCAATTAAATCATCAATTATAAGGACATTGTCTTTTTCATTAATCGAGTCTTTGTGCACTTCTATTGTGGCTGTTCCATATTCAAGCTCAAAATCAACAGAATGAACATCAGCAGGTAATTTATTTTTCTTACGTAGCATGATGAAAGGTTTTTTTAAAAGATATGAAACTGCAGAAGCAAACACAAATCCTCTTGACTCAATTGCAGCTATCTTATCAACTTTGTATTTTTTCGATCTTTCAATAATTTGGTTTACAGTCTCTTCAAAAGCTTTTTCATTTTTAATTAGAGTTGTTATGTCTCTAAATAAAATGCCTTTTTTAGGATAGTCAGGTATTGACCTAATATATTCTTTTAAATCCATATTACTTAATTATAACTATTAAATAATTAATTTTTTAAATATGGCAAATAATAAATTAGCTATAATTGGTGGAAGTGGTCTCTATGATGTTGAGGAATTTAAGGATAGAGAAATGTTAAGTATTGATACATCTTGGGGAAAGCCGTCGGATCAAATTTTAAAAACAAAATATAATACTAATGAAGTATATTTTTTACCTCGTCACGGTAGAGGTCATTTTATTTCTCCATCAAATATTAATTTTAGAGCCAATATAGATGCATTAAAACAACTTGGTGTAACAGATATTGTATCTATTTCTGCTGTAGGATCTTTAAAAGAAGATCATTCTCCTGGAAAGTTTGTAATAGTTGATCAATTTATAGATAGAACATTTGCAAGAAATAAAACTTTTTTTGATGATGAAATAGTAGCTCATGTATCTATGGCTCATCCAACTTCAAATGGTTTAATGAATGCATGTGAGGAAGCAATTAAATTAGAAAATATTAATTATCAAAGAGGTGGAACTTATGTAGTCATGGAGGGTCCACAATTTTCTACATTAGCTGAGTCTAACTTATATAGATCATGGAAAGCCGATGTGATTGGAATGACAAACATGCCTGAAGCAAAACTCGCAAGAGAAGCTGAAATAAGATACGCCTCAGTGTCAATGGTAACAGATTATGATTGTTGGCATCCAGATCATGAAAATGTTGATGTACAACAGGTTATTAAAGTCCTGTTAGATAATGCTGCAAAAGCCAAAAATATGATTAAAAATTTGATCAAAAATTTTGAAAATCACATTGATGCAAATGATCCAACTAATAATTGTTTAGATGTTGCAATTATTACTGCTCCTGAAAAGAGATCCCAAAAAACAATTGAAAAACTAAAGTATATCGCTGGACGAGTATTAAATAATGAGAATTGAGGGAAAGAATTATAAAACTATATGGTTTGATAAAAATTCGAAAATTGTCAAAATAATTGATCAGACAAAATTACCTCATGAATTTATTATTAAAGATTTAGAAACTGTTGATGATGCGATTAATGCAATAAAATTTATGGAGGTAAGAGGGGCTCCATTAATTGGAGCTACAGCAGCATTTGGTATTGTTTTAGCTATTAAAGAAAATAATGATTTAAATTTTATAAAAAAAAGTGCTGAAGTTTTAGTTAAAGCAAGACCTACTGCAATTAATCTTCAATGGGCCGTTCATAGAATGAACAACAAAATCTCTATGGTTAAATCTGAAAATCTATTTGATGTTGCTTTAAAAGAAGCTGAGTTAATTTGTGATGAAGATGAAACATTTTGTGAGGAGATAGGAAAAAATGGTCTCAAGTTAATAGAGGAAATTTATAATAAGAAAAAAAGCACTATAAATATACTAACACATTGTAATGCCGGTTGGTTAGCAACTATTAATTGGGGTACGGCTACATCTCCAATATATCATGCACATAAAAAAGGTATTCCAATTCATATTTGGGTCGATGAGACAAGACCCAGAAATCAAGGTGCTAATTTAACCTCATATGAACTTAATGAAGAAGAAATACCAAACACAATAATTGCAGATAATACAGGTGGAATTTTAATGCAAAGGGGACAGGTCGATATGTGTATTGTTGGTACTGATAGAACATTGTCTAATGGAGATGTCTGTAATAAAATCGGAACCTACCTTAAAGCACTTGCAGCAAATGATAATAATGTCCCTTTCTATGTTGCATTACCTAGCTCAACAATTGATTGGAATTTAAAAAATTCAAAAGATATTCCAATTGAAGAGAGAGATCCTAAAGAGCTTTCTCATGTAGATGGAATAATAGGAGAGAAAATAATTGATGGAATTCAAATTTATCCTAAAAAAAGTAAAGCATTAAATTTAGCTTTCGATGTTACGCCAGCAAAATATGTTACTGCTTTAATTACAGAGCGAGGAATATGTGAAGCATCTGAAGATGGCCTTAAAAGATTATTTAAATGAACAAGCTAAAGTCAGAAATAATTAAATTTTCAAAGTTGTTAAATAGCAGAAAATTATCAGCTCTTAGATCTGGCAATATCTCAGTAAGGTTTAAAAAAGGTTTTTTAATTACACCTTCTGGAAAGAAATATTCATCCCTTAAAAACAAAGATATTGTGTATGTAAGTTTAAATGGAAAATTTGATAAAAAATTAGGAATACCATCCTCTGAGTGGAAATTTCATCAAGATATTTATATAAATAAGGAAGAAGCTAATGCAATAGTGCATTCACATTCAACTAATGCCACTGCATTATCAGTTCATAAAAAATCAATTCCAGCTTTTCATTACATGGTAGCCTTAGCAGGCGGAAATGACATCAAATGTGCAAACTATGCAACCTATGGTACAAGAAAGCTTTCAGTAAATATTTTAAAAGCTTTAAAAAATAGAAAAGCTTGTTTGATTTCAAATCACGGTCAAATTGCATATGATTATAATTTGTCCAAAGCTTTTGAATTAGCTGAAGAGGTTGAAAATCTCTCTTTGCAGTATATAACGGCACTCAAGATTGGTAAGCCAAAAATTCTTTCAAATGTCGAAATGAATAAAGTATTGGCGAAGGCTAAAAACTATAAGAGAGGATAATTTATGACTAAAGTAGGAGAACATATTACTTTAGATATAATTGGTGCAAATAAAGAGTACGAACCCGCTTTCTTTGAAAAATTAGTTTATAAAATTGCAAAAGTTGCAAAAGTAACAGTTTTAGAAATTTCAAAATATAAATTTGAACCTCAAGGCTTTACACTTGTGGCACTTCTTGCAGAAAGTCATATAAGTTTTCACACTTTTCCTGAAAAAGGTATAATTAGCTTTGATTTCTTTACGTGTGGAAAAGTTTCACCTTCAGTTGCATTAAAGATTATAAAAGAAGAAATTCAACATACAAATATAATTAAAAAAGAATTCAATAGAGATACAATTGATCTTTACCATGATAATTATAGCTCACCTGGTTTAAACAAAGCATATGTAGTTAATAAAGTTTTAGAAAATTTTAAATCTAAAGTTGGTCAATATATTGAAATTCTTGATTTAGAGCAATTTGGAAAAGCATTATTTATTGATAACGAAATACAAGTTGCTGAAAGTGATGAGCATCTTTACAGCTCAACATTTGTTAATTCTGGTCTTAAATTAAACCCAAAAAAAGAAAAAGCTGCAATTATTGGTGGAGGAGATGGTGGAGTTGCAAGAGAATGTATTTCACAAAACTTTGGTTTTATAGATTGGTTTGAATTGGATCCTGAGGTTGTTGATGTATGTGATAAACATTTAAGTAAAATAGGTGAAAAGGCTACTGAAAAAAATTCAGTAAAGTGTGTATGGGGAGATGCTTTTGAAAGTATAAAATCTGTTAAAGATGATACTTACGATCAAATATTTGTTGATTTAAATGATGATCAATTTTGTATAGATCTTGCAGCAAAAAATATGGAGTCTTTAGTGAGAATATTAAAACCTAAAGGAGTTATTACAGCGCAGGTTGGAAGCCAAGATAAAAAACCAAAACAGGTAGATAGTTGGTTAAATGTTTTTAATGAAAATTTTGGAAATACACAACTTTCAAGAGTTTATATCCCAAGTTTTGATTGTGCTTGGAACTTTTCTTCATCAATAAATCATTAATTTTTCTTTTTAAATATCAATATTTGTGAAATAATAAATTTTATTATTTTGGAGGAAAAATGAATAAATTTAAAACATTAGGATTAGGAATTTTAATTTCCTTTTTCTTAACTATCTCTTCAAATGCAGACTCTATTAAAATTGGAACAGAAGGCGCTTACCCTCCTTGGAATTCTAAAGATGCTTCCGGAAACCTAATTGGTTTTGAAGTTGAGCTTGCAAATGAACTATGCAAAATCATGAAAGCCGAGTGTACAATCGTCGAACAGGATTGGGATGGAATGATCCCAGCTCTATTAATGAGAAAATTTGATGCGATCATGGCTGGTATGTCGATTACTGCAGAAAGACAAAAAACAATTACTTTTTCTCAAGGTTATGCTGATGAGGTTGCTTCTTTAGCAGTAATGAAAGGATCTGATCTTGAAGGAATGGATACGCCAGAAGGTATAAATTTATCTTTAGGTGGATCGGATGTAAAAAAAGCTCTTAAAACACTTACAGGTGCATTAGCTGGTAAAACAGTTTGTGTACAAACAGCTACCATTCACCAAAACTTCTTAGATTCAGGTGATGTAGGAAGTGTAAATGTTAGAACTTACAAAACTCAAGATGAAGTTAACCTTGATTTAGCTTCAGGTAGATGTGATGCTGCACTAGCAGCAGCTGTTGCTTTTACTGATTATGCTGATAAATCTGGTAAACCAGTTGTTCTAGTTGGACCTACTTTTTCAGGCGGTGCATTTGGAAATGGAGTAGGTGTTGGAATTAGACAAGGCGGAGATGATGCTATCGGAAAAAGAGATGCTAAACTTCTAAAAGATTTCAACAAAGCGATTGATAAAGCAAGAAAACAAGGAATTATTAGCAAACTTGCTATTAAACACTTTGGTTTCGACGCTTCTATGTAAATATTTCAGATTTGGCGACTATATATTATAGTCGCCAAAATCTATGGAACTTCTCGCATTTGGCAAAACTGGTTGGGGTGATGAGTTATTTTATGCAACCCTAATGACTTTAGCTGTTTCAATAACAGCTATGTTAATTGGATTTTTCTTTGCACTTATTTTTACCCCTTTTAAATTATCAAAACACAAATCACTAAATTTAATTGGTAATTTTTACACAACAGTTATAAGAGGCGTTCCAGAATTATTAGTAATTTATCTTTTCTTTTTTGGCGGAAGCGGAGCAATAATGTTTGTTGCCTCTATGTTTGGATATTATGAATATATTGAAATTAATGCATTTATTACAGGTTCATTTGCAATAGGTATTATTTCAGGTGCATATTCAACAGAGGTATTTAGAGGAGCTATACAGTCAATAGATAAAGGTCAGTTTGAAGCTTCAAAAGTTTTGGGGATAAAAAAACATATTCAATTTTATAAAATTATCCTTCCTCAAATGTTAAGACTTGCAATTCCAAATCTAAGCAATGTTTGGCAAATTACATTAAAAGATACCTCCTTAATTTCAGTAACAGGTTTAGTTGAAATTATGAGACAATCATATATCGCTGCTGGATCAACTAGAGATCCTTTGTTTTTTTACTCATTTGCAGCAGTTCTATATTTATTATTAACTTACTTGAGTATGAAAATAATAAACAAATTGGAAGTTAAATATAGTAGGGAATTTTAAATGGATTTTGAATTGATGATTGGTAGCTTTCCAAAGTTATTAAGTGCAACTGTAATTACTCTAAAGCTATTGTCATTATCCTTATTTTTTGGATTGTTTATTGGTTTACTTTTTGCAATTTTAAGAATGAATAAAAATCCAATTATAAATAAATTTGCATATGGATACTCCTACGTTTTTAGAGGTACACCATTATTGGTTCAAATATTTATTATTTATTTTGGACTTGGACAAATTGAATACTTAAGATCAACTTTTTTATGGGTGATACTCAAAGAGCCATATTGGTGTGCAATTATTGCCTTTGCATTAAATACAGGTGCATACACATCAGAAATATTAAGATCAGCTTTTCAAACAATAAAACCTGGATTAATAGAAGCTGGAAAAAGTCTTGGTATACCAAACAAAGTAATTTTTTATAAAATACAAATACCTATAGCGATTAAACAATCATTACCAGCTTATGGAAATGAAATAATATTAATGCTTAAAGGAACATCCCTTGCAAGTACAGTAACATTGATGGATCTTACAGGTGTTGCAAAATATATTATTTCAACAACTTTTAAACCAATTGAGGTATTTATTGTAGCCGGTGGAATTTATTTATTTATGACTTTTTGCGTTCATAATTTAATAAAGTTTCTTGAAAAAAAATATGGTTTTCAAACTTAGAATTTTAAATATATACGTTTGAAATAAAATCCTAAAGTAAAAGCTCTTAAAAATAAAAACATTGTAAAAGCAATCCATAAACCCAGATTTCCAAAATTTTGGACTAAAAAATAAGAAGAAAATAAATACAATATCACCGAAATAAACATTGCATCTCTAAGCTCTTTAGTTTGTGAAGCACCAATAAAGATCCCATCAAATTGATAACAAAACGAGGATATGAAAGGCAATAAAATCAGCCAAATTGAAAACTGATAACTAATATTTTTAACACTTTCTATATCAGTCATAAAATTAATGAATGCATTATTTACAAAAAAATAAATAAAAGAAATTACTGCTCCAGTAAATGAGCTCAATATAAATGAGTTTTTGACTGTATTTGAAAATAACTTTTTATTTTTTTTACCAACTGAAAATCCAATTATACCTTCTGTTGAAAAAGCATATGAATCTAAGATAAATGCGGAGAGAAATATTAGGTTAATTAAAATTGTGTTAGCAGCTATATACTCTTCTCCAATTTTACTACTTAGGTATGTAAACCAAAAGAAAGAAAAAGTTAATAAAATTGTTCTTAGAAATATATTTAAGTTTATTTCAATTAAACTTTTAATTTTAGAAATATTTAAAATTTCTTTAATATTTAAATTAATTTTCTTGTATCTTTTTAAGAAATGAAAACTGTAAGTTAAAAATATAAGGGAGGTTGCAATGGTAGCTAATAGAGTTCCATACGCAACACCTTTAATATTTAGATCATATTCTAATACCAATATTGTACTTATTAAAATATTTAAAATTGATAAACTCCCAATTGCAAAACTTGATATTTTGGTTTTTTGTAATCCTATAAATAAACCAATTATAATATAAATAATTAATTCAAATATTGATGAATAAATTCTAATATCAAAATAAACCTTAAAGTTTCTTTCTGTTTCTTTGGATAAATCAAAAAAAAATAAACATAAACTAAAAATCTGTTCTTTAAAAATTATTAAGAACAATGATATTAAAATTACAAAAAATAAATTTCTAAAAATTAAATTTAAAATACTTTTATAATCTTTTTTTCCGTATGATTGACTTACAATCCCAACTGTTCCCATTCTTAAAAAACCAAAACTCCAAAAAATTAATGAAAAAAAACTCGTAGCTACACTTGTTGCAGCTAAGAAACTTTTGTTACCTGAATTCCCCATTAATGCTGTATCAACAATACCAACAAGTGGAATTGCAAGATTTGCAAAAAAAATAGGAATAGATAAGGTTATTATATATTTGATTGATGACTTATCACTCACTAAAAGATCAGTAACTTGTATATTCTTTTATTTCTTTAATTTTTGAGCCTGTATGATTGTTTATCTCCAATTTTATTTTAGCTCTTTCATCATTTAAGAAATGTACATCTCTTGATAGTTTTATAAATTCATCACCAAAATCTGAATTTTTTTCACATAATCTCTTATCATCCTCTATTACCCAAAGCTTATTATTAATTTCTTTAAGGAATTTAAATAAGCTATCAACTTTTTCGTCAGATTTTACATTTTTGAGAAATTGATCTTTAAGTACTTCATGTTCATTATTTATAAACCTAAGTTTTTCAGGATCCTTAATTTTTTCTTTTTTAATTTCTAAAATTGAAATTTTATCTAAAAGCTCACCAACAGAGACCTCAACTACTATTTTATTCATAATTTTTTATACTGTGTTAAGTTGTTACAAATATGTCTAATATATTAATTATTAAACACGGTTCATTAGGCGATATAGCTCAAGCAAGTGGTGTAATTCAAGATATTTCTGAAAATCATAAAGATGATGATATATTTATTTTGACAACAAAACCTTACTTAGAATTATTTAGAAAAAATCCGTATATTAAAGAGCCTATTTTAGATAGGCGATTATCAAGATTTAATCTTTTTTACCTATATTCATTAATGAGAAGCTTAAAAAAGTATAATTTTTTAAAAATATATGATTTACAAAATTCAAATAGAACATCCTTCTATAAAAATATCCTTTTTAAAAATTCTAAAAAAAATATTTGGTCATCGTCTTTAACAACTTTGCCAGAGGGTAAAACAAAAGAAGAATTTGATAAGCTTTCAGTTTTAGATCGTTTTGATCATCAAATTAGAACCTCTAATTTAATTTCAAAACATACTCTTTACCCGGATTTTTCATGGGCCTGTTCTGATATTACAAATCTTAAAAATAAATACAATTTGAATAAATATATTTTGCTTTTCCCATTTTGTTCACCACACCTAACTATAAAAAGATGGCCGTACTATAATGAACTTTCAAACAAAATTAAGAATGAATTTAAAGATGAATATAAGATAATAGTTGCACCCGGACCAGAAGAAATAAAAGAAGCGTCGAATATAAACGCTGAATGTATCTTGGATAATGAAAAATCTTTAAATATTTCTAAATTAGCATCACTGATAAAAGATAGTACATTTGTAATTGCAAATGATACTGGCCCTGCTCATATAACTGCTCACTTAGGTGTTAGAGGACTTGCATTATTTGGTCCACATAAATCTGCAAAACTTGTAAGTATAGAAAGAGATAAATTTAGAGCAATTCAAGTTGAAGATTTAAATAAATTATCCGCAGATAAGGTATTTGAAAGAATGTTGGAGTTGTTAGCATAAAAATTAAGTGTAGATTTTATCTGCTAAACCATAACAAAGAATAGCACTTAAAATAGTTAATACTCCTGGCGCAATTACACCTTCAATTGAAGTTTTATCTGTGTGACCTAATTTACTGATCTTAATTGCATAAATACCAATTAAGAACGCCATTAAATTTTGTACAAATATCAAATTAAAAAATCCCCAGGTATTTTCAACACCTCCAGATCTTATAAACATAATATAAATAGCCATTAAAACTGATCCAAGAAAGAATGATCCAAAAAATCTTGTCATGATAGCTCCAGTTTTGTCCATTGCGTATTGATCTAAAAAAGATTGAGTAGCAAAAATACATCTATATGCGTAGAAAGCGTAACCAAGAAAATGAACAACGTATACAACTAGGTAAAATATTCCGTTAAATTTATCTATCATACTTTAAACCTATAAGATTCGTTTATAGCTTTCAATAATCTTATCCCAATGAAAATTTTTAGAATTTTCATTAGCTGCTTTTCCATATTCAAAATATTTATTTTCTTTAAATATTTGATCTATACTTGAATAAATATCATCCAAATTATTACCATCACATATTAAACCAGTTTTTTCATGTATAATTGCATCTGAAGCACCACCATCTTTTCCTCCAATTGAAGGTATTCCATACTGAGCCGCTTCTACATAAGCTATACCAAATCCCTCAACAGATTTTTTGTAAATAATTGATGGCATTATAAATACATTAGATTTTGAAATTAATGCATTCTTAAAATCACTAGGAACATCTTTTAAAAATTTAACTTGATCTTCTAATTTAAGTTCAATTACAAGTTTTTTTAAATTTTCTTCTTCATCACCATAACCTATACATATGTAAACAATATCTGGATAAACTTCTTTTAGATTTCTGATAGCCATTATTACTTTTTCGTGATTTTTTCGTTTATCATATCTTGAAACAGTAATAAGTCTTTGTTTTTTACCCTTAAATATTTCATCAGCTTTTTTTAAATCTTTGCTTGGTATTTCCTTTGCAGGATCGACACCTGGATTAATTACTAAAATTCTGTGTTCTTCAACACCAAGATTGATAGCGAGATCTTTTGTAAAATTAGAATTTGCTATTACATGATCTACATTATTTAATACATTTAATACTTTTGTATTTAATCTTGAGCCTTTTGGATGATTAATTTCTTTAGAATGTATTAAACATATCTTTTTTTTATTGGTTTGAATTAGTTCCAAACTCTTCCAATGATCTGCAATTAGACATTGAACATTATTATTATGTTTCAAATATTCATTAATTAAATACGATTTTCTATATTTTCTAAATAACTTAATACCACTCACTCTTTCAATTGAAAAAGAAACTGAATTGTCAAATTTTTCAAAACCATCTGTGTGATCTGCAAAAACTTTTATTAGGAAAAATTTAGATAAAGATCTAGCTAAACCCCACATTAAATTTTGCATTCCACCAACATCAGGTGGAAAAGTTCTCGTTATTATTAAATGCATTAATTATTCAACCACTTAATATTACAGCCCATGCTAGGTATCTGATCTTTGGGACCATTGCCTGTTTCAGATATTTGTTTCATTGCTATATACAAATCACTTTCTCCAGATCTTACAGGCTTGAGTTCTTTTAACTCTCTTATTCTTCCTCTATATTGAAGTTCTAAATTTTCGTTATAACCAAAAAAATCTGGAGTACACACAGCTTCATATTTTTTTGCAACATTTTGCGTATCATCGATTAAATATGGAAAACTAAAATTATGCTTTTTTGCAAATATGATCATATTTTCAAATGAGTCCTCTGGATAATTGATTTGATCATTGGAACATATTGCAACCGATTTAATTCCAAAATTTTCAAGGTTTTTGCAATCCTCAACAATATCTTTGATTACTGCTTTTACATAAGGACAATGATTGCAAATAAACATAATTAGAGTTCCTTTTTCTCCTTTTAATTCATTTAAAGAAAGAATTTTGTTTTCAGTTGATTTTAGACGGAAGTCGTCAGCTTTTTTTCCAAAATCACATATTGGAGTTTTTGTAAGAGACATATAATATTATATAAATTATGTTTTACGATTTGGAAGATAAAAAACCAAAAAACTCTGGCGAAAATTGGGTTGCACCTAATGCAGTGGTTATTGGAGATGTTACTTTAGAAAAAAATAGCAGTGTATGGTTCAATGCAACTTTAAGAGGAGATATAGAAAATATCTTGATAGGAGAGGGATCTAATGTTCAAGACGGAAGTGTTTTACATACTGACCCAGGTTATCCACTTAAAATTGGAAAAAATGTAACTATTGGACATTTGGTTATGCTTCATGGATGTACGATAGATGACAATAGCTTAATTGGAATTGGTGCTGTTGTTCTTAACAATGCAAAAATTGGAAAAAACTGCATCATAGGATCCAAAGCTTTAATAACTGAAAATAAAGAAATTCCAGACAACTCTTTAGTAATGGGATCACCTGGAAAAGTCGTAAGACAAGTTTCACCAGAAGAAGCAAAATTAATTACAAAAAATGCAGAAAGATATCAGGATAATTGGAAGAGATATTCTAAATCGATTTTTTAAGGAACTAACCAAGAATTTTTATTTGTTTTGAAATCAAATTTAGCTCGTCTATGACCTTTTGCAGCAAGATATAGCCATTCTATTGATTTAATATAACATTTGATAACAGTAAAATTTTTATAACCTTCCTCACTTTGTTCCATTGTATAATCAAAATCTTCTAACTTTGAAATCATACCTGAAGTAGGGTTTTCAGATACAGTTCCAGGAGGACTATCAGTTAAATAACATCTTCGACTAATGTGTTGAGTTTTCTTCCAAGATACCTCTGTCACAGAATTTTGATTATTTATTTCACATTCAACTTTTACTCTTAATTGTATTTTTTCTTCTTTATCATAGAAAAGTAACGAAGCTTTATTATTGTTTTTAAGTATATCTACTTTTGGTGACCTTAAATCAGTATGAAATTGTAATAAATTATTTTCTCTGTCAGACTTCCTTAAAACAACTATTCTTCCCTCAATATCGTCTTTGTGTGAGCACATAAAAACTGGAATTCTAAAAGGAGAACCTCTATTGGTCACGGCAGCTTCAAGCATAGACCAGTACTTATTTTGTATTTCTGCTAAGTCTTCATAGTATGCTGGTTGCATACTTTATTTTCTAAATCTTTTTATTAAGCTAGAAGTATCCCAACGATTTCCACCCATTTCTTGAACATCGGCATAATATTTATCTACTAGCTCTGTAACAGGCAATAAAGAACCATTATTTTTAGCTTCTTCCATTGCAATTTTTAAATCTTTTCTCATCCAATCAACAGCAAAACCAAAGTCAAATTTATCATCAATCATAGTTTTATATCTATTCTCCATTTGCCACGATTGAGCTGCTCCTTTTGAAATAACTTCAATTACATCTTCCATATTTAAACCAGCTTTCATTCCAAAATTTATACCTTCAGACAATCCTTGAACTAAACCTGCTATACAAATTTGATTAACCATCTTAGCAAGTTGACCAGATCCAGCTTTTCCAAGTAACTTCATTTTTTTACTGTAACAATCAATTTTGTCTTCAGCTTTTTCAAAATCAGATTGATCACCACCAATCATAACAGTGAGCGCACCATTCTCTGCACCAGCCTGACCTCCTGAAACAGGTGCATCTAATGCACCAAAATTATTTTTTTTAGCATAATCATAAATTTCTCTTGCAATTGTTGCAGAGGCAGTTGTGTTATCAATATAAACAGATCCTTCTTTTATAGTTTTAAAAACACCATTGTCACCAAAGGTCACTTCTCTTAAATCACTATCATTTCCAACACAGGTAAAAATAAATTCTGCATCCTTTGCTGCTTCTGCTGGAGTTTCAGCCATTTTACCTTTGTAATCTTTAATCCATTTTTCTGCTTTTGATTTTGTTCTATTAAAAACAGTTACATTATGACCACCTTTTGATATATAACCTGCCATCGGATAACCCATGACACCCAGACCAATAAAAGCAACATTACACGTCATAATTTTCTATGTTTAAAAGCTTAAGTTTAAAAGTAATTATATTTGGATTTATTTTTACATTTTTTTCAAGTTTTGGACAGAGTTTTTTTATTGGTTTATTTAATCCGAGTGTAAGAGATGATCTAAATATTTCCCACGGACAATTTGGATCAATTTATGCAACCGCAACATTATTAAGTAGTTTTTTATTCATTTGGGTAGGAAAAAAAATTGACGATATTAATGTATTTAGATTTGCAATTTATGTAACAGTTCTTCTATCGTTTTCATGTTTTTTCTTTTCAAAAATTTCATCAATTACATTTTTATTCATTGCTTTATTTTTAATGCGATTTTCAGGTCAAGGGATGATGTCACATACGGCGTCAACAACAATCTCAAGATATTTTACTAAATCTAGAGGTAAAGCTTTAAGCATAGGATGGTTTGGTTTATCAGTTGCTGAATTTATTTTACCTGTAACAATAATCTATCTTTTAACCATATATAACTGGCAAAATATTTGGATATCTATTTCATTGTTGGTTTTAGTTTTTCTTCCAATTGCATCTTATTTTTTAATTAAAGAACTAAATTTAGATTCAAGAGAAAATGCTGAAAATAATGAAGTTAAGAATAAAGACATTAAACAATGGGCAAGAATTGAAGTAATTAAGGATTATAAATTTTATATTATAAGTGCAAACTTACTTGCCATGCCATGGATTGCCACTGGTGTTTTTGTTTATCAATCATTTATTACATCTTCCAAGGAATGGGGAGAATACGTTATTGCTCAATCTTTTATGGTTTATTCATTACTGTCAGTAATTACATTATTAATATCAGGTATCCTAATTGATAAGTTTACTAGCAGAAAATTATTAATTTTTATGAATATACCTTTACTACTTTCAACATTTGTTATTATTTTTTTTGATATTCCATTTACTGCATTTGTATTTTTAGGTTTAATTGGTATTTCAAATGGATTAGCTAACGTTTTAGGCTCATCCACATGGGCTGAGTTATATGGGGTAAAACACATTGGCTCTATAAAGGCTTTAACCACAGCATTGATGGTTTTTTCAACAGCCTTTGGAACAGCATTATTTGGTGTATTAATTGATTTTGGTTTTACGATTGAGAAAATTGCAATTGTTTCTTCAATCTATATATTTTCATCAATAGTTTTGCTTTTTTTTGTAAGAAAAAAACTCAATCCTGAATATATCTAAAAATAGCTTGATTTTTTATAGACCCAGGTATAAATAACCGGCCATGGCTAGAGTTACAGTAGAAGATTGTATAGATAAAGTAGAAAGTCCATATGAGTTAGTGCTAGTAGCAAAAGAGAGAGCTACTCAACTAAATTCTGGGATAGAACCTACTTTAGAAAGAGACAATGACAAGAATACAGTTATCGCCTTAAGAGAGATTGCCGAAGAAACAATCAAAGTTCCAGATCTAACTGAAGCTGCAGTATATAAATTAAGAAAACATGTAGAACAAGTTGATGATACAGGAGAAGAGGATGAAGATATAGGTGATGATTTTGAAAATTTATATAAAGGCGAGATATCTAAAAGTGGTGTTCCAATATTGCCTTCAAAAAGGGCTAGAAAAATTCCAGAAAAAATTCAAGTATCAAAAGATGATTTAGAAGAATTACAAAATTCAACTGAAGCACCAACTTCAGATCCTATCGATACAAATGAAGAGAGTGGTGATGCTTCTTTAGAGGAAATGCAGGAGGAAGAAAACCTGTCAAACGAACAAGACCCAAATAATCAAGAATAAAAAAAAGGGCCTTGAAATTAATCAAAGCCCTTTAATTTAAATAATTAATAAATAACTATTTTGGTAACCAACTTTTCCATTTATCAGGATTGTTGTCCAACCACTCGTTAACAACTTCTTTAACATCTCTTTTTTTGATATCTACTTCAACTAACATTTTAGCTTGGTCGATATTTTCTAATTTCATTCTTTCAAAAAAAGCTTTTGCCTCAGAATGTTCTGCTTTAGCAAAAGTAGCAGGATTTCCATAGTTCATGGTATAGTCTTTGTCCCAACCAGTTGCAGGCCATCCTTTTGTGCCACAAGTCTTCCAGTTATTTGCTTCAGTAAATGTATCACCTTCACATGTTGCATACTCAGGAAGTTGAACACCTACCATGTCAAACTCCCCAAAGAACCAATGTGGTGACCATAGATATAATAAGAATGGCTCTTTTCTCATGTAAGCAGCTTTTGCTTCTGCAATTGCAGCAGCTTCTGTACCTAGTTCATCTGCTTGAAAATCAATCCCTAAAAGATCAAGTCTTTTTTGATCATGACAGTTCCAACCAGCTACTGGACAACCAATTAGTCTTCCTTTACCACCTGTCTCAATAGTTGCAAATTTAGCTTTATGTTTGTTTAGGTCTCTCCAAGTTTTGATACCTAATTCATCTGCAGCATATTTTGGTATCCAATAATCTGACATACCTATAATTCCAGTAGTTCCTAAAAGGTCAACTGTTCCATCACCTTTGTAAGATTTTACTACTTTGCCATCATAAATTAAATCTTCATTAAACATTACATCATCAGCTTCAGCATAACTTGGCCAGCTCTCACAAGCAAAATCTAGCTCACCAGCTGCAATTGCTTCCCATAGACCAGTTCCTGAAGGAAATACTGTTTGTTTAATTTTATAACCCATTTCTCTCTCGAGAATTGCTACAGCAACTTCACAAGTAATTATTCCACCTGTCCAGTCTGCAATAGCAGCATGTAATCTTTTAGCAGCATTAGCTGTTCCAAAACTACCTACCATTAGCACCAAAGATAAAAATAGTGCTGATATTGTTTTTGATAACTTCATATGTTTTATCCTCTTTTTTAAATTTAAAAGATTATTTTAGCGCAAATATTCAGCGAATGTAAACTGTATATAATTTTAAAACTCAGTGCATTTATACCCTAAAAATGCGATCTATTGACCACTTTAAGGTTTATTTGGGATTGTACGGTCTATTCCTTTAACAATTTTTTTTTCATGATCAAAAAATGGTAATTTAACAACATTACAGTCATGGATTGTGCCATTAGGTAATTCTAACTTTAACTTTTTTCCAGGCCATTCTTTCGGTTCATAAAATCTCACATATCCGATTCCAAGTTTTAATGTAGGTGAGGGTACACCCGCAGTTATATGTCCAACAACATTATCACCTTCTATAACTTTACTTCCAGAAGTTGGTGTATCAGTTTCACAAGTAACACCAAACAAACATGTTCCTTTATTTTTTTTTGATAACGCTTCCCTTCCAATAAAATCACCTTTATCCATATTTACAAAAAATTCTAAACCAGCCTCAAAGGGTGTCATAGTTGTATCAATATCAGTTAAATTCCCAAATATTCCTCCTTCAATTCTTCTTATAGTCATTGCACGAGAGGATGATAATTCCATCCCAAAAGGCTTTCCACATTCCATAAGGTGATCCCAAAGAGCTAAGTGGTCTGTCTTATACCCATCAGAATAAATTTCAAAACCAAGCTCGTTTGTGAAACCAGTTCTTGAAACATATAAATCTTGTCCACCAAGTTTAAAAAAACCTGATCTAAAATATGGCATGCTTTCATCTATATTTCCTTTTGATGCAGCTTTCATAATATCAATTGAAGCAGGACCTTGTATTTGTAGAACCCTTGACTTCGGATCTGATATTTTTACATCAAAATTTTCACTATGGGCTAATAACCAATCTTCAAACGGACCGTCAGCTTGTACATACCAAAATTTATTATCATTAAATTTAAAAATTACTCCATCCATAAAAATCCCACCTTGAGGAGTACACGCTAACGAATAATAACCCCTACCTTCTTTTATTGATGAAATTTTTCTTGTTAATATTTTTTCTAAAAAGGGAATTGCATCCTTACCTGAAATTTCCACTGGCTTTTCTGGAACATCAAAAATTAATGCTTTCTGTCTTAGTAGCCAATACTTTTCGATTGGATCTTCACCTATTGATATTGGAAAATATCGACCAGCATAAACGCCACGGACCATTTTAGGACTATTGGTTCTTTCAATGTAAGGAGACTCTTCAAATCTTCTAGCACTAATTTTAATGGTTTTGTTAAGATCAGATTCTTCTTGTAGATTTCCCAATTTAATCTCTCTAATTTGTTTTTGCGTTAGATCTTAAAATTGTTGGTGGATCAAATGCAGTTAATTCTGGAAGCGTATCATTATATTTTTCGATCTCAATAAGACAAGAATGTGCAATTGGACCTTGTCCAAGTTTAGATGTGCCTTTGTCGGGTGTTAATACATTTGGATTACCATGTTTACACATACTTCCATCTTGAGTAGGATTTTCTGGATCATACCAAGCACCAGTACTCATTTGTACTACTCCCTGCATTACATCATCTGTGATTTTTATACCAGCCAAACAAGATCCTCTATCATTAAACATTTTAACTACATCTCCATTTTTTAAATTACGTTTTTTTGCATCTATAGGATTAATTTCAAGCGGCTCTCTCTCATTTATTTTAAATGACTTACTATACTTTCCATGATCCATTTGGCTGTGTAGTTTATTTTTCGGTTGATTTGATATTAAGTGAAGTGGATATTTTTTATTTACTTTGCCCAACCATTCACAAGGTTCGAACCATACTGGGTGTCCTGGACAATCATCATAATTAAAGTCAGCCACTGTTTTCGAGAAAATTTCTATTTTACCACTTGGTGTATTAAGTGGATTTTTTTTAGGATCTTCTCTAAAATCTTTCAACATTATTGTTGGTTCTGTTGGATCGCTAATTTTAAACCATTTTTGCTCTCTGAACTTTTCATATTTAGGTATCTCAATATTTGCAGCTGCTGCTCTATCAAATGTTTGTTTATAAATCCATTCTTGCCACTCATCTTGACTTTTTCCCTCAGTAAATTTTTCCTCAATACCCATTTTTTTTGCAATATTTGCAAAAATTTCAAAATCATTTTTAGATTGTCCATAAGGTTCTATTATTTTATCCATAGATACTACAAATGGATCCCTGGGCGTCATCATTATGTCTGTTCTCTCAAGAGGAGTAGTGCAAGGCAAAACGATATCAGATCTTTTTGCAAGCGTATTCCAGCACCATTCATTTGAAATTATTGTATCTGGTTTTTCCCAAGCTTTTATTAGTCTATTTAAGTCCTGGTGATGATGAAAAGGATTTCCACCAGCCCAATAAACTATTTTAGTATCTGGATAGACATATGAATTTCCATTAAAGTCAAATTTTTTTCCTGGGTTCAGTAAAAGATCACTAATTCGTGCAACTGGTATAAAATTCTCTATTTTATTTTCAGTTTGTGGAAATGCTGCTCCAGGTAAAACTTTAAATTGACCACCTATAAAATTAGTAGCACTATAACCAAAACCAAACCCACCTCCTGGTAATCCAATTTGACCAATCATAGAAGCAAGCATAATTGCCATCCAAAATGGTTGTTCACCATGATCTTGTCTTGTTAAGGACCAACTAATAGATATCATACTTCTTTTTTTTACAATTTTTATTGCTAGTTCTTTAATTTTAGATGCTGAAATTTCACAAATATTTGAAGCCCATTCAGCATTCTTTACTACGCCATCATTTTTTCCCAAAAGGTAAGGTAAAAATTTATCAAAGCCCTCTGTATATTTATTTAAGAAATTAGTATCACTATGTCCTTCAGAATAAATTGTATGAGCCATCCCTAACATTAAGGCAGTGTCTGTGTTAGGTCTTGCTGCAATCCATTCACCACTAACCTCATTAATTAAATCAGATTTAAGTGGACTAACATTTATAAACTCTATTCCTGAATTTGCAGATTCAATTAAATTTTCCTTTTGATAATGATGACCCGTCCCACCTTGAGAAATTTGACCATTTTTAATTGGAATTCCACCAAAACAGAGAAAAACTTCAGTATTTTTTTTTATAGACTCCCAACTAGTGCATGTATCAAGATAAGCACGATAACTCCCAAGAATATGAGGGACCATAGCCTCTGCAGCAGCAAAACTGTAAGTAAATTTTGATCTAGTATATCCACCAACACAATTTAAAAATCTGTGTAATTGGCTTTGGGCATGATGAAATCTTCCTGCACTGGCCCATCCATACGAACCGCCAAATATAGAGGAGTTCCCATGTTTCTCTTTTACTCTGTTAATTTCGTTTGCGACAAGTTTCTCTGCTTTATCCCAACTAACTGCAATAAATGGTTCAACGCCTCTTAAATTATTGTTTGCCCCTGGACCTTTTTCTAGCCAACTTTTTCTAACCATTGGCTTATCGATACGTGTTGGTCCGTCTAGAACATCAACAATTCCTTGTGCAATAGGTGATGGGTCTTTATCATGTTCCCATCCAACTAGTTCCTCAACCTTACCATTTTTAACTTTAGCTCTATAAGTACCCCAATGGTTACTTGTTAAAGGCAGACCTTTATTTTTGGTCATTTATTTTTTGGCTAAACCTAATGCTATTCTTTGTTTCTTTGTCCAAGCAAGGCTTATTCTATCGATTATAATTGCTAGAAGGACTATCCCAACACCTGCTGCCAATCCTCTTCCAGTATCAGATCTAGCTAATCCATTAAAAACCTCTAGACCTAGTCCTTTTCCACCTATAAGTGGAGTAACAATTTGCATTGCAAACGCCATAATTACAGTTTGATTAAAACCTATTACTAAACTTGGTATAGCTAAAGGAAATTTTACCTTATTAAGAGTTTGCAATAGGGATCCACCAAAAGATCTAGAAACTTCTGAATAGGTACCAGATACTTGAGTTAATCCGAGCGCGGTTAATCTTATTATAGGAGGTATAGAATATATTACTGTAGCCAGAACTGCAGAAACTATTCCACCTCCAAAAAACATTAAAACTGGAATTAAATAACAAAAGTATGGAAGAGTTTGCATAGCATCTAGTACAACATCTTGAATATTTTTAAATCTTTCGCTGTAAGAGGCTATTATACCAAGAGGCACTCCTATTATAAAACATAACAATACTGAGACTAAAACCGAGGATAACGTAATCATTGATTGGGGCCATATTCCACAAGCTCCAATAAACAATAAAAGTATTATTGTAATAATTGCAAATCTTAATCCAACTGTAAAATATCCGATACTTGCAAAAACTGCTAATGTATACCACCAAGGCGTATGAGTTAAAAAAATATCTAAAGGCCTTAACAAATTTAGATAAACAAATCCTCTTAATCCTTTAGAAAATGCAATAAAGCCTGGATCAACTGTCAAAGACTCTACAGCATTAGAAATCGGTTGTCTTATTGATAACTTCCACTCTTTAGGAAAAGTTCCTATTTCATATAAATTTGAGTCTATGAATGAAATAATAAATAAAGCTATCAATGATGGAAACAAATAAAATCTTCCACTTATAAATTCGCCGATATCATTTGCAGTATTTTTATTGAAAATAGAAATTAAAATACTTGTGAAAGATGCAATAAAATTTGTAATTTTAATACATATAAAGTCTAAAATTTTGCTCGTAATATCTAAAGGCATTTCCAAAATTCTTGCAATTTTATATTTTTCTAAATTTTGAGGAAGTAAATGAAATTTTTTCACATTTGATGGAAGTTTATCTTCTTTATTACTGCAAGCTTTACTAAATCTATCAAACATTATTGCCATGAATAAAATACAAAGACCACCTTCCATTGCCCATCCGACATCAAGTCTTCTTATTGCTTGCCATACTTGTCCACCAATCCCTTCTGCACCAATAAAACATGCTAATACAACAAGAGCTAACGCCATCATAATAACTTGATTGATGCCCATCATAATACTTGGCAGTGACATAGGAATTTTAATTTTTAATAATAATTGCAATTTACTTGAACCAAACGAAGTTGCAGACTCTACGGTTTCTTTTGAAACTTGTCGAATACCAGTGTTGGTTAATCGAATTATTGGTGGCATTGAATAAATCATTGTAGCCAATATTGCAGGTGCCCCCCCAATACCGAAAAAAAATAATGCAGGAAATAAATAAACAAAAGCGGGCATGACCTGCATTGTGTCCAAAACAGGTTTCATAAAATTTTCAAATCTATCACTCTGAGAGCACGCTATTCCAAGTAATACTCCAAAAAATACACATAAGAAAACTGATAATCCCATCAAAGCAAGTGTTTGTAGAGATGCTTCCCACATTCCAACAGCTCCCCAAAAATAAATTACAAAGCATGAAAACAAGCCTAATCTTAGCCCACCAGCTATAAAACAAGGAAGAGTTAAAATTGCGGCGACTAAAATCCAAGGTGACTCAAGCAAAAAATCTTCTAAAAAATAATAACCAGCTTTAATGTAATTTGCTAAAATTTTTGTAATCCATCTGTAATTTTTCTTTAGATAATCTTCTCCTTCATTTACCCATGCTGTAAAAGTAAATTCATCAGTTACAACTTTAGGAAATTTTGATGGTCCGTCATTTTGACTTGAAAGAAATAAGGCTCCAATAAAAACTAATAATACCAATGAATATTTTATAATACTTTTTGTATTATTTTTATTTTCTATTGTTTTTTGGACTACATCCATTGTATCTATAAGTTAAAATATATTATTTTACATTTAAAGGAAAATATTGTCTATTTTGATCTTAATATAAAGAAATTATGAGTGGTTCTTCAAAAATAACTTGTTCAAATATTTGGAAACTTTTTGGGCCTGATGAAAAAAGAGTAATGAAGGAACTGGATCCGAAATTATCAATTAAAGAAGTACAAGAGAAAACTGGACATGTAGTTGCCGTTAAAGATGTAAGTTTTTCAATTCAAAAAGGTGAAACTTTTGTTGTAATGGGTTTGTCAGGAAGCGGAAAATCAACATTAGTAAGATGCATTTCAAGATTAATAGAGCCAACTTCAGGAACAGTCAAAATGGATGACGTAGATGTTACGAAGATGAGTAATAGAGAGCTTCTAGATTTGAGAAGAAATAAAATGAGTATGGTTTTTCAACATTTTGGACTTTTTCCACATAGGACAGTTGTAGAAAATATTGGTTACGGCCTTGAAGTGAGGGGAAGCAAAAAAATTGAGAGAGTAGAAAAATCAATGGAAGTTTTAAAAATGGTGGGCTTAGATGGATGGCAAAACAATTATCCTCGAGAATTATCAGGCGGGATGCAACAACGGGTCGGTTTAGCAAGAGCATTGGCTGTAGATCCTGAAATTTTAATATTTGATGAGCCTTTCTCTGCACTTGACCCACTCATAAGAAGAGAAATGCAAGACGAACTATTAAGTATTCAAGAAAAAGTAAAAAAAACTATGGTGTTTATTACTCACGACTTTTTAGAGGCAATCAAAATGGCAGATCATATTGCAATAATGAAAGATGGAGAAGTATCACAAATAGGAACACCCGAGGAAATTGTTGCAAATCCTAAGGATCAATATGTAAAAGATTTTTGTGAGGATGTACCAAAGTATAAAGTTTTAAGTGCAGGAAAAGTAATGAGAAAAGATTGTTGTGATGATACTAAAAAACTTTATTCATCTAAATCAGATTGCATCCCTGACAATTCCAAAATTGAAACTTTAATAGAAAAACTTGTTGATACAGATAAAAAATTTCCCGTTATTTGTTCAGAAACTGGAGACTTGCTAGGTGAAATTGACCGTTCTATTGTGTTGAAATCAATGAGATCTGCTAGTTAATTTGTTTATTACCTTTTATACTTTTCTCATTAACTTTATCTCTCCAAATAATTATCATACCAGCTAATATTATTAAAATAACGCCAGGAAAAAGTTGAGCCCAAGGTGCCTCATTAAAAAATATCCACCCCAATACAAATGATGATGGTATTCCTAAATATTCAAATGATGCCATTTTACTTGCGGAGATTAATCTATAAGAATAAATAAATAAAATAGCAGCTGTACCACCAAGAATACCAGTTAGTGTCATTAAAAAAAAGTCTTGAACATTTTTGATTTCAACATGGCCGCTGGTTATAAAAAATAATACTATTCCACCCAGTACGTTAAAAATTAATGAGTATAATTGTATTTTTGCAGTTGAATGACCTTCGGGAATAAATTTAAGTATTATAACACTGATTGCCCATGCTAATGCAGTCATAATTGGAAATATTGAATAAAAACTAAATATCTCACTGGTTGGTTTCATAATTAGAATAACACCAAAGAAACCTAAAAAAATTGCAGACCATCTATATTTACCAACTTTATCTTTCAAAAAAAATATAGATAAAATTACAATGAAAAATGGTGATGAAAATGTCAAAGTCATTGCTGTTGCAAACTCTAAATTTATTACAGAAATAAATACAAATATATTCATTGATAAAAATGCCAAACCTCTAAAAAAACTTAAAATTAAAAATTTTTTGTCAATTTTTCGAAAAATTGAAAAATATTCTTTCGTGAATATTATTAGAAGAATTAAAGGAATAATTCCCGCTGCATTTCTAAAAACAGCTAGTTGAATAACAGAATATTCATCACCAAGAAATTTTATCACAACCATGTATAAATCTATACAAAGTATAGCCATGAGCATCGTAGTCACAGCAAGATAGGTTTTCTTCACATCTACTTTTTCAGATGATAATTTCATTGTAAAAATCTTTTAAAAAATTGTATAAACCTTACAAATAAAATGAGTAACTTTAAACTAAATGAATCTGATATCTTATCAAATCAAGATTGGACTTTCCCAACCAATATTGCATACGGACCCGGACGTTTAAAAGAAATTGGAACAATTTGTAATAACTTAAATATAAAAAATCCCTTGATAGTAACTGACAAGGGAAGTCCAAAGTTGCCATTTATTTCGAATTTACAAAGTTATCTGTCTAATTCTAATGTAAAATCAGATTTATTTTTCGATATATCCCCTAATCCAAGAGAGGATGAAGTTTCAGTTGGTTGCAAAAAATTTAAAGATGGAAATCATGATGCAATTATAGCTATAGGTGGTGGAAGTGCTATGGATGGAGGTAAATTAATTTGTTTAACAGCAAATAATGATGTTCCACTTAGAGATTTTGAGTTTGAGTTAACTCCTCCAATAATAAGTAAAGATAACCCATTTCCAAAAATTATAACTATTCCTACAACTGCAGGAACAGGAGCAGAAACAGAAATTACAGCTATGGTAACTTATTTAAAAGAGGGAATGAAATTTTGCATGTGGCACCCAGATATTAGACCTTCATTAGCATTAATTGATCCAGAATTAACAATAGGACTACCCGCTAATCTAACAGCATGGACAGGTGTAGATGCATTAATTCATGGAATTGAAGGATACTGCGTTCCAGGATTTAATCCTATGTGTGATGGAGCAGCATTAGAAGGTCTATCATTGATATCCAAATCACTTGTAACTGCCGTAGAACAACCAGATAGTATTTTAGCAAGAGGTGGAATGCATGTTGGATCTTGTTTAGCAGGAATATCATTTCTAAAAGGATTAGGTAATGTACATTCTATATCTCACGTGGTTGGTGCTGAGTACAATACACATCATGGTTTAACTAATGCAATAGTTTTACCTGTAGTTTTACGTTTCAATTTACCTGGTATGGAGGAAAAAGTTCAAAGAATGTCTGAAGCAATGCAATATAAAGATCATTCAGTTGATGCATTCATTAAAAATATGGAAGATTTGTTAGATAGAGTTAAAATCCCTAAAAGCTTAAGTGAATTAAATGTTCCTGAGGACAGTGCAGCAAGAATTGCAGAGAAAGCAATGAAAGATCAAGCGTATGGACAAAACCCTAAGAAAGCCTCTTTTGAAGAAATGAAAGAAATGGTTTTACAAAGTATAAAAAAAGCTCGTTAAGCTTTAATGCTTGATCATCTATCAGTTGAAGAAATTCAAAAAAATATTAACAACCGACAAATCTCAATTAAAGAAGTCTTAGTTTACTACTTAGAAAGAATAGAAAAATTTAATAAAGATATTAATGCTATAGTTTTACAAAAAGATAGAGAATTATTAATTAAGGAAGCAGAACAGAAAGATAATTTAAAAAATAGCAAAAAAATTTTAAATGGTTTGCCTATAGCGATCAAAGATCTTTCTGATGTTGTTGGTTTAAAAACTACATATGGTTATGAAGGATCAAAAAATAATAGCCCTAAGAAAAATTCACTATTTGTAGACAAACTAATAGATAATGGAGCAATCATAATTGGTAAAACGAATACCACAGAATTAGGTGTTGGTGGACATACTACTAACCGTCTTTTTGGACCTACATCTAATGTTTATAACTTTGAAAAGTCTGCAGCAGGATCGAGTGGTGGGGCAAGTTCAGCGGTTGCAGCTGGATTACTTCCATTTGCAGATGGCACTGATCAAATGGGATCTTGTAGAGGTCCAGCAGCATATGCAAATATTTATGGATATAGACCAACTCCTGGTTTGATTGCTGCTGATCGAACATATCAAAATTTTGATATACCTATTTTAACTACACCAGGATGTTTTGCAAAAACACCAAATGATATGGCATTTTTAATTGACGCTATTACTGGAAGTCATCCGTTAGATAATATTTCATTTGATTTAAATAGTTCATTTAGAGACGCAAAGTTTTCAGAAAAAGAATTTTCTAATTTAAAGATTGGTTGGCTATCTAATATGAATGATAAATATATTATTGAAAAATCCATTTTAGATATATGTGAAAAAAAATTAAAAGATTTAGAAAAAAATAATCTTGAGATTGAATATTTAAAGCCAAACTTAGATACTGATACTTTATGGAACAGCTGGACTACCTTTAGATCTAAAAGTATTTATCAAGATACATTAAGTATGGGTATTGAAGATATAGATTCCATGACATTTCAAGCAATTTGGGAATACAACAAAGGTAAAGATATTAAATCTGATAATTTAAAATTAGCTTTTGAACACAAAAATAGATGTACTGAGCAAGTTAATGAAATTTTTGATAAATTTGATTTTTTAGCTTTACCTTCTGCTCAATTGTTTCCTTTTGATAAAAGCATTCAATTTCCAAGTAAAATTAACGAGACCAGTCTCGATACGTATCATAGATGGCTAGAAGTTTTTATTATATCAAGCCTCTTGGAGCTACCAACCATAACTATTCCTGTTGGTTTTAATGAAAATGGTTTACCAATGGGAATGCAGATTATTGGTAAAAATAAAGATGACTTAAAACTATTTGCGTTTGCAAAAATCTTTGAGGAAATTTACAATAATTCAAATCATAAACCAAAATTAAACTAATGGTAAGACATCGACATCATTTTAAAATAGCTTTTATGTTAGCAATTGCAGCCGGATCATGGGGAGTTTATTGGCTTCCACAAAGATATTTAGAGAATGGTGGCTTAACTGGGGGGTGGGGAACTATTTCTCAAATGATGATAGGTATATTATTACTAACTCCAATTTCTTTGTGGAGAAAATTTAAAGGTCGTTCGTCAGGATTAGAAATACCATTTGTTGGTTTTTTAACAGGAAGTGGTTTTATATGTTATGCCTTAAGTTTTTTATTAACTGATGTAGTACGTGCATTAATCATGTTTTACATGATACCAGTTTGGACAACAATTTTTGAAATAATTTTTTTAAAGAAAAGACCTGGGTTAGAAAGAGTTTTAACATTGGGTCTTGCTCTTGGAGGCTTATGGATTGTTTTTAGTAAATCAAATATTGTACCACTACCTCAAAATGCTGGAGACTGGTTGGCGTTAGTAGGAGGTGTTCTTTTTGGTGGTGGGCTTATACGTTTGGAAATTACCAAAACAGATGGAGTATTTCCTGTAATATTTTCTTTTTTCTTTTATGGAACAATATTTAATATTTTTGCTGGTTATATTTTAAAAGATTATCTAGGACCTGTACCACCTGCAGAGGCTTTTCTCTCTATGTTTACTTTTTTGGTTCTTATTTCAGTATTTTATTTTATTCCAACGGGCGTAATAATAATGTGGTCACCATCAGTTCTAGGTGCTGGACTTTGTGCAATACTATATTTGAGTGAAATTGTTGTTGGAGTTGTGTCTGCTGGTATATTAACCGATGAACCTTTTGGATGGCGAGAAATTGTTGGTAGTTCCATGATTGTGTTGGGGGGTGTTCTTGCAGTAGTGTTAGCCCCAAAAGAATCATAGTAAATGCTTTTCAAAGAAAAGCTAAAATCAAAAAATAAAATATTTTTAGATGGAGGAAACGGTTCTGAAATAGCAAAACTTGGAGGCGACATGAGCCCTGCGTTTTCTGCGTTAGCAACTTTAACATCACCGGATATCGTAATTAAAGTTCATGAAAATTTTATTGATGCTGGCTGTGATATAATTACTGCTAATACTTTTGCAACAAATAGACATAATTTGGAAAGTTTAAACAAAGGTGATCAAGTACATAAATTTATCTCAAACTCAGTTAAGCTTTCTAGAAAAGCGATATCAAATACTGGAAAAGAAAATAAAATTGCAGTAGCGGGTAGCCTATCAAACTTTTTTCCTCTAAAGGAAAATGAGTTTGTTCCAAACCCAGAATTTGTACCAACCTTTAAAAAAGAGGAAGAAAATTATAAAGAAGCTGCAAAAATTTTAAAAGAATCTGGAGCAGATTTATTGGTTCTAGAAATGCTTTTGGATGTAGACCACTCTAAAATTTTATTAAGTGCAGCTTTAGAGACTGGTTTACCAGTATGGGTTGGATTGAGTTGTTGCGATAGTAAATTTGATAATTCCGTTATTGGAAGAAATTTTAGAGCAGAGAAAGAAAAATCACTGATTTATGATGAGAATAAGTATAAAGACCAACCTAAATACTTACCTGAAGATAAAATAATTTTACTAGAGGATATAATAAAATCACTTACGAGTTTAGGAGGTGATGTTTATGGAATAATGCACACTTGGTTTCAAGATAGCATTGGTGGTTTAAAAATATTGAAGAATAATTGGAAAGGACCAATCATGTTTTATCCTGAAATACATAAATTTGACACTAATACACATAAAGCAATAATAACTATGACAGAGGAAGAATTTTCAAACTCAATTTTAGAATTAATAGATGATCAAATTCAAATTGTTGGAGGCTGTTGTGGAGTTAACGACAAGCATTTAAAAAGACTTATACAATCTATATCTGAGTAAATTAATCAATACTTCGAAATTTTTTAAAATTTAAAATTAAATTTTTTTATTGAAGTCAATTTAGTTACTATGATAGCTTTAAATATTAATAAACAAGATTATACCATTGTAAATTTAAATGAGTTCAAATAAACTTAAAGTACGAAGAAGCTTTATATTTACACCAGGTTTAAAACCAGAGATGTTTCCAAAGGCAATCGAGTCTGGGGCCGACATGGTTTGTATAGAATTAGAAGATGGTATAGCGCTTAAGGATAAAAATGATGCAAGAAATAATACACTTAACGCTTTAAAAACGCTCAAGATTAAAGAAGATGTAGAATTGGTTGTAAGAGTTAATTGTCAAAGAACAAAACATGGATTGTTAGATTTAGAGGCCTTTGCCTCGAGTAAAATAAACATCGGTGCAATAATGCTTCCCAAAGTAAAAACACCAGATGAAATAAAATTTATCGATGATCTGCTTACAGATTGTAATTTAGATACAGACCTTCATGTAATAATGGAAACGAACGAGGCTTTAGAATGTATTTATGACATTGCCCATGCAAGCAAAAGAACGGTGGCATTGTATTTTGGAGGTGTTGATATGGCAGCTGAACTTAGGTGTGAGCATAAATGGGAAAATTTAGTATACGCAAGATCAAAATTAGTTCATGCAGGTGCAAGTATTGGGGTTGATGTAATAGATGTTCCATACTTAGATTTAGAAAATATGGATGGAATGAAAAAAGAGGCAGAGCTTGCAAAAAATCTTGGTTTTACTGGCAAAGGCTCTATCCATCCTAAACAGATAGGAATTTTAAATAAGGTTTTTACACCTTCAAAAGAAGAAATTAGTCATGCAAAAAGAATTGTAGATCAATTTAACGAATCAAATACAGGTTTGGTTGTAATTGACGGCAAACTTATAGAAAAACCTGTTTTAAGAGAAATGCAAAGAAAAATATTAATTGCAGAAAAAATAAACAAAAATTAATAATTAAAAATTATTATTAACTATTTCGTCCATCATATTAATCATATTTTTCTTATAATTTTCATCAGTTCCAGAATCTGTTTCAATTACAGAGAAATAACTTGCAACAACACCATTATTTAAATTTATTGCCAAAAATTGACCTCCAAGACCTGAATGGCCAATCCAATTACCACATTTCATAGTTGAATTTGAGTACTCTAAAAATTTATTTTTTGATAATTCCATATATTTAGTCCCTTTATTTTTTAATGTTTCATCTAAGAAATATTCAGAGCCGATTTTTCTATTTAATACCCCATGCCCTTTTCTTGAAAAAAGAAGACCATATCTCAAAAAATCTCTAGAGATTAAACATCCGCCTCCCGAAATCCAAGGCATACTAAATCTATCTGTCCCCATATACATGGCATCTTCAAAACCTGCTGCTTCTACAGCCTCAAGCAACCATTCTTTAAGTTTTTTTCCACTTACTTTTTCAACTAATAAACCCATTACATCTGTATTTGCTGATTTGTAGTGAGATAAATCTGATGTATTTTTTAAATCTTGATCTTTCAAAGATTCAATTGAATTTAAAAATTCTTCCTGGCTAACCTTATAATTTAAATCATCGGGTAGTCTCCAACCACAAACTGGTTCATGTAAAAATGAAGAGGTGTATGGATCTGTATAATCTTCGCTATAAGCATTTTGAATATTCATATCTAAAACATCTTGAATCGTTGCAGATGCATATCCTGAGCCAATATTAGGTAAATAGTCAGAAACTTTTTTATTTAATTCAATAATTTTTTTTTCAACAAGTTCTCCAATAAATAAATTTATAAACATTTTTGTGATAGACATTATTGTTTGTGGAATATTTTGATTAAAATCATCAGCATATTTTTCATATAGAATGTCTTGATCTTTGCCTACCAACAATGAGCAAAAATATTTATGATTTATCATTTTATTTACTGATGGAATTTTTTCTATCTTGTCATTATATTTTTGGTTTAATTTTAATACATGATCAGATCTTAGAAGCAGACCATATCTGTTGATTTTATGTAAATTTCGGTAACCCTCTCTTCTTGTTTCTGGCAAATACCAATTTGGTTTATTATCTCTTATAATTTTAAGTGTAGGATTTAATTCGCTAATTATTTTTTTATCTTTTGTCATTTCTTAAATTTTATTTTAAAACTGAGATTGCATTTATTTTATCGGGACCAACTCCACAACATCCACCTATAATTTGAGCTCCATTAGATACCCAATTTTTTGCTTCCTCTAAATATTTAGATGGTGATATATCGTTAATTAATTTCCAATGAGGTTTTTCAAAGTAACCATTATTTGGATATGCACCTACAATTCCTTTGTGAACTTTTTTTAAAATTTTAACCGCTTCACCCGTAACCTTGATATCTGAATGTGCCACTAAAATTGGTCCTTCATGCATTTTACTAAATTTAGATAGGGAATTTTCCAAAGTATCGTAAAACTTTGCTTTCGAATTAGTTATGCTTTCTTGATAGCCGTGCATTAATATATTTTCGTCTTCGTTTATTGCGCAAGAAATAGATAGCCAGACAGGTAAATTAATATCTTTTGAACACTCAATAATATTTTCAACTGTTCTATCCTTTGACGTCATCGCCTCTAAAATAATTAGGTCTACTCCTGCTTCTTTTATAATTTTTAAATGTTCATTAAAACCAGGTTTAATATCCTGTTCTGATAGTTTATCCCAACTGCCTGAAGTGGAAACTGATCCTGCAACAGCTATTTCTCTATTAGAATGGTTTGCAGCCTTTAAAGCTAATTTTACACTTTCTTCATTCCAAGTTTTTGTAAATTGATCATATCCGTACTCTTTCATTGATATCGGTGTAATAGCATAGGTATTTGAAGTAATGATATCTGCGCCAGCATTAATATATTTTTCATGTACTTGAAGCATTTTATCTGGGTAATCTATTGCACATTTACCAGCCCACAGATCTTTATCCATCTTTGCGCCTGAACTTTCTAACTCTCCTCCATTTCCACCATCTAAAATAACTACACCATTAGCTTTTAATTTTTTCTCTACAAGATTGTATGACATTTATTATTGATTATTTGTAAAAGCGCAGATTTTATTTCCATCTAAGTCACGAATGTAAGAATAGTAAACTCCAGAACCTTTAGGTCTCTCACCACCAGATCCTTCGCTAGCACCTCCTAACTTAATTCCAACATCATGAAACTTGTCAACCAATTCTCTTGAACTTGTTTTAAATGAAATTTGACATCCATTACCAACTGTTGCCTTTTCTTTGTTAAAAGGTTTTGTTACGTAAAATTCTATTTTTCCGTTGCTATTTTTTGGAGAATATCCAGCGCACACTTCATCATTTTCAGTTCTTTCTAAATCTAAAACTTCCAACAATTTATCATAAAATTTAATTGACTGATCTAAATCATTTGTGCCAACCATAACATAACCAATCATATTATTTTGGCCAACCAGTTACAGCTTTAACTTCTAAAAATTCATGTAATCCCCAAACACCACCTTCACGTCCATTTCCTGATTGTCTATATCCTCCAAATGGAGCACCAGGATCTGCACCGTTTCCATTTACATAAATTGTTCCTGCCTTTAGCTTTTTGGCAACTCTTTTAGCTTTTTCTTTATCTTCGGTTTGTAAATAATTACCTAATCCATACTCGGTTTCATTTACAATTTGAATTGCTTCTTCTTCTGTTTCAAAAGGTATTATAGATAAAACTGGACCAAATATTTCTTCTTTTGCAATACGCATATCATTTGTTACATCGGTAAAAATAGTTGGTTTAATAAAATAGCCTTTGTTCATTCCGTTAGGTAATTCCGGTCCACCTGCTGCAAGAGTTGCTCCTTCGTCAATTCCACTCTGAATAAGGCTTATTATTTTATTGTATTGAATTTTAGAGACAACAGGACCTATATGATCTCCTTTTTTTGAAGCATGGTCGACCTTTATCAAATTTGCTTCTTCGACAGCCTCTTTAACAGCTCTTTCATATATTGATTTTTCAACGAGCATTCGAGTCGGTGCATCACAGGACTGACCTGAATTACTCATTACGTTTCTGATACCATCTCGTACAGCGTTAGGGTAGGAGTCTGCAAAAACAATATTCCCACCTTTTCCACCTAATTCCAGGCACACCCTTTTGATTGTATCAGCTCCATTTTTTAAAATTAATTTACCTGCTCTTGTTGATCCTGTGAAAGATACTAAATCAATATCAGGATGAGATGAAATATCTGTACCAACGCCAGCGCCATCACCATTCACTAGATTAAATACACCAGCTGGAAAACCTGCTTCATCAATCATCTCCGCAAACAACATTGCTGACATTGGAGCTATCTCCGATGGTTTATGAATCATTGTACAACCTGTTGCAAAGGCTGGAACAACTTTTAAAGCTATTTGATTTATTGGCCAGTTCCATGGAGTAATTAATCCACAAACTCCAATTGGTTCATAACAAATATGATTATTAGAATTTGGCTCAAATTGCTCATCAAACTTAAATTCTTTTAGTCTTTTTATAAAATCTTCAAGATGAGATTGTCCACTTGATGTTTGAACGTCTGTTGCCCAATCCATTGGGGCTCCCATTTCCATAGATATAGCATCAGCCATCTCTCCATATCTTTTTTTATAAATAGAAAGTAATTTTTCTAATAAATTTAATCTTTCATCCTTTGAACTTTCGCTCCATCTAACCAAAGCTTTTTTGGCTGCTGAGACTGCAGCATTAGTATCTTCCGTTGATCCTAATGATATAGTTGCAAATGCTTCTTCTGTTGAAGGATTAATTACCTCATAATCATTTGGTTTACTTGGTGAAACCCATTGACCGTTAATATAAAATTTTCTTTTATCTATCATAATTATATAGCTTATATATTAGTTAACTAAATTCTTTAAGTATTTTATCTCGGTGTTCATCAAGATCTGGAATATCTCCTCTTGTTTTTTCATCTTTGTATGTAGACATTTTTATAGGGTTTCCTGCAGATTTAAACTCTCCAATTTTCTTATGAAAAGATTTTACAATCATATTTCTCTCTTTAATTTGTGGATTTTCTACAGCTTGCTTAATATTAAAAATTGGACCGCATGGTATTTTTAAATTTTCCATAACTTTTATCCATTCATCTGTATTTTTATGCTTAAGTTTATTCTCAATAATTAATTTTAGTTTATCAATATTCTGTGATCTTAAAGAGTTTGTTTTATACATGTCATCAGTTGCAATATTAGGTATTTCAAGAACTTCGCATAAGCTTTTAAATAATTTGTCGTTACCAGCTGCAATAATCAAAAAACTGTCCTTTGTTTTAAAAGCTTCAAAAGGAGCAATGGATGGATGTCTCGAACCCATTGGTTCAGGGATTTCGTTTTTTGAAAGATATCTAGCAATAGCATTTTCTAAAATTGCTATTTGACAATCTAGCATTGATACATCAATGAAAGCACCTTTACCTGTTTTTTGCCTATCATACAAAGCTGCATTAATACCAATTGCAGTAAATAAACCAGCTGTAATATCCCCGATAGACGTTCCAACTCTTGTTGGTTCTGAATTTGGATGTCCAGTAACACTCATTAATCCACCCATACCTTGAACAACCATGTCATATGCGGGCAATTCTTTAAGCGGACCTGTTTGACCAAAACCTGAAGCTGACGCATAAATTAATTTAGGATATTTTTTACTTACTTCATTCCAACCAAATCCCCATTTTTCTAAAGTGCCTGGTTTAAAATTTTCAACTAATATGTCTGCTTTTGCCAAAATTTTCTCAAATATTTTTTTGTCATTTTCATTTTTTAAATTAAGAGCGATACTTTCTTTTCCTCTATTCAATGACATAAAATATGCAGAGTAATCATCAATGAAAGGACCAAATCCTCTCGAGTCATCTCCAATTTCAGGAGCTTCAATTTTAATTACTCTCGCTCCAAGATCAGATAAAATCATTGTACAGTAAGGACCTACCAAAACCCTTGTTAAATCAACAACTAATAAATTTTTTAATGGACCATTCATAATAAATATAATGACATATGGTTATATTGACTCTTATTAAGAAGTTCAATTTAATATCATTTTAAACTAATGAGGAGAAAATAACATGTTAAGAAAATTATCTTTAATTTTCACTTCAGTAATTTTAACTTTTTCTTTAATCGGATCTGCTTTAGCAGTAACTCTTAAAGCTAGCCACCAATGGCCTGGCACACAAAGAGCAGATGGTTCATACGATCCAAGACATGAAATGGTTCAAATTATTGCAGATGAGGTTAAAAAAGCTAATGTTGATTTAGATATAAGAATTTATCCTGCTAAATCACTTTATAAACCAAAAGAGCAATGGAAGCCTATGACAACTGGTCAGTTAGATATTTCAGCTTTCCCTTTAGCATATGCTTCTAAATTCCATCCAGAATTTGATGCAACACTTATGCCTGGCACTGTAAAAAATCACGACCATGCATTAAGATTTAATAAAGGTCCAATGATGACCGAAATTAAAAAAATAATCAATGACGCTGGAGTAGTAGTTCTTTCAGATGCATGGTTAGGTGGTGGATTTGCATCTAAAACTAAATGTATCAAAAACCCAAGCGATGCAAAAGGACAAGTAATGAGAGCTGCAGGAAAAGCATTTAACCAAATGTTAGAAGCAGCAGGAGCAGGTATTCAGAGTATGCCATCATCAGAAATTTACACTGGTCTTCAAACAGGTGTATTAACTGGTGCTAACACTAGTTCAGGAAGTTTTGTAAGTTACAAAATTTATGAACAGGTCTCATGCGCAACACCTCCAGGAAAATTTGGTCTATGGTTTATGTATGAACCAATTTTGATGTCAAAGAAAAGTTTTGATGCATTAAATTCAAAACAACAAGATGCTCTTATGAAAGCTGGTAAAGTTGCTGAAAAATATATGACTGCACAAGTTGAAAATTTAGATAAAAAATTTGAAGATGCTTATAAAGCAGCAGGTGTTAAGTTAGTATATATGGATGAAAAAGATCATGCAGCATGGGTAGAGATTGCAAAACAATCTTCTCATAAAGCATTTGCTGAGAAAGTTCCAGGTGGTGATAAGTTAATGGAAATGGCTTTAGCAGTTAAATAAACTGGTATATAAAGAACCCCTATTTATTGAATGTAAGTAGGGGTTTTTTTATGAAAAATAAATATTTAAAATTCTGCGATAATATTGCCAAAGCTTGTGGAGCTTTTGCTGTATTAGCTTTACTTTTATCAATCCTTGTTATTGTAGAACTAGTTTTTGAAAGATATTTCTTCCAAAGAGCAATTACTTGGCAAACAGAGTTAGTTACCATGCTTCTAGTAGCATCTACATTTATTGGAAGTGCTTATGTATTAAGTGAAAAAGCGCATGTGAGCATGGAATGGATTTATGATTTTTTATCAAAGAAAAATATTTTAAGACTCAAAATTTTTACATCTTTAGTAAGTTTATTATTTTTCTTAATTTTATTTTATTTTGGATTTTTAATGGTAGAGGAAGCTTTTACAAAAAATTATTCTACAGGAACTGTATGGGATCCACCTCTTTGGATTCCTTATTCTTCAATGATGATAGGTGCTGCGTTGATGATATTGCAATATATTGCAGAAATAATAAAACTTAACGACGAACAGGATAGTAATTAATGGATCCTTTATTAATTGCAGTGATAGTTGCTGTTTTTACGCTTATCGTTTTATTTTCTGGAATACCTATAGCTTTTGGTTTGAGCTTTGTATCGATTGCTCTATTAGTTGCTTTTGAAGGTTTTCAAATGTTAGATGTATTTGCAGAGACCTTTTATGCAGGTTTGAATTCTTTTGTGCTTCTTTCAATTCCAATGTTTATTTTAATGGGAATGGCTGTAGCCAATTCACCAGCGGGAAAAGATTTATATACAGGGTTGGATAGATGGCTTTGGCGAGTACCTGGTGGCTTAGTCATTTCAAATATTGGTGCTTGTTCAATTTTTGCAGCTTTAAGCGGTTCAAGTCCAGCAACGTGTGCCGCAATAGGTACTATGGGGATCCCAGAAATGAGAAAAAGGGGATATTCTGATCAAATTGCAACTGGAACAATTGCTGCTGGGGGGACACTTGGAGTTTTAATTCCTCCAAGCATTGTTTTAATTGTTTATGGAATAGCAACAGGAACATCAATAGGAAGATTATTTCTTTGTGGGTTAGTTCCAGGTTTTATGCTGGCAGGTATGTTTGCTATTTGGGCACTTATACATAGTTATTTTATAGATAAAGATTCAGCAAAAGCTTTAAGCAATCGTAAAAGACCTACATTAAAAGAAAAGCTTGAAGTATTACCGAGGATCTTACCATTTTTAGCAATTATAGCTGGCGTTCTTTATGTGTTATATGGTGGTGTTGCAACACCATCTGAAGCATCAGGTGTTGGGGCATTTTTAGTTTTTGTATTAATAGCAGTAGTTTACAAAATTTATCAGCCAAAAAAAATATGGAACATTGTTAAAGTTTCCATGAAAGAAAGTGTAATGATAATGTTTATCATTGCAGCTTCATATCTTTTTGCATTTACACTTTCACAATTGTACGTAACTCAGTCTTTGGCTCAAAGCATGGTAGATATAAGCTCAAACAAATGGGTTGTGTTTATATTAATAAATATTTTTCTTTTAATAGCTGGTTTCTTCTTGCCACCTGTAGCTGTAATCGTAATGACTTCTGCTATATTATTACCTGTAATTACTACTTTAGGTTTTGATCCTTATTGGTTTGCAATTGTATTTACAATAAACATGGAAATAGGATTAATAACCCCACCCGTCGGATTAAATCTTTATATTATAAAAGGAATTACCCCAGATGTTAGTTTGTCAGAAATTTTAAAAGGCTCTATACCGTTTATGATTATAATGGCTTTAGCCATATTAATTTTATGTATTTTTCCTGAAATCGTGACATGGCTACCTGATAAAATAATGGGTAAACCTCTTGGATACTAGAAATAAAATAAATCGTAAAATTTCTGTTGCACCGATGATGGATTGCACTGATCGTCATGATCGTTACTTTTTGAGATTAATGAGCAAGAATGTGATGCTTTATAGTGAAATGGTTGCAACTAAATCTGCAATTCACGGAGACAGAAAAAAAATTTTATCATTTAGTCCTGAAGAGAAACCACTTGCGTTACAGGTTGGTGGTTCAAATAAAGAGGAATTATCAGAAGTTGCAAAAATAGCTGAAGATATGGGTTATGACGAAATTAATATAAACTTAGGTTGCCCAAGCAAAAAGGTTCAAAAAAATAAATTTGGTGCATGTTTAATGAAAGAACCTGAACTCGTTGCTGAATGCATAAATTCGATGGTTAATTCATGCAAAATACCTGTAACTGCTAAAACTAGAATTGGTTTTGATGATGTTGAAAGTTTTGAATATTTGAACAATTTTATAAATAAAATGCACAACGCAGGGACAAAAACATTTATTTTGCATGCAAGAAAGGCGATGCTCACTGGCTTATCACCAAAACAAAATTTAAATATACCTAAACTCAACTACAATATGGTTTATGAAATTAAAAAAGAAAATCCAAATTTAGAAATTATAATAAATGGTGGCATTTCTAAAATTGAAGAAATCAAAAACCATATTTCTAAATGTGATGGAGTTATGATTGGAAGATCAATTTATCAAAATCCTTATTCATTAGTTGATATAGAAAAAAACATATTCAATACAGAAATTATTCCAACAAGAGAACAAGTTGTAGAGAAACTTTTAGATTATGTTGATAAGGAGGTAAAGTTAGGAACTAAAGTAAATCATATAATGAGGCATACAGTTGGTTTATATCATGGCCAAGCTGGATCTAAAAACTGGAAAAGATATTTGAGTGATAATATGATGGCCCGCGACTCTGATTTTCAAAAAGCAAAGCATATTATGAGCATTGTCCAAAATAATGAAAAAGCAATTCAAGCCAACTCATAATGGATGTTTTAAATTTTGGTGAAATTGTAAATTTATTTTTGGTACTATCTATAGCCGCATCTGTTGCAGGGTTTATGGCAGGTTTATTAGGAGTTGGTGGTGGCATAATAATGGTGCCTGCTTTATATTATGCATTTACTGTCTTAGACTTTGATATTGCAACCAGAATGCATATTTCTGTTGGAACATCTCTAGCTATAATAGTTCCTACTTCAATAATATCAGCCAAAACACATATGGAACACAAAGCTGTTGATGTAAATTTAGTAAAGTCTTTTGGAATTTTTATAGTTCTTGGCGTAATTGGAGGAACTTTTTTAGCAGTTAATTTAAGAACATCCGATTTTATTTTATTTTTCTCTATAATGGCATTTATAGTTGGATTATTTTTTATATTTTTTAGAGATAAATTTTTAGAAAATCCAAAAAAAATAAAAGACTCAATTAAAAATATTTCAGGAGTAGCAGTTGGTTTTATTTCAGTCTTGCTGGGTATAGGCGGTGGATCCCTAATGGTACCATTTATGAGAACTTTTGGATACGACATTAGAAAATCAATTGGAACAGCTTCAGCAATTGGTATTTTGATTGCAATTAGCGGGACAATTACAATGATAACAGGAGGAGAAATTATCAATAATATAAGTACGCCTTACACTATTGGTTACATAAATTTATTTGGATTTATTGTTTTTGTGCCTGTGACGATGTTAATGGCAAGAATAGGAGCAAAAGCAGTATATAAAATAGACAAAAAGTTATTAAGTAAAATTTTTGGATCTTTTCTAATTATTGTATCTATAAGATCTTTTATTGAATATTTAAAAATAAGTTAAAAAATAGTAAATCATTTAAATATGTTTAATTTAAAGGAAATAATTTCGTCAATAGCTGATGTTGGCCAAAAATTATTTAAAAAAAAAGAGCTTAAAAAAAATGATATTGATACAATCCTTTCACTTTGTGGTGATTTATTGTCTACGAAGGGTGCTGCATTTGGTATTACAGTAGCAAGAGATATTACAGACTTATACTCTAGTCTTTCAATTGAAAACAAACTTCTATTTTTTAAAAAGATAAATGAAAAGTATAAACCCAGCCACACAGAAGTTTCCAAAGCAATTGAAGAATATCAAAGAACGCAAAATGACAAAAATTTATATAACCTATCTATTACATCCGAGGGAAAGAGAAGAGAATTATTTAAAAGAATAAATATGTCTCCAAATGGAATATCAACAATTGTTTCTTTAAGAGAAGATTTGTTGAAAATTATATATAAAAATAAGGATCTAATTCCTTTAGATGATGATTTGAGAGAATTATTTAAGTCATGGTTTAATCCGGGGTTTTTAAAACTTGAAAAAATTACCTGGGATACAAAAGCTGCGGTATTAGAAAAAATAATGAAATATGAAAGAGTTCATGAGATTAAAGATATGGATGAACTAAAACGAAGATTAGGAGAAGACAGAAGATTTTTTGCATATTTCCATCCGGCTCTAGAAGATGAGCCGATTATTTTTGTTCAAGTTGCTTTAACTAATGGATTAGGGAAATCAATTCAGGAAATAACAAAACCTAGAACTGATGGTGATAAAAATTATGATACTGCAACATTTTACTCGATAAGCAATTGCCAAGATGGATTATCAAGAGTAACTTTAGGAAATTTTTTAATTAAAAGAGTTGTCTTTGAAATACAAGAAGAACTTCCAAATATAAAGAATTTTGGAACATTATCACCAATACCAGGTTTTAGAGATTGGTTTGTTAACTTGGATGAAAAATTGGTAAAAAATATTTTGGGAAATATTCCTTTAGAAAATATATCTTTTTTAAAATCTTCTAGTTTAAAAATAGGCGACACGAGAATAATATCAAATAAGAATGCTATATATAAATTGGTTGCTCATTATTTAATGAATGAGAAAAACTCAAAACAATTGCCTATCAACGATGTTTGTAGATTTCATCTTGGAAATGGAGCAATAATCGATGATATAGTAATTAATGCAAATATATCAGAAGTAGGTTTTAAACGATCATTTGGTGTTATGGTGAATTATTTATATGAACTTAAAAATATTGAAAAAAATCATGAGGAATATATTAACAAAAAAACAACTATAATATCAAATAAAGTGAAAAAACTAATTCAATAAATTTGATAATGTTAGATAAATTAAAAAAAAACTATTACTTACTTATAATCACTTTTTTATTTATATATTTTTTCTTTAATCTACTAGATGGTAATAGAGGTTTAATTTCTAACTTAGAAAAAAAAAAGATCTATAAAGATTTAAAATTAAAAGAGAGTAATTTAATTGGAAAAATTGAAGATCTTGAGCAAAAAAATTCCTTATTAACTGATAATTTAGATTTAGATTTTATAGAAATTTTAATAAGAGAAAAATTTTTGTTTGGAAAACCTGGGGAGACTACCTATATAATTAAAAAAGATGGAAAACAAAATTAGACCTAGACATCCTGAAAAGGTAAACAAACCAGCAAATCCAATAAAAAAGAAACCACATTGGATTAGATCTAAACTTTTGAACAGTAAAGAGTTTTTCTTAACTAAGACTGTAGTAAATAAAGATAATTTAGTAACTGTTTGTCAGGAAGCAAATTGTCCAAATATTACAGAATGTTGGAGTAAAAGACATGCAACACTAATGATAATGGGTGATACATGTACAAGGGCTTGTGCCTTCTGTGATGTAAAAACTGGAAAGCCTGAAAAACTTGATCAATATGAACCTATTAAAATTGCTAACGCAGTAAAAAAATTAAATTTAAAACACGTAGTCATCACCTCAGTTGATAGAGATGATCTTCCTGATGGTGGATCAAACCATTTTCATGATGTGATAATTGCAACTAGAAATAAAAATCCAAATACCACAATAGAAGTTTTAACGCCTGATTTTTTAAGAAAAGGGGAGGCATACAAAAAAGTTTTAGAAGCGAACCCCGATGTTTTCAATCATAATATAGAAACAGTTCCAAGTTTGTATTTAAAAGTAAGACCAGGAGCTAGATACTTTGGATCTTTGGAGCTTTTAAAAAATTCAAAAAAATTTAATAAAAACGTTTTTACCAAGTCAGGATTAATGGTTGGGTTTGGAGAAACAAAAGATGAAATCATTCAAGTAATGGATGATCTAAGGTCGGCAGAAGTAGATTTTTTAACAATTGGACAATACTTGCAACCGTCTGTAAAACATTTTCCTTTGAATAGATATTATCACCCAGATGAATTTGATGAATTAGGAAGAATTGCTAAATCAAAAGGATTTATTCTAGTGACATCATCACCATTAACGAGATCATCCTACCACGCTGATGATGATTTTGATAAACTGAAAAAAAATAGAAATATTATCAACTAATGCCAAAAGCATCTGTAACGCGTTTAATTGAACGCGATAAAGTTAAGCTAATTAATTTTGTCTTGGATATTGAAAAATATCCAGAATTTATACCATTCTGTATCGACTCAAAAGTATACGAAAAGAAAGAAGATGACGATGTTGTGAATATTATTGCTGATTTGACAATTGGAAAAAAACCTTTTGTAGATACATACAAAAGTGATGTTAAGTACATCAAGAACCAGGATCTTATTCATGTTACAAATATTGACGGGCCATTAAACTATTTAGAAAATAATTGGAAATTTGTCCAAAAAGATAAATTTACTGAAGTTATATTTGATGTGGATTTTGAAATAAAAAATAAGTTTTTAAATATTATTATGACTAAGTCTTTTGAATTTGGATTAAATAAGATTGCTGATGCTTTTCAAAAAAGAGCAGAAACAATATAAAAAACATTATTTTAATAATTTTTAAAAATTAAAAAGTATCAATTAAATTATAGAATTGACCAGGTATAGGGCTCTTTTAACCGTTGCTTTTTGAATATCGTTTCTTTTTTTTTGTTTAAAAATATTTTTTGTTATTATTAATTTATTTGATTTTTTAACACCTATATAAACTAGTCCTACAGGTTTAGTCTTAGTGCCTCCTTTTGGTCCTGCTATTCCAGTTATTGATACATTTACATCAGCTTTAGAGATCTTAGATAAATTCTTGACCATAGCCTCACAACACTCTGAACTAACAGCGCCGTATTTTTGAATTATCTTTTTATTTACCTTTAAAATATTGATTTTTGCATCATTGGAATAGGTGATTAGGCCAAGATTAAATATTTTAGAAGCTCCACTAATCGAGGTAATTGCTAAGGCAAGCATGCCACCAGTACATGATTCAGCAAAAGATATTTTGAGTTTTTTCTTTTGGAGTTTATTAACTAGATCTTTCATAATTAAATTAGGCTTTTTAAAATCATAAAGCATATCAATGATAAAACAACATAAAGACCAGCACAAACATCGTCCATTACAACACCAAAACTGTTTTTGTGTTTTCTGTCAAAATAACTAACCGGAAATGGTTTTAATATATCAAAAAACCTAAATAGTATAAAACACACAGTATAAATTATAAGTGCCTGATCCATTGTTTTTTCTGTACCATGAGATATTTCATAAAGATATATTGGAATTGCTTGGCCAATAAATTCATCAATAACGATTTCTCCTGGATCTTTATTTTCATTATTTTCAGTGTAATTTTTAATAGCTATAAACGAATACGCAAAAGCAATAACTAAAATAATTAAAATTATATTTGAAGAAATATTTAGAATATGAAAGCAGACAAATAAAAATATTACAGTTGCTAGTGATCCAAACGTGCCAGGTAGAAAACTAATTCTTCCTAGAGAAAACATTGTAACAAAAATAGAATTAAATTTTTTAATCATAATTAGAAACTGAAACCATAACCTCACATGCTATAGCTTTTTCTTTTCCTATAATTCCTAATTTTTCAACTGTTTTACCTTTGAGATTTATTTTGTATTTTTTGATTTGTAGTAATTTTGATAAAGATTTTATTATTTTGCTTCTATTCTTTGCAACACTTGGCTTTTCACAAATTAAGTTAATATCAATATTATTTAAATTGTAATTCTCTTTTTTTAAAGTATCTAAAACTGGCTTAAGCATTTTAGTTGATCTAATATTTTTATATTTTAAGTCATTGTTCGGATATAGTGTTCCTATATCATTTTTTTTCATACATCCTAATATCGCATCTATAATTGAGTGAATAATAACATCTCCATCAGAATGTCCTTTTAAACCTGAATGGAAAGGAATGTGTATACCACCTAAATATAGTTTTTTACCTTTTATCAATCTATGAATATCAAATCCAATTCCATAAAAAGTTTTTAACTTAATTTTTTCTAAATCCTTAGTAGTGGTGATTTTAATGTTATCTTCTTCTCCTTTAATAAATTTGATTTTTAAATTGTTTTTTATAAATAATGTTGCTTCATCTGATATGTATTTTTTATTTTTATTTGACAATTTGTAGAGTGTTTTAAAATCAAAACACTGAGGGGTTTGGGTTAATATTAAGTTTTCTCTTTTCAGATTAAATATATTTGCTCCCTCTCTATATTTTACAGAATGATCAGTATTAGTATAAGGAACTACTGCTTTATTATTATTTAATTCTCTATTTAATCTTTTTAATAATTTAACTGAAAAATTTGGTCTAGCTGCATCGTGAATATATACATTTTTAAATTTCTTATTTTTAATATATTCAAGTGCTCTCTTTGATGATTCAAACCGCTCTAAACCACCTTTTATTACTTTTATAATTTTATCTTTTGGTTTTTTTATTTTTGAATTTGTTACAACAATTACTTCTTTGAATATCTTTGATTTTATTGCCTTTTCTATAGAGTGATAAATTAACGGTTTTCCATTTAAAATATGAAATTGTTTAAGAGTATTCGATTTAAATCTCTTACCTTTACCCGCTGCAAGTAGTATAAAACAGTCGCTCATGTTAATATTTTATAAGTAGTAATATATCTTTAAATTATGTTTGCTTTGTTAAAAAGAAATTTGTTTATAATAATAATTTTTATTTTTACACTATCATTAGGTTTCTTAACTTTTTTAACATTTATAGGCAAAAGCTTTATTAATCTGAATGAAAATAATCTTCAAATCTTATTAATATTTAACTTTATTTTATTGATAATTTTTTTTGTTTTAATTTTTTTGGATATCAAAAACTCAATTAAAAATAACATAAATGTAAAAGGTGCAATAGCAAATAAAAAGTATATCATTTCATTTGGATTATTTACATTAATTCCATCATTATTAATTTCTATATTTTCTCTATTTATTTTTTCATTTGCTTTAGATAAATATTTTGACACAAAAATTACATCTGCAGTAAATAATTCATATGAAATAGCAAAAAATTATGTTGAAGAAAAAAGAAATAAAATTGAGTCTGAAATAATTTTAATTGCTTTTGATCTAAATAAATACTCAAATTTAATAAATGATAATCCTAAAAGATTTCAATCTCTTTTAAATACGCAAAGACTTATTAGAGATATTGACCAATTATATTTAATTGATGGAAATGGAGATTTAATTCTTTCAGCAGGTAATTCACCGTATAATAAAATTGAAGATAGAGCTATTCAAATGGTTTTAAATGATGACAGACCTTTGAAAATAATAAATACATTTGAGAATAAATCTGCAGCCGTCATTAGGTTAACTAATTATAATGATACTTTTTTATACGTAGTAAAATTAATTGATAAAAATATATCACAATATCTAATACAATCTGAAGAAGCGGTTAATTTTTATTACACAGTTGAAAATCAAAGTTTAGGTATAAGAATTTCCTTTGCTCTTATATATATAGCTTTAGTAACATTATTATTATTTTTATCGATTACAATAGCAATTAGATTTTCATCAAGATTTTTTATATCAATTAACAATTTAATTTCAGCCTCAGAAAAAATTGGTAAAGGAAATTTAGATACCAAAGTACCAGAACTTAAAGCCGATAAAGAGATGGAGCTTTTAAATAAAAATTTTAATTTAATGATAGACAGACTAAAAAGCCAACAAGAAAAATTACTTACTTCTGAAAGACATGAAGCATGGGAAAATGTTGCAAGAAAACTTGCTCACGAAATTAAGAATCCACTCACTCCTATACAGTTGACAGTCGATAATATTAAGTCAAAGTATTTAAAAAATATTGAATTAGATAATCAAGATAAATTTAAAAACAACCTACAAACAATACAAAAGCAAATTAAACAAATTGAAAATTTAGTAAATGAATTTTCAGATTTTGCACGAATGCCAAAACCGTTATTAAAAAAAAATAATTTAAATAAAGTTATAAATGAAAATATAAACCTAATTAATAAAATTGATCCAAATATAAAAATCAAACTAATTAATCATTTGTCAAAAGACGTAAACATTAATTTTGATTTAGAACAATTTAATAGATTATTTTTTAATTTGATTAAAAATTCTTTAGAAAGCATTCAAGAGAAAGCCGAAAAAGACAGTAAAATTCACAAAAATATAGATATAGAAATAAGGCAAAGAAGAGACTATATAATCGTTAATGTTATTGACAGCGGTATCGGTTTTAAAAACAAAAAAACAAAAGAGTTAATAAAACCATATTTTACAACAAAAGAAAAAGGAACAGGCTTAGGACTTTCAATTGTAGATAAAATTATAAGTGATCACAATGGATCAATACAATTTTTAAATCATAAAAATGGTGCAAAAGTACAAATTATATTACCAAACAAATAATTAGATGTCGGTTGAAATTTTAATAATTGACGATAACTCGGACATAAGGCTTATATTAGATGAGCTGATAAAAGATGCAGGATATAAAACTAGGTTAGCTGCAAATTTTAATCAGGCATTAACCGAAATAGACAAAAAACTTCCTGATGTAGCAATTATTGATGTTAAGTTAGACAAGGGAGATAATGATGGTATTCAACTTTTAGACCATATTAAGCAAAAAAATAATGATATACCTGTGATTATGATTTCAGGCCATGCAAATATTGAGATGGCGGTTAACTCTTTGAAATCAGGTGCTTTTGAATTTATACAAAAACCCTTCGACAAGGATAGATTGCTTAATTTTGTGAATAGAGCAGTTGAAAATTTTAATCTTAAAAAAGAAAATAAAAATTTAAGTAACAAATTATTTCATTCTTTTGATCTTATTGGCAAAAGTAACAACATTATCTCTATTAAAGATCAAATTGAAAAACTTTCACAATCTGAAAGTAGAGTATTTATAAATGGTCCAACAGGTTCTGGAAAGGAATTAGTTGCAAGAAAAATTTATAAAAAATCAAAAAGAAAAAAAGGTCCATTTATAATTATTAATGGAGCCTTGTTAGATACAAAAAAATATGAATTGGAACTTTTTGGTGAAGAAAAAAAAGATGGATCCATTTTATATGGTGCATTTGAAAAAGCATCTGGAGGTGTATTACTAATTGATGAAGTAACAGAAATTCCTTTAGAAACGCAATCTAAGATTTTAAGAGTAATGATTGATCAAAAATTTAAAAGATTAAATGGTAACCATGATGTAAAAGTAGATGTAAGAATTTTCTGTTCAACGAGCAAAGATATGTCAACAGAAATAAAAAATGGAAATTTTAGAGAAGATCTTTTTCACAGACTAAATGTTTTTAATATTAAAATTGATCCATTAACCAAGAGAATTGAAGATATTCCACTATTAATAGATTATTTTATAGAAAATATTTGCAATACTTATAGTTACAAAAAATTTTCAATAAAAGATAACAATTATCTACTTAACTATGATTGGCCAGGTAATGTAAGAGAATTAAGAAACTTAATTGAAAGAATAGCAATCTTATCACCCGGAGATAGTCAGGATAAGATAATTAATATTATTAAAGAATCACTATCTAGATCTTTAGATGAAAACTTTTCTGTAACGGATACTCTTTCAGTGCCACTTAGAGAAGCAAGAGAGACTTTTGAAAAAGAATATTTAATTTCACAGATAAAAAAATTTGGTGGAAATATATCAAAAACTGCAAAATTTGTTGGCATGGAAAGATCAGCCTTACATAGAAAGCTAAAAATTCTGGGTGTAAAGGATCTTAATTAAATGAATATTATCATATGTGGTGCCGGTAGAGTCGGTTTCACTATTGCAAAATTATTAACAGAACAAAATCACTCAATCACAGTAATTGATCAGTCTGGTGATGATATACAAAAAATTAATGATAGTCTTGATGTTAAAGCTATAGTTGGAAAAGCAACTTCTCCATCAGTTTTAGAGAGGGCTAATACTAGTGATGCTGATATGATTATCGCTGTTACTAGAAATGATGAAATCAATATGTTAATTTGCCAAATAGCATATTCAATTTTTAAAGTACCGAAAAAAATTGCAAGGATTCGGTCTCAAGAATATCTTGATCCAAAATTTTCTATATTATTTAACAGAGAAAACCTACCTATTGATTATGTTATTTCACCAGAGTTAGAGATAGCAAAATCTATACAAAGAAAACTAGAAGCTCCGGGTGCTCTTGATAACGTCCCTTTTGTAGAAAATAAAATTAGACTTTTAGAGATACTAATAGATGACAACTGTCCAATAAATGGCATTAAATTAAACGATCTTACAAAAAAATTTCCTAAATTAAATGCATATATTTTAGGAGTTATAAGAAAAGGTGAATTTAAAATATTAAAGAAAAACGACTCATTAGAACACAACGACAAAGCTTATGTCATGGTAAGCTCAAATCAAATGGAGGAAACTTTAAAAGTATTTGGTCATAACGAAAAAAAATCAAATAAAATACTGATAATTGGTGGAGGAAACATTGGTTTTAATTTAGCTAAAAATATCGAAGAAACCTTTGAGTCAGCAAGAGTAAAAATAATAGAAAAAAGCAAAGAAAGAGCAGAATTAATTGCTAATGATTTAAATGACACAATTGTTATTAATGGGAATGGACTTGATGAAGATGTATTAAATGAAGCTAATATAGATGAAGTAGAGACAGTACTAGCTTTAACCAACGATGATGAAGATAATTTAATGGTAAGCGTACTTGTAGAAAAATTTTCTAAAGATAAAAGAACAATGGCCTTAATAAACAAACCAAATTATTCTCTTTTACAAACATCTTTGAAAATAGATGACATGATTGATCCAAGAATGGATACGGTTTCTAGTATTCTTAAACATGTTCATAAAGGCACTATTGAAAATGCTTACACTATCTTGAATGGTGATTATGAGGTTATTGAAGCAGAAATATTAGAATCTTCTGATTTAATAAATAAAGAATTAAAAGACTCTGATCTTCCAGACGATATAAGAATTGGATCTATACTTAGAGGAGATGAGTTCATAAAACCTAGCTCAAACTATAAATTTCAAAAAAATGATATAATAGTATTGCTCTCTAAAAGAGATCAATTACCCACAGTAGAAAATTTATTCAGAATAAGCTCTATCTAAAAAATTAATGAGCAGATTTAGTTTAATATTTATTGGATCATTTACTCTTTTAATAAGTTTATTTTCCATATTAAATATTATTTATTCGTATTACTTAAATTTATTTTTAAATATAAATACTTACTTTATTATTTTTTTATTTACTTTAATTCTTGGTTTGTTCTTAATTTTTTTTAAACGAATTCATTTTAAAAAAATTAATATTTATGAGAAAATATTAATAGTAATAATAGGTTATTTATTTTTTCCAGTAATTATTTCATTACCTTTTTACTTCAGTATAAATAATATTTCTTATTTAAATTCATATTTTGAGGCAATATCAGGATTTACGTCTACAGGTTTTTCTATTTTTGAGAATATTAAACAATTAGATCAAAGCCTAATTATATGGAGATCATCATCACAATGGATTGGAGGATTATATTTTTTATTTTCTCTTCTTTTATTAATAGATATTTTTGATGATAATTTAAAAAAATCATTAACAAATTATATATCATTCAATTCTTCTGAAATATTAAAGCAATCTTTAAAAATCATAATAATTTATTCATCAATTACATTTATTATATTTATATTTTTGAAATTGATAAATTTAAGGACTTTCGACTCTTTTAATTTATCAATGACAATAATCTCCTCTGGTGGTTTTTTACCTATGAATAATTTTGATAGTTTATTTAAGAGTGACTTGAGTAAAATTATTTTATCAATTTTAATACTATCATCATATTTCAGTTTGTTTTTTATTTATAATTTAATTTTTTTTAAAAAAAATAACCTAAACTATCTAAGCGAAGATTTATATTTAGCACTATATCTAATAATAATAATTGCAATTTTATTTATTTTTTTTAACTCTGAAAATAATTTTCTAAATATTTTAGTTTCTTTATCTAGTAGTGTTTCAAATTTAGGTATTTCATTTGAGAATATACCTTCAAATTTATCTTTTATTTTTCTTATTTTAGTCATTATTGGAGGATCTTTTTTTTCTACAAGTTCCGGTTTGAGGGTAATTAAGATATTGAGTTTACTAAAATACTCCTTAAATAATTTGCTTTCCAATACAAAACCAAATCAAATATATTTAAATAAAGTTACTTTGTTAAAATCAAACACAGATAAATCTGATGTAAATAAATATTTTTTGACTGTTTTGGTTTTTATTATTTCACTTTTTGCTGTTTCAAGTTTATTGACTATATCAGGTATAAAATTTGAAAATTCATTTAAGTTAGGAATTTTAACGATTATGAATACTGTAAATTCATCTATGTATGGATTAGCTGATTTTAATTTTTATAGCATAAATGTTATATCCAAATTATCCTTAATCATATTTATGATTATCGGTAGAATTGAATTATTGACATTATTAATTTTAATAAAAAAATTTCTTTTCAAAAATTAATTTTGTATTATACGTTTTAATTTTGTGCGCCCTTAGCTCAGCTGGATAGAGCAACGGTTTTCTAAACCGTGGGTCGGAGGTTCGAATCCTTCAGGGCGCGCCATATTTTCATAATTATTCTATTTCATAACAGGCAGTATTGGACTTGATATTTTCAAATCCCAGATAAATAAGAAATGATGGGCTTAAATTATCATTGATGAAGATCACTGTTTCTGCTTTACTTATGATAATTCAAATTAACTTTTGAATTATTTGTTAACAAATAAATTAATAACAAGAGGAAGAAATAATGTTTAAAATAATAAAACAATTGACTTCTTTAGTTGCTGTATTTGCAGTTCTGTTTGCATTTACAACTGAAACTATGGCTGCTAAGAAATCTAAAACTCTTAAAAATACCCAGAAAAAAGGTTTTGTGAGATGTGGTGTTTCACAAGGTCTTCCAGGATTTTCTAATGCTGATGCTGCAGGAAACTGGACTGGTGTTGACGTTGATGTATGTAGAGCGGTAGCTGCTGCAGTACTAGGTGATGCAAGTAAAGTTAAATTTACTCCACTAAGTGCTAAAGAAAGATTTACTGCACTTACATCTGGAGAGATCGATGTATTATCAAGAAACACAACTTGGACATTGTCTAGAGATGCTGACATTGGTTTAACATTTGTTGGTGTAAACTTTTATGATGGTCAAGGTTTCATGGTAAGAAAAAACTCAGGAATTAATTCAGTGAATGATTTCAAAGATGGTATTTCTGCATGTACAAACATTGGTACAACGACAGAGCTTAACATGAGAGACTTCTTTAATTCTAAGGGAATTTCATACGAGCCAGTAGCTTTTGAAAAAGCTGACGAAGTTGTTGCTGCTTATGATGCTGGAAGGTGTGATACTTACACTACAGATAAATCAGGTCTTGCTGCACAAAGAACAAAAATGTCAAATCCAGATGATCACATGGTATTACCTGAAACTATATCAAAAGAGCCTTTAGGCCCAGTAGTTAGACAAGGTGATGCTGTTTGGGAAGACATCGTAAGATGGTCACTGAACACAATGATCGAAGCTGAAGAATATGGCATTACGTCTGCAAACGCTGATATGATGAAAACATCTGACAACCCAGCTATTAAAAGATTAGTTGGAGCAGAAGGTGAATTAGGTGCTGCTTTTGGATTAGATAATGAGTGGAGCTTAAGAATCATTAAGCAAGTTGGTAACTACGGAGAAAGCTACGAGAGAAATATTGCTGCTCCTGGAATTTTACCAGACAGAGGTCCAAACCAATTATGGACAAAAGGTGGAATTCTTTACGTACCACCAGCAAGATAATTGCTAATTAATTACTTAAAAAGGGCTAGATTTTTCTAGCCCTTTTTTTTATAAAATCTTCGTGAAATTTAATATCAAAAAAATCGCACCACAATTATTAACACTTTTATTTGTGATATTGGTGTTTGGTTTTTTTTCATACAATGCTCAGCTTAATATGGAAAATCGAGGTATTGATTTTGGTTATAGTTTTTTAAGCCAAGAGTCATCATTTGATGTTCAGTTTTCCTTAATTGAATATGATGGATCACACTCATATTTCAGAGCTTATTTAGTAGGACTTTTAAATACAATTTTGGTTTCAGTAATAGGTATAATTCTTGCAACTATAATTGGAGTGATTGTAGGTATTGCAAGATTATCTTCAAATTACTTGATTAAAAATACAGCAGCCTTTTATGTAGAATTTTTTAGAAACATCCCACTTTTATTACAAATTTTCTTTTGGTATTTTGCTGCTTTAAGAGCTTTGCCATTACCTCAAGATACTGAGAGTATAATGGGAGTATTTTATCTAACAATTAAAGGTTTGTTCATCCCAGCCTTTATTTGGGAAAATTTTAATATTTTTTTATATTCAATAATTGCTGCAATAGTATCAATTGTAGTAATTAAAAATTATGCGAAAAGAAAACAAGAAAATGAGGGAAAACAAATACCAGTATTTTTAATATCAATAGGCTTATTATTTATTCTTCCATTGTTAAGTTTTTTAATCGGAGGTGTTTCACTCAGTTTTGAAATACCTGTTCTTAAAAAGTTAGCTAAAACATCATATATTTACGAAGGAGGCGTAGGAATACCTCCAGAGTTAATTGCTTTAACTTTAGCTTTATCATTGTACACAGCAACATTTATTGCTGAGTGTGTAAGAGCTGGAATCCAAGGTGTTGGCAAAGGTCAAAAAGAGGCAGCAGCGTCTATTGGTTTAAATCCTAACCAAATTTTAAAATTAGTTGTTATGCCTCAAGCTTTAAGAATAATTATTCCACCAACAACCAACCAATATTTAAATCTAACGAAAAATTCATCTTTAGCTGCTGCAATTGCATATCCAGATCTAGTTTTAGTTTTTGCTGGAACCGCACTAATGCAAACAGGCAAAGCGATAGAAATAGTCTCAATAACAATGCTTACTTATTTGTCGTTAAGTTTATCAATTTCGGTTTTAATGAATTGGTATAATAAAAAAATTGCGATCAAAGAAAAATAAATGAATAATATAAATTTTTTAAAACCAGATAAATCAAACTTAAATTTATTTTTAATTTTAGGATTATCTTTAGTATTTATTAGTATTTTTGATGTATTTTTATCATCTTTTTTTAAAATAAATGCCACTGGCTTTTTGCCTACATCTATAAGTTTTTTACTACCATTAATAATTGGTTTTATTGGATTGCACTTTATTAGGATTGAGTACTCTGGAATTAGAAGATTAGATGAAATTAATAAAAACTTTAATAACAATAATTTTAACGCTGTTCTTTCATTATTAATTATATTTATAATTATAAAATCAATACCACCAGTTTTAAGCTGGACTGTTATTGATGCAAATATTTCGGGCAATTCAAAAGAAGCTTGTACAGGTGACGGTGCATGCTGGACTTATATTAAAGTTTGGTTGAGAAGATTTATATATGGATTATATCCAAACGAAGAACAGTGGAGAATTAATTTGTCTTTTATATCTTTATTGGCTCTTGGATCAGTGGGGTATTTTGCAACAGAAAAATTTAAAAAATATTTAACTTTATATTATGTAGTTATTTATCCAATTATTGCTTTCTTATTTATATTTTTTTTTATCTCAGGTGGTCCTGTATTCTTTGATTTTTCATATGGAATTATTGCAAGTGTTGTTGCAATTGTTATTGGATTTTTTGTTCCAAATAAATTCAAATTATATTATTTTTGTTTTGTACCATTAGCAGTTTATTTATCTCTAAATCTTTTCATATTACCTGAGGAATATGTTGAACTAGGTAAATTAGAAGGTTTAAATTGGGTTGAAACTGGTGCATGGGGCGGCTTAGCTTTAACTTTCATAGTTTCTTTTTTCTGTTTAATTTTTTGCTTTCCAGTAGGAATGGCTTTAGCTTTAGGAAGAAGGTCTGAACTACCATTTATAAAATATACCTCAGTTGTTTTTATTGAATTTTGGAGAGGTGTTCCATTGATAACCGTTTTATTCATGTCATCAGTTATGTTCCCAATGTTTCTACCTGAAGATTTCTTCTTAGATAAATTAGTAAGAGTTATTATTGCAATCTCTTTGTTTGAGGCAGCTTATGTAGCTGAGGTTATAAGAGGAGGGCTGCAAGCTCTACCTAGAGGTCAATACGATGCCGCAAAATCTTTAGGTATGGGTTATTGGAAGATGCATATATTTGTAATTTTACCTCAGGCACTAAAATTAGTAATCCCTGGTATTGCTAATACTTTTTTAGCTTTAGTAAAAGATACTCCATTAATCTTGGTGGTTGGTTTATTAGAAATTGCTGGAATGCTTCAAATGGCAAAAACAAATCCTAAGTGGTTAGGATATTCAATGGAAGGTTATGTATTTGCAGCCGTAGTATTTTGGATAATTTGCTATGCAATGAGTAAATATAGTTATAACTTAGAAGAAAAATATAAAACAGAGAGATAATGTCAGATACGATTATTCAAATTAAAGACGTAAACAAGTGGTTTGGAGATTTCCAGGTTTTAAAAAATATTAATTTAAATGTTGAAAAAAATAAAAAGATAGTTGTTTGTGGACCATCTGGCTCTGGAAAGTCTACTTTAATTAGATGTATAAACAGATTAGAGGAACATCAACAAGGATCAATTGTCGTTGACGGAAATGAACTTACAGAAGATACTAAAAATATTGAACAGATAAGAGCTGAGGTTGGAATGGTTTTCCAACAATTTAATTTGTTTCCACATTTATCTATATTAGATAATTGTACTCTTGCACCTGTATGGGTAAAAAAAATGCCAAAAAAACATGCTGAAGATTTAGCAATGAAACACCTAGAAAAGGTTCAAATTGCCGATCAAGCACATAAATTTCCAGGTCAGTTATCAGGAGGACAACAACAAAGATGTGCAATTGCAAGAGCTTTATGTATGGAGCCAAAAATAATGCTTTTTGATGAACCTACATCGGCATTGGATCCAGAAATGATTAAAGAAGTTTTAGATGCTATGGTAAACTTAGCTAAAGCAGGGATGACCATGATAGTTGTTACACACGAAATGGGCTTTGCAAAAGAGGTTGCAGATGAAGTTATCTTTATGGATGAAGGGATGATAGTTGAAAAAGCAGCAACAAATGAATTTTTCGCTAATCCAAAGAATGATAGAACTAAGCTATTTTTAAGTCAGATACTCTAAAAATAATTGGCTAAATTGTAAAAAAGATACTTGACAGGATATTTAATTTTAAAAAAAAGGATAATTTTTAAAAAAAAATCTTCTTGTAATACATGTTCTATTTATATTAACTCAAACTTATATTTTAATTAAAGAGGGGTCTTTGATGGAAGATAATTTCAATAAACATTTAGGCAACAAGCTTAAACTTAGAAGGTTAGCCCTAGGTTTAACACAAACGAAGGTTGCAAAAGCTATAAACGTTACATTTCAACAAATTCAAAAATATGAGAAAGGCACTAATGGTGTAAGTTCAATTAGATTACTTCAGTTATCTAATTATTTAAAAGTGCCAATTAATTATTTTTTTGAGGATTTTTCTGAATATCTTTTAAATTTAGAGAAATCAAAAGAAGGTCATATGAATGTAAATTATAATTTTTTGATAAAGGTTTACTCAGAGTTAACACAAGATCAAAAAATTAAGTTTGGAAAAAATATTCAACTTTCTCAGCCAAGTATTACAAAGGTAGGATAAAGATTTTTGGCTCCTCGGGCAGGACTCGAACCTGCGACCAATTGATTAACAGTCAACTGCTCTACCAACTGAGCTACCGAGGAATTACAAATTGCAACTTACTTTTTTTTTAGTTTATCACAATAGTTTTTTTTTGGAGGCAACGCCCGGAATCGAACCGGGATACAAGGATTTGCAATCCTCTGCGTAACCATTCCGCCACGTTGCCAGCAAATATCCAATATTTGATAGATGACCTTATATAATTGATTTTTTAGATTAGTCTATAAATTTTAATCCTAATTTCATTATTGTTTATTGAAATGATTAATTTATAAAATATTTATCTAATGAGTGCTGATAAATATATCCATACTGATGTAGAAAATAAGATTTATTCTTACTGGGAAAAAAATAAACTTTTCCAACCTAAAGAAAACACTAACAAATTTTCAATAGTTATTCCTCCACCAAATGTAACTGGAAGTTTACATATGGGACATGCCTTAAATAATTCCATCCAGGATTTATTAGTAAGATTTCATAGAATGAATAATTTTGAAACTTTATGGCAACCCGGCACTGATCATGCAGGAATAGCAACTCAAGCTCTTGTTGAAAGAAAGTTAGAAAAAGATGGTATTAAAAAAAATGATTTAGGTAGAGACAAATTTATTGAAAAGGTTTGGGAGTGGAAAAAAGAATATGGAGATATAATTATTAATCAATTAAAAAAACTTGGATGTTCATGTGATTGGTCAAGAAATGCTTTCACTATGGACGAAAATCTATCTAAATCTGTTTTAAAAGTTTTTGTAGATTTATATAAAAAAAATCTAATTTTTAAGTCAAAGAAGTTAGTTAATTGGGACACTGTATTAAAAACTGCCATTTCTGATCTTGAAGTAGATCAAAGAGAAGTAAATTCAAAACTCTATCATATTCGATATCCTATCGAAAATAGTGAAGATTTTATAACTATTGCAACAACAAGACCTGAAACTATGCTGGGTGATACTGCTATTGCAGTAAATCCTAGCGATGAAAGATATAAAAAAGTTGTTGGTAAATTTGTAACAATTCCACTTGTTGGTAGAAAAATAAAAATTATAGAGGATGAATATGCTGATCCAGAACAAGGAACAGGAGCTGTTAAAATTACCCCGGCTCATGATTTTAATGACTATGAAGTAGGTGAAAGAAATAATTTAGAAATTATAAATGTTTTTACTGAAGACGGAAAAATAAATGAAAATGCACCAAAAGAATTTATTGGATTAGATAGATTTGAAGCAAGAAAACAATTATTAAAAAAATTAAAAGAAAATAACTTCTTTGTTGAGGAAGAAAATATTAAAAATAAAGTTCCATATGGAGATAGATCTAATTCAATTATAGAACCTTATTTAACAGAGCAGTGGTTTGCTGATGCAAAAAAATTATCTATTAAGGCTAAAGAAATTGTAAATAATAAATCAACAAATTTTTTTCCTGAAAATTGGTCCAAAACATATTTTCAATGGATGGACAATATTGAACCTTGGTGCGTATCAAGACAACTTTGGTGGGGTCATCAAATACCTGCTTGGTATGGTCCAGATGGAAAAGTATTTGTAGAGTATACTGAAGAAGAAGCAATCAAAGAGGCTAAAAATTATTATAAAAAAGATGTTGAGTTAAAAAGAGATGAAGATGTACTTGATACTTGGTTTTCATCAGGTTTATGGCCATTTGCAACATTAGGCTGGCCTAATCAAACTGACTATTTAAAAAAATTTTATCCAACCACAGTTTTGGTAACTGGTTTTGATATTATTTTCTTTTGGGTAGCTAGAATGATGATGATGGGAATGGCTTTTTTAGAAAAAGAGCCATTTAAAGATATTTATGTTCATGCTTTAGTTAGAGATGAAAAGGGACAGAAAATGTCTAAGTCAAAAGGAAACGTAATTGATCCATTAGATTTAATTGAGAAATATTCAGCAGATGCACTAAGATTTACATTATTATCAATGGCATCTCCAGGTAGAGACGTTAAACTCTCAGAAGACCGAGTAAAAGGGTATAGAAATTTTTTAAATAAAATATGGAATGCAAATAATTTACTCAAACAAAATGATTGTAATTTTAATGAGATTGAAAAGCCTAAAGAATTAAAGGTAAATATAAATAAATGGATAATTTCTGAATATTATTCAATTAATAATCATATTAAGCAAAATATAAAAGATTATAGATTTGATGAAGCTGCAAGAAATGCTTATCAGTTTGTTTGGCATTCTTTTTGTGATTGGTATTTGGAGTTATCAAAAACAATATTATATTCAGATGACAAATCCTCTATAGAGGAAGTTAAAAAAGTCTCTGCATATATTTTTAGAGAGATATTGATTATCCTACATCCATTTATTCCATTTGTTACAGAGGAGATTTGGCTAAATAATAAATTAGATAAAGATAGCAGTGATTATTTAATGCTCGCTAATTGGAGTGAGGAAAAACCCGTAGAAAGTAATGAATATAATGATGTGAGTAATATAATTGAAATTATTACATCAATTAGATCCTTTAAAAACGAGATAGGAGTTAGCCCAGGTTCTTTAATTGATATCTCTTTAGCTAATACAAATTCAAAAACACAAGATTTTTTCAATAAAAATGAAATTGTGTTAAAAAAGTTAGGAAGAATATCAAACATATTGTTAGAGGATCAAAAAAAATCATCTGCAAGCCTAATTATAAAAGGTGAGCTTTATAAAATGTATTTTGAGCAAGATGTTGATATTAAAACTATCAAAGATACATTATTAAAAAAACACTCTAAAATTAAAGACGATATGGATAAAATAAATACCAGACTTTCAAATAAAAGTTTTATAGATAGAGCTCCAAAAGATATTGTTGAACTCGAAAAATCTAACTTTAACAACCTAGAAAAAGATGCTAAAAAAATACAACTAACCTTAGAAAATTTATAATGAAAAAATTTAATAAAAAGAAATTACCAAGCAGACACACAACTATAGGGCCTGATAAAGCACCTCAAAGATCATTTTATTATGCAATGGACTTAACAGAGAAAGATGTTGCAAAACCATTTGTTGGCGTTGTTTCAACATGGAATGAAGCAGCTCCTTGTAACATTAATTTAATGAAACAAGCTCAATCGGTTAAAAAAGGTGTTGTTAAATCTGGTGGAACACCAAGAGAATTCTGTACAATTACAGTTACTGATGGAATTGCAATGGGTCACGAGGGCATGAAATCGTCATTAGTATCTAGAGATGTTATAGCAGATTCAACCGAACTAACAGTAAGAGGTCATTGCTATGATGCATTAGTTGGTTTAGCTGGATGCGATAAATCACTACCTGGATTAATGATGTCTATGGTTAGATTAAACATTCCAAGTGTATTTATATATGGTGGATCAATTCTTCCAGGAAGATTTAATGGAAAAGATGTAACTGTAGTTGATGTTTTTGAGGGGGTTGGAAAATATACATCAAAAAAAATGACTGCTCATGCATTAAGAAAGCTAGAATTAAAAGCTTGTCCATCTGCAGGTGCGTGTGGTGGTCAATTTACTGCAAATACAATGGCATGTGTATCAGAGGCGATTGGCCTTGCATTACCATATTCAGCTGGAACACCTGCACCTTATAAAGAAAGAGATAAATATGCTGTAGATAGTGGTAAAGCTGTTATGAATTTATTAGCAAAAAATATTAGACCAAGAGATATTGTAACGAGAAAATCTCTAGAAAACGCTGCAACGATTGTTGCTGCAACTGGTGGATCTACTAATGCTGGATTACATTTACCAGCTATAGCAAATGAAATTGGAATTAAGTTTGATTTGATGGATGTTGCAAAAATTTTTAAAAAAACTCCTTATCTTGCAGATTTAAAACCAGGTGGAAAATATGTTGCAAAAGATATGTGGTTAGCAGGTGGTGTACCAATGTTATTAAAAACTTTATACGATGGTGGTTTTATACACGGTGATTGTATGACTGTTACTGGGAAAACAATGAAAGAAAATTTAAAAAATGTTAAATTTAATCTAAATCAAAAAGTAATGAGAAGTTACAAAAATCCTATTACTAAAACTGGTGGTGTCGTTGGTTTAAAAGGTAACTTAGCACCTGAAGGTGGTATTGTTAAAATAGCTGGATTAAAAAAATTACAGTTTACTGGAAGAGCAAGGTGTTTTGATAATGAAGAGACAGCTTATAAAGCTGTAAAAAATAGAAAATATAAAGATGGTGATATAATTATTATTAGATACGAAGGACCAAAAGGGGGTCCAGGCATGAGAGAAATGCTTCAAACGACAGCTGCAATTTATGGTCAAGGAAAAGGGGAGACTGTTGCACTGATAACTGATGGAAGATTTTCTGGTGCTACTAGAGGATTTTGCATAGGTCATGTTGGTCCTGAAGCTTCAGTAGGTGGTCCAATAGCTCTTTTAAGAAATGGAGATATCATCGATATAGATGCTAAAAAAGGAACTATCAATGTAAGATTAACAAAAAAACAGTTAGCATCTAGACGTAAAAAATGGAAACCAAAAAAGATTAATTTTGGAAATGGAACGTTGTGGAAATATGCACAAACAGTTGGACCAGCATACTTAGGAGCACCTACACACCCTGGAGGCAAAAACGAGGTTAAAGTTTACGCGGATATTTAAAAATGAAAATTAGACCTGTAATTCTTTGTGGAGGAGCAGGGACAAGACTTTGGCCAAATCAAAAAAATCACCAAGCAAAACAGTTTATTAATTTTGGTAATTGGACTTTATTAGGTAAAACATTAGAAAGAGTAAAAGGTTCAATTTTTGATAATCCAGTTATCAGCACAAATGCTAAATACCTTAAACAAGTAAAACAGCATTTAAAGAAACATAAGATCAAAAAATATAAAATTGTTTTAGAACCAGCAAAAAGAAATACGGCTCCAGCTATTTTAAGTACTGCCTTAATAAAAGATATTCCAGACAATCAACCATTAATGTTCTTTTCATCAGATCATTTAATAGAGAAAATAAATATTTTTAATAATGCTATTTATAAAAATAAATCTAATTTGACCGATCAAAATATATTTATCTTTGGCATAAAACCTAAATCTCCCTCAAGCGAATATGGCTACTTTCTTACAAAAAAAGTTAAGGGAAACATTAATAAAGTAACAAAATTTATTGAAAAACCTAAAGAAGCAAAAGCAAAGCAAGTTATTAAAAAAAATGGTTATTGGAATTCAGGTATGTTTTTTCTTAGAAAAGACTCCATAATTAATAACTTCAAAAAATATCAGCTAAAAATATATAAAAACTGCTTAGACGCAGTTAACAGAGCTAAATATAAATCTAACACTTATTATTTAAATAAATCCTCATTTATAAAAGCTACAGCTAAATCATTTGATTATGCCATTTTAGAAAAAACAAAACAAATAAATGCAATTAAATTAGATATTCCTTGGTCAGACCTTGGAAGTTGGAAAGAAATATTAAAAATGTATGACAAAAATAAACGGAAATACATTAAAAGGAAGAATATTTATTATCGACCATGGGGAAAATACACAAATTTATTTGAAGGAAATGAATTTTTAATCAAAGAATTGTACGTAAAACCAAAAGGGATTTTGAGTTTACAAAAACATCATCACCGAGCGGAGCATTGGTTAGTAACACAAGGAAATGCTAAAATTACGCTTAATAAAGATATAATAATCAAAAAACCTGGTGAACATATATTTATTCCATTAGAAGCAATTCATAGAGTTCAAAATCCAGGCAGGAAACCAGTTAAAATTTTTGAAGCACAAGTTGGATCAATACTTAAAGAAAGTGATATTATTAGATATCAGGATGTTTACGGAAGAGTAAAATAAAATTTTATAAGATGAATGGGAAAAGCATTTTTAACTAATTTGTAATAATTCATAAATATTTTTGTCATCAACATTTACTACTATTTAATTACAAATTTTAAATTAAAAAGTCATATTATTTTTTCCTCCAATTTAAATTTTGTTGATTAACTACCTTCCCCTTTTCTTATAAAAAGGGGGAAGGACGATTTAGATCTTAATTATTTACAGACGCAGGACTCTCACTAGCTTTTTTTTTAGCTATTTTTTTTGCTTTTTTTTCAGCCGCTTTTTTTTCAATACTAGCAATT
>CACGOY010000005.1:0-80780 GCA_902574735.1 uncultured Pelagibacteraceae bacterium
GGTTTTTTTATATCTAAAAACCCATTAAAATAAGCCCAAATCTCGAAGGTCATTAAATGTCACGAAAAACATTAATGAAAGCAACAAAAACATCCCGATTCGAAAAAATCCTTCTTGAGTTTTTTGGCTTAAAGGACGTCCTAAAATTTTCTCAAATCCATAAAACATTAAATGGCCTCCATCCAACATTGGGATAGGAAATAAGTTAATTAAACCAAGGCTTATTGAAATATAGGCCATCATACTAATAAAAGGAATAATACCAAACTCAGCAACTTGTCCAGATATTTTAGCTATTCTTATTGGACCCCCTAACTGTGAGGTGTCTCCTTTTCCAACAATCATAGAACCAAGATATTTTAACGATGAAACGGTTACGAAATACACCTCATTAAATGATTGAACTAATGCTTGTGCAGGACCTAATTTAACGTGATTAATTTTATCATTATAAGCACTCAATTTAATACCCACCATCCTTTTCTTAAGTTTGTTTCCTAAGTTATCTTCACTTTCTACTAGATTGGGTTTTACTTTTAATAATATTTCGTTTTCAAATCTTGATACTTTGAAATCAACAAAATCTGATGTCGACATTGCGATAAATTTAGAAACATCCAAAATACTCTCTACTTTATTATTATCTATTTCTAATATTATATCATTTTTCTTTAAACCTGCTATTTCTGCAGGGCTATCTTTTTGAACTTCATCAATAACAGCAGGAGTAAAATCTTTACCTATAAACATGTATATGAAGAGAAATATAAAAATTGCTAAAATAAAGTTGGCTAAAGGACCGCCAAATACAATCCATGCTCTTTGGTATAAAGGTTTAGTTACAAATAATTTTTCTTGGTCTTCTTTATTATATTTTTTTAATAATTCCTCTTGATCAGCTTGTGAAAAAACATTTCTGTCACCAAAAAATTTTACATATCCACCTAAAGGTATCCAACAAATTTTCCATCTAGTACCTGATTTATCGTTCCATCCAAATATTTCTTTACCAAATCCAATTGAAAAATCAGTTACTCCAACACCATATTTTTTTGCAAAATAATAATGGCCATACTCGTGAATAAATACCACAATTAAAATAAGTATGAGAAATGGAATAATATAAGTAATCATAGAATTTAAATAATCATATCTATAAATTTAGAAAATTAAATAGTTAAAAATATCTTTCAAAATAGTTATTTTTTTAAATTCCATGTCAATAAAGGAGCAAAAGTCGCGGTCAAAAATGACAGAAATAACAACGATTGAGAGACAAAACTTGGAAATAGATCAACTGGAAAAATTAATCCAATTAAAATAGACTTAGAAAAGTCTGGACTTGGAAATAATAATAAACCAGCGATTAGACCCACAATTATTGAGATATATGCATTTTTCTCGAAAAATGTTTTTGAATAAAATCCATTAAAAATACTTAATACTGCTGCACAGCAAAAAAGATCAGCTAATAAGAATAAATATAAAATACTCAAACCCTTTGAGGCTACAAATAATGCAATGATGGATAGTATGATTATTATCTGTTTAGACAACAAATCATAATTTTTTATTTTAACGATTTTTTTTCCATCAACAATAATTAAGCTAGAAATTGCGTTAATAATCGTATCAATACTGCTCACTGTTAATGATATTGCTAAAAAAATTATAATAACTGAAATAGTTAAATATTGATCTTTTAAAAGTAACTGAAAAAAAGCAAGATCAGGCACGACTGTATTTTCTGATGATGCTGCAACTAATCCTGAAAAACCCATAAAAAAAACAATTGGAATAATTATTAAAAAGGAAAGAACTAAACTTTTTTTTAAAACTTTATTATTCTTTGCAGCATAAACTCTTTGCCAATTTCCCTGGTGAAATAGATTTGTAGCTGCAACTGCAATAAAAAATGTAAGACCAGCTGTAAAATTAGGTAGATAATTTATACTTAATAATTGAGGTTGTTTTACTCTAATATAGTCAAAGTTAAATACATTTGAATTAAAGTTTATCAAATAAGAGAGAGCAATTATCAATAAAACAATAAAAAATATAAATTGAATATTGTCTGTAAAAATAGATGCTCTTAGACCTCCATATAATGTATAAGCTAGAGAACTAATAATAACAATTAAAGCTGTTATCCACAAATCAGTCCCTGAAATATAATTAATTAACATTGAAACAGCTGTTACTTCAGCAATTAAAAAGATAGTCATGTAAAATATTGATAAAACTAAAACTAATTTAAATAAATTAGGTCCATATTTTAATCTAATAACCTCAATCAAAGTTCTTCCTTTTGAATATTTTTTTCTAAAGGTTGTGCCAAGATAAATTAAAATAAATAATGGAAAGGCAGTTCCTAGTGCGTATCCAATAACAGCCCCTATTCCACCCCAAGTAGCAGCTGATGCAGGTCCAAATAATATCCATGCACCCAGTGCTGTTGCAACTAAACTTGAGGTTAAAGAAAATGTTCCAACAGATCTATTTGCTAAAAGATAATTATTTAATCCTCTAAATTTTTTTGAGTAAACTGTTCCAACAATTACAAATATTATTGATATTCCAAGAACTAATAAAATTGCAGTTTGTTGGCTTAGTAAATTTAAGTTATTCATTTTTCTCCCTTTCTGAATTACCGGACAGGTTCAAAGAGTATTTCTCAGTCCAATTGGACACCCCTATTTTTCTTTATATATATTTTAAAAATTTATGAAAGATTTAAATAAGAAAATCATAAATCATTTTTGAACTACTGATTAAAATTAAAGCATAAATTATATTATAGAATAAGTTTTCCTCAATTATTTTTAGTAATTTAAAACCAATATAAATACCTAATATCGAGAGAGGAAATAACATTATAGAGCTAATTAAAGTTCCTGTATTCATCATAGATAAATGAATATACAGAGGTAGCTTTATTAAGTTTACAAACGTAAAAAAAATTACTCTAGTCCCAACATAAATTTCTTTTTTAAGTCTCAAAGGTAATAAATAAATACTTGTAGGCGTACCTCCAGCATGAACACAAAATGATGTAAAACCTGCAACAATTGTACAAATTGAGCCTTTAACCTTATTTTTTTTATGTGGTTTGATTTTATCTTTTTTAAATATGAAGTAATGACTCGCAAACAAAAAACCCATTAATCCTATTAGAGATTTTAAAAGATCTTCAGAAAAATATGAAAATGTAAATGATCCAATAATAATTCCAATTGCAGCTGATGGAATGATTAACTTTAAAGTTTCAAGATCAAATTCTTTTCTAAATCTATAAACCGCTATAAAATCTGAAAAAATTAAAATTGGCAGCATAATTGCTAATGCCTCTGTTAATGACATTGATAGTGTCATTAATGGAATTGAAATTAAAGCTATGGATCCTCCTAATCCAGATTTTGCAATTCCAAATAAAATAATTGCTGGTATTACTGAAATTAGGAAAATAAGATTAATTTCCATTCAGTTTTACTGAAGTTGAAATAATTTTTTACCTAGAGGACTAATTGGTTCTTGAGGGACTGGTCTTTTACCTACTTTATTCTCAATGATTTTTATTAATTTTTTAGCTAAACCTTTTCTTCTAAACATAGGGTGTACAAATATGTATTCTATTTCACCTATTTCATTATATCTGGTGAATCCAAGTGTAGTATTATTATTTTTGAAAGTGACTATACCTTCAGTTTCTACGCACTCGTAATCTGTTGGATTGATCATATTCAGTCATATAATAATATTCCGAGAATTGACAAGGCAATAATTGATATTGCTACAATAATATAATTTATTTTAAATTTGAATTTTTGAAAAAAATAATCTTCTATTTTTTTCCAAAATATAACTATTAGTAGTAGAATAATTACGGGTAAGACAATTTTAACCATAAAACAAATTAGACTAATATTTTATTTTTTAAATTAATTAAATTGTCTTAAATACAAATTTCTTTGCATAAAATTTGCTTTCTGCTATGCACTCACCATGACAGATAAAAACTTTGGTTTTGGCACACAAATTAGAAAATCTCCTTATTTCAATGCAACAGTAAGATATGGTGCAAAAGGATTTTCAGTTTATAACCATATGTATATTCCAAGAGATTTTGGCAGTCCTGAACAAAATTTTTGGAATTTGATTGAAAATGCCATTTTATGTGATGTTGCGGTTGAAAGGCAGGTTGAGATAACTGGACCAGATGCATACAAGTTTATACAATTATTAACTCCAAGGGATTTATCTAAACTTGCAGTGGGTCAATGCAAATATGTTTTAATAGTTAATAATGAAGGTGGAATTTTAAATGACCCAGTTTTATTAAGACTTGATACAAATCATTTTTGGCTGTCACTTGCTGATAGTGATGTGTTATTTTGGGCTCAGGGAGTTGCAATAAATTCTGGTTTGAACGTTAAAATTACAGAACCTGATGTCTCACCTCTGCAATTACAAGGTCCAAAATCAGGGGACATTATGGTTAGCCTTTTCGGTGAAAGTATTAAGGATTTAAAATACTATTGGCTTAAAGAGTACGAGTTAGATGGAATACCATTAATTATTTCAAGAACTGGTTGGTCAAGTGAACTTGGATATGAAATATATTTAAGAGATGGATCAAAAGGTGATGACCTGTATGAAAAAATTATGACAGCTGGGAAAAATTTTGGTATTCAGCCCGGTCATACCTCATCAATAAGAAGAATTGAAGGTGGGATGTTATCATATCATGCAGATGCAGATATAAATACTAATCCTTTTGAACTAGGTCTTGATAGGTTAGTCAACTTAGAAAGTGACATTAATTTTATTGGCAAAGATGCGTTAAGAAAAATCAAAAACGATGGAATAAAAAGAAGACAAGTTGGTATTGAATTAGATTGTGAGCCATTGTTAGGTCCTAACACAACTTTTTGGACAATAATGAATAAAAGTGAAAAAGTTGGTAAAGTTACATCAGCTGTTTACTCACCAAGACTTAAAAAAAATATTGCTTTAGCAATGGTAGATATAAAATACACAGATTTAGGAACAAAATTACAAACTAAAATTGATGATAAAATAGTTAATTGTACTGTTGTGGAAAAACCATTTTTTGATCCTAAAAAGAAGATTGCCTCAAGTTAAAACTAGAAAATAAAATAAGTAATAAATAATACGATTAATACAATTATGGACCAAATGGATAAATTGGTTAGAAATTGTTTTAATTTTGAATTAGTTTTTAGAAAAGCAGGTAAAACTAATATTAATACAGCAATTAGAGATATTGCTGGAATTATTTGTTCTAAATTCAAACTATTTATTGTTTAATATTGTACCCTTTTTTTAATAACGTTGTTACAACAGCTATGCAGGTTATCAAAAAAACTAACATACTTGTGATACTTATCCAAATATTAAAATCTGAAACACCATAAAAAGAGTATCTCATTCCATTAATCAAATATACGACAGGATTAAAATATGTAACTGTTTGCCAAAAAGAAGGAAGCATATTTAAAGAGTATAAGCTACCACCAAGAAAAACCATTGGTGTAATTACTAATGTTGGCACAATTGACATTTGTTCAAAATTTGAGCTCATCAATCCAATTAAAAAACCAAATAGCGCAAATGTAAAAGCTACCAGCACCAAAAGAAAAATCATTAGTAAAGGATATTTAACTGTCACATCTACAAAAAATAAAGAGGTAACAAATATAACCACGCCAACTATCAAAGTTTTAGTTGCACCTGCCCCAACAAATGCAAGTACTACTTCAAACGTAGAAATTGGAGCAGCTAAAATTTCATAAATAGTGCCATTAAATTTTGGAAAAAATATACCAAAAGAAGTATTACTTATTGATTGTGTCAATAAAGTTAACATCAATAAACCTGGTACTATGTATGAGCCATAACTTAATCCATCAATACTCTCCACATAATCACCAATTACAGATCCAAAAACAATAAAGTAAAGAGAGGTGGATAACACTGGTGAAAGCAAAGATTGTAGTAACGTTCTTCTAAATCTATCCATTTCATGAAGGTAAATTGCTCTTAGAGCATAAAAGTTAAATTTCATTATTTTCCTTTACTAAAGTGACAAATATTTTTTCTAAAGAACTCTGTTCTGTTTTAAGGTCTCTCATTTTTAAACTGGCCTCTTTTAATTCCTGTAACAAATTTGTAATTCCAGTTCTCTCAGCTCTAACATTATAATTATAAATAAGCGACATTTGATCTTTTCCAATTACTAATTCATATTTTGAAAGTTGCTCAGGAATTTGAGTTATTTTATCTTGTAATTCTATTAATAAAGTTTTTTGACCCATTCTTTTAAGTAAATCGTTTTTATTTTCTACAACAATGATTTCTCCTTGGTTAATTACAGCTACTCTATCTGCAATTGCTTCTGCCTCTTCAATGTAATGAGTTGTCAAAATTATTGTTACTCCTGTTTTTCTCAATATATCCACAACATTCCACATATCTTTTCTTAATTCTACATCTACACCTGCTGTTGGTTCATCCAAAAAAAGTATTGAGGGTTCATGAGAAAGTGCTTTAGCAATTAAAACTCTTCTTTTCATTCCACCTGATAATTGTCTAAGTCCAAGATCTTTTTTATCCCATAAACTTAAATCTTTTAAAACTTTTTCTATATGTTTCGGATCTGGAGATTTGCCATACAAGCCTCTCGAGTAAGATACGTTATTGAAAACCGTCTCAAAAGCTTCCAAGGTTAATTCTTGGGGTACTAATCCAATTCTTGATCTAGTTTCGCGGTATTGGTCAATTATATCATAATTGTCGACAGTGATGTTGCCTGAAGTGGGAGTTACAATTCCACAAATTACACTTATCAAAGTTGTTTTCCCAGCTCCATTAGGACCTAATAATGCTAAAATTTCTCCTTTTTTTATTGTGAGATTGATATTTTTTAAAGCGTTAAATCCATTACTATAAATTTTAGATAAGTCTTTAATTATAATTTGATTTTCTTCCATGGGGATTGAGAACATATAATTGTTAAAAAGATTATTACAAGAAATTATAAGAACACATCTATTAACTGCAATTGACAATAATAGGGTTTTTTAACTAATCTAATGACAAGCTTGATTGAATTTTTTAAGTCTCCAATAATTATAAGGCCATGGAGTTACAAAACCAACTGCCAACATAATTGGAACTACCCACCAGGTAAGTATTGCACCACCTGTTAAGAAATAATCAGTTAAATTCATTGCAACTTCCATACTGATCATAGATATAAAACTCATCCCAATAGCTGTGTGAAAGGCTTTTTTGAAATCAAAATTTTGTTTCATCAAAATTATTGTCTCTAAAATAATACTAGTTATTAAACCATTTATGATTGCTAAAATCATAATGGCAATGACGGGAAAAGGAATTTTGGTTAATTGAAAAAATAAAATTGTTCCAAAATCTCCTATAGAACATCCAAGTAAACACCATGCAGTATTTTTTGCACTTCTTTTCCAAGTGTGTTTACATGACCAATTAAAATTAAAAGTTTCTGAACTCATTTTTTACTAATTTCCAACTGATAAAAATATATATCATCATTCCAATATGATTTAATATAAGAAAGAATATTATCAATCCCCTCATCTTCAATATTGTCACCAAAACCCATCATTTTACCTTCATAATTTTTTATCAGTTTTGCAAATCCATACTTAATAATTTTATGCAACAACTCATCAGAATGATGCCAAGTATGTCCTGTTCCATTTAAGGGCGGTGCTTTTCTATGTCCGTCTTTATCAAATCCTTTCCAGTTTTTTGCACCAGCTAAATTTACTTGATGACAAGAAGCACAGTATTGATTGTATAATAATTTTCCTGCTTCAATTTTTAATGGATCGTCTTTAGTTATAGGATAATGAGAATGCGAATAAGCAGACTTAATGAAACAAAAAGATAAAGAAATTATTAAAAAAAAATTTTTAAACATTTAAATTATTAATGTGGTTTTCTATATCTGCTATGACATGCATTGCAATTTGCCCACATTAATTTTTTGTAAGTCACTTGAATATCATCTACTTCTTCCATAACTTTCGCTAATTTTAACATGTCATCTGCTGCTTTTTGCATTAAAGCGTTAAATGCATCCTTTTCTTCCCAAATAATTGGTAAAGCCTCAGTACCATAACCTTCTTTTGAATTCTCTGGAAAATAGTTTAGTAAATTTTCATAATTTTTACTCATTTTAAGAATAAAGGGTTCTGCTTCTTCAAACTCGAAATTTCTCAATAGAATATTTACTCTTTTTGCTAATTTTGCATTATTGCTAAATATTGCTTTTCTTCCTTTAATTATATCCTCTATACTTTCCTCAGAATGCGCAATAAAATTAGTAAAAAAAAATGAAGTAACTAAAAATATAATTAATAAAATTTTATTTTTCATAAATGTAAATTATGAGAGATGTTAACATTATACAAAAATACAATATTTTAACAAAGTTTTTCCATTGGCTAAGTGTCATAGGTCTAGTAGTTCAAATACCACTTGGTTTTTATTTAGTTAGACAAGAATTTTCTGATTTTAGAATAACAATTGAGGAAATTCACGTATTAATTGGAATTACAATTTTTTATATTACTTTATTAAGACTATTGGTGAGGCTTTTTATAAATTCTCCAGAGAACCCAATTGAAGCATTTCCAGGTCAAATGATAATTGCAAAACTAAACCATTTTCTATTATATTTAACACTTCTAACAGTCACTTCCTCTGGGATATTAAAAAAATTGTTTAATGGTGAAAAATTAAATTTTGGGATTACCGAGATCAAATTAAAATCGAATTTTGATTATGCTGATTTAAGTTATGATGTGCATATATACTCAAATTATACTCTGATTGCTCTAATATCTTTACATATATTAGCGGCATTGTTACATACCTTTGTTTTTAAAGATAATGTTATCAAAAGAATAACATGATTAGGTTAAAAAATTTAATATTTGTAATTTGTTTTACTTTTTTTTCATTTTCAAGTTTTAGTTTTGAAAAATCATCTGGTTTTTCTTTAAATGAATTTGATAAACTAAACACAGAAGGAAAAACGATTGTAATTAATTCTTGGAACGAATGGTGTTCAGTTTGTGCAACTCAAACTTCTATATTTGAACAAGCAAAAAAAGACTTTCCAGATTTTGAGTTCTTTTTTTATGAACATGATAAAAATAAAAATATAAGTGAAAAACTAAATATAAAGTTTTGGACCACTATAGCGATTTATAAAGATGGGAAAGAAATTGCTAGAGAAATTGGCTTGGACAAAAAAGAGGATATTTACGACTTACTCAAAAAAGGTATTTAATTTAAGATTTCAGAGGCATTAGCGTATTGGTGACCAAAAACATCAGCAACAGCTTTATAAGTAACGCTACCTTTATGAACATTTAATCCGGCTAAAAAATTTAAATCATCTTTCAAAGCTTTTTGATAGCCATCTTTTGCTAATTTGCTTAAAAAAGGTAAAGTGGCATTGTTTAATGCTATGGTTGAAGTTCTAGGAACCCCTCCTGGCATGTTTGCTACGCAATAATGAACTATATCATCAACTATATAAGTTGGTTCTGCGTGTGTTGTCGGTTTGCTGGTTTCAACACATCCGCCTTGATCTATTGCAACATCAACTATTACAGATCCTCTTTTCATTTTCTTAAGCATATTTTTTGAAACTAATTTTGGTGCTTCAGCTCCTGGAATTAAAACTCCTCCAACTAATAAATCACATTCTGAAATCAATTTTTCTATATCTGTTTCATCACTTAATTGAGGAATGATTTTATCTCCAAACATTTCAGTTAATTGTTTTAGTCTCTCAGCTGATTTATCAACAATATGAACTTTTGCTCTCATCCCAGTTGCAATAATTGCAGCATTTTCTCCAACAACGCCTCCACCTAAAATTACTACATTGCCAGGTTCTCCACCAGGAGCTCCACCAAGTAATATCCCTCTTCCTTTCTGATTTTTCTCCAAGCAATGTGCTCCAGCTTGAACAGACATTCTACCTGCGACCGCACTCATTGGTGCAAGCAATGGAAGCCTACCATTATTATCTGTTACTGTTTCATAAGCTATGCAAACTGATTTTGAGTCTATTAATCCTTGAGTTAATTCTTTTGCAGCAGCTAAATGCAAATAAGTAAAAACTATTTGATTTTCTTTAATCATTTTTACCTCTTTTGCTAAAGGCTCTTTGACTTTAACAATTATTTCAGCATCATTAAAAATATCCTCTGCCCTATCAATAATTTTAGCTCCAGCTGATTTATATTGATCATTGTCAAAACCAGCTTCAAAACCACCATTATTTTCTATCAACACTTCGTGACCATTTGAGGTTAAAGTTTTTACACTTTTGGGAGTTAATCCTATACGATTTTCTTGCGGTTTAATTTCCTTAGGAACACCGATTTTCATAAATTGGAATTAATTTTTTTTGCTTTTTGCGTAGTTTGAAATTCCAGTTCTTAATTTTTCAATAATTTCATCTATATGTTTTTTTTCACAAATAAACATAGGAGCAATAATTAAACAGTCTCCTGTTGCTTTAAAATTAACTCCTGCTTCATAGCAATGTTTAAAACATGTAAATCCAGCAGCTCCAGGCTTTTTATGCATTTTCATGTCTATACCGCCCATCATTCCATAACCTCTAATATTATCTACTGCTTCTAAATCTTTAAGAGACATTAAGCCTTCTTGGAAATAGGGACTCATTTCTTTTGCTCTATTAAATATATCCTCTTTCTCAAATATATCTTGAACTGCTAAACCTGCTGCAACAGAGATTGGTATTCCTGAGTATGTGTATCCATGGAATAGTTCTATTGTTCCTTTGGGTGCACCGTCCATTATTGAGTCATAAATTTCTTCTTTGCATGCCACTGCACCTAATGGTGATATACCGTTCGTAGTTGCTTTTGCCATTGTAATTATATCTGGTGTTACGCCGTACTCTTGAGATGCAAATGGTGAGCCTGTTCTTCCCCACCCTGTAATGACCTCATCAAAAATTAAAATTATACCGTGCTTATCGCAAATCTCTCTTAGTCTTTGTAAGTATCCTTTTGGTGGAACTAAAGTTCCAGTTGATCCTGCAATTGGTTCTACAATACAAGCTGCAATATTTTCTCCTCCAAAGTTTGTACAAATTCTTTCTAAATCATCTGCTAATTCTGCACCTGTCTCGGGCTGACCTGAAATAAATTTATGTTCTGGTAAATGTGTATGTCTCATATGAACTACACCTGGCATTAATACGCTTGCAAATGTTTTAACGTTATTGATCATACCACCAACAGATGTCGCTCCAATATTCATTCCGTGGTAACCTCTTTCTCTACCAACAAATCTAAAACGATTACCTTCTCCTCTAGATTTATGATACGCAATTGCAATTTTAATTGCCGTTTCAACTGCAGTTGATCCACAAATCGTATAAAAAATTCTATTTAAATTTCCTGGGGTATGTTTTGCAATTCTTGTTGCAAGTTCAAATGAACCTCCAAAACCTTGTTGGAATGGTTGAGCGTAATCAACAGTTTTTAATTGTTTGGTTATCGCATCGATAATTTCTTGTCTCCCATGACCTAAAGGATTACAAAATAATCCAGAGCTTGCATCAATTTGAGTTTTTCCATGATGATTTTTTAAATAAACTCCTTTTGCTTCAACTATTAATCTTGGGTTTTCTTTAAAATCTTTATTGGATGTAAATGGCATCCAATGTTCGTTTAAAGAATTTGGAATATTTGGTTTTTCTGAACTCATAAAATTTTTAAAAAAGTAAGTTTTTATCCTCTTAGACTAATTCATTTTGATTGGACAGAAAATAAATATACCATACAACTCAAAGTTGTCTAAGTTTTTAATGTCACCCCTTACCCATAATTCATCATTTACATCAATCTTATAATGAACTTAAATAAGCCGCGTAAATTAAATTTAATTACAGGAGAAATAATGAAAAAAATAATTAGTTTTATTTTAGGAAGTATTTTTGCTCTAAACCTTACAATTACTGCCGCTAATTCAGCAGCGAACGTAGTTAGAGTTGCATACTTTTTAGAATGGCCAAGTCCTAATTTAGAAGACATGCAGAAAAAGAATTTTGCAAAAGCTCTTGGAGTGCCAGTTAAATGGACAAACTTCACTAACGGTGGTGCAATGACTGATGCTATGTTAGCTGGAGATATTGATATTTCTTATTCACAAGGACTAGTTCCTTTCATCAATGCTGTAAAATCAAAAGCTCCAATTAAGCTTGTTGATATTGCAATGGAGTATGGAATGGGTGGAACTACATGTGTAACATCGAACGCTTCAGGTATTACAAAAGCAAATGCAACAGAACTAGAGGGCAAAAAAGTTGCTGTTCCACTTGGAACAATGGCTGAATATGTTTTTGATGAAAGTATGAAAGTTGTTGGAGCTGACAGAGGTCAAATGGATATCATTCAAATGGACCCAGAGGAAGGTGCTGCTGCTTTAGTAAGTGGTGATGTTGTAATGGCATGTTTATTTGGTGGTAACTCAATCAAGGCTGCAACTGCAGTTGGATCAAGACTTTTAACTGTTCAAGAAGCAAGAGATGCTGGTATTTTAGGAATAGATATCACATCAGTAACGGATAAGTTTATGAAAGAGAACCCTGGAATGTTAAGAACGTTCATCGAAGTAACTCATGAAGCTAATGATAGATATAGAGCTGGTAAAAGCGATATGAATTCCATGTCAAAGGCATCTGAGATGAAAGTTGCAGACATGAAAGAAACTTTAGATGGTTTCAAATTTTTAACTCCAGAAGAAACTAAACAATCTATGGAAAGTGGTAATCTTGATGCCTTCTTAAAAGGTATGGGAACACCAGACGGGGCAGTAGATACAAGTTTCTTACCTCTATAATTTTGTAGGGTAAAAAATTAATAGGCGCCAATTTTTTAATTGGTGCCTATTTTTTTGATAAAAATTCTAATATAAAGCCATTTAATGAGTGATTTAGTTTCTGAAAATCTCAATATGATTTTTAAAACTCCAAAAGGAGAAACTGTTCATGCATTAAAGGATGTAAGTTTTACTCTCAAAAAAGGAGAGCTTCTTACTGTTTTAGGCCCATCTGGTTGTGGAAAAACAACTTTATTAAATATTACTGCTGGATTTTTAAGACCAACCTCAGGAAAAATAACTTTAAACAATAATGAAATAGATGGACCTGGTGTTGAAAGAGGTATGGTTTTTCAACAGGGTGCATTGTTTGAATGGTTAACAGTTGCAGAGAATGTGAATTTTGGTTTAAGAATGAAAAAAGAAGACCCAAAAATTACTGCAGAAAAAGTTGACGAATGGCTTGATATAGTTGGTCTAAAAGGATTTGGAAATACTCCTACCTACCAGCTATCAGGTGGAATGCAGCAAAGAGTTGCTTTAGCAAGATGTTTAATAAATGATCCTGATTTAATTTTAATGGATGAGCCTTTAGGCGCTTTAGATGCATTAACTCGAGAAAAGATGCAGTCTTTAGTTTTAAAGATTTGGAAAGAAACGGGAAAAACAATTATATTAATTACTCACTCAGTTGAAGAGGCCTTGTTACTTGGAGAAAGACTTTATGTAATGGCACCAAGACCAGGAAGAATACACAAAGAGTACAATCTTCCTTTTGCAGAGATGGGCTTAAAAGAAGACTTAAGAGAAATTAAAAAAAATAAAGATTTTTCATCTAAAAGAGAAGAAATCCTATCTATGATTTGGGATATGGAAGAAGAAATTATGGGGAAAGATAATTAAATGTTAACCCAGTTTGCAACAATATTAATATTTGTAGCGATAATTGGATGTATTCTTTACGGAAGAAGATTAATAAAAACTGAAAAAGTTGATGCAGTTTTTGGAAACCCAGAAAGAGCAAAAGGTGGCACACATTGGATTGTTGTAGGCAGTAGCGCAATCTTATTAGTTTGGTTGTATTATTCCTGGGATATAGCAAAAGGGTTTTATCCAAAATCTGCAAATGAATTATGCCAAGTAGCAAAAATAAACGAGTCATTGATGGGTTTAAAATATCAATTTCCCATTGAAGAAAGAGAGTTCAAAAGTACTTCAATTATTAAAATCGAAAATAAAAATCTTAAAAATATAGCTAATGAAATTCAAAATTCAAATGATCTAAATAATCAGCAAAAAAAGATATTAATTGGTTATATTGATAAAACAACCCAGCTCATTCCTTTACTTACAAATAATAATTTAATGGAAATGGATACAAAAATTAAGATTAAAGAAATGACTGAGGAAATTAAAATTTTGAGCTCAAATTTTAAAAAAAAAGATTATCCATTTGAAACTGAGCAAGAAAAAAATGAGAGACTCAAAGCTGTCTCGGAACAAGGTGGATGGGGTATTACTACTGTTAGAACTGGAACTGGCTCTATAGAAAATACACTTGAAGTTCCATTAGTTCCAGGAACAAATAGAGGTTTAAAATTTCACGCTGCAGCAGCAGAACTTAAAGTGATAAGTGACAAATTTTTTAAGTTAAGAAATCATAACTCATATTTTAAAACTTCAATTAAAGAATTAAAAAATGAAATCAAAGCATACAGGAAAAGTTTAGATGATAGTGACGAAATAGCATCAACATATGCAAAAAATATTGTAAAAATAGCAAGAAGAATAGAATTTGCTAGCATCTATCCTCCAACAGCTCTTAATGAGATGAAAGATGCAATAATTGAATTTGATAATCTTCAAAAATCTGAACAAGGTGGACTAAGATTAATTGATATACTTTTATTTCCTGCAGGAACAATAGTTGCGAGTGGTCCAAGTTGCTCCGAACAAGGTTCAGGTAGATGGCTACCTAAGCCATCTGATACCTTTAATAAATTTATTCTTATGTCTAAACCAAGTGTTGGATATAAAAATATTCCATTGCTTTGGATTGAAATGGTTGATGTCAGTTCTATGGTTGGTTTTATCTTACCAGATTGGATTGCAGATGTTTTACCTGGAGAGTATCCAGTTCATACTAAAGATGGAATTGTAAAGGAAAATTTTAAAAGTAAAGTATTAAAACTAGTAACAGGTGATTTTAAATTATTTAAAGTTCCTGTCCCGTATGGACATATTTGGGACTCTTTTTTAAGAGTATTTTTAGGATTAGTTTTTGGAATTATAATAGGGGTGCCTTTAGGTTTGTTTATGGGGCTAAACAGATTTGCTAAAGGATTTTTTGATCCCTTAATTGAATTATATAGACCTGTACCTCCTTTAGCCTGGGCACCTTTGATAATTTCAGTTTTGGGAATTGATAATACTGGTAAAGTTTTTCTATTATTTATGGTTTCATTATCGATAATGATAATATCAGCTAGAGCTGGGGCATCAGGTACTCAGTTATCAAAAATCCATGCAGCACACTCCTTAGGTGCTTCTAAAAAACAAATTTTAAGACATGTTATTTTCCCTAATTCTCTTCCTGAAATATTAACCGGTATAAGAGTTGCTGTTGGTATGTGTTGGGGTACTTTAGTAGCTGCAGAGTTTTTAGCTGGTACAACAGGTATTGGTTTTGTTGAAAACGTTGCTAAAAAGTACTTTCAGTATGAGGTAATTTGGATCACAATATTTATAATGGGAATGTTAGGTCTTTTGTTTGATATTACTCTTAGAAAAATTATAGATAAAACTATACCTTGGAGAGGTAAAGGCTAATTTCAACTCATAAACTTAATGAATAAAAATAAAATATTAGAGTGGACAGGCGTTATAACTGCTATTGTTTATTCACTACTAGTTGCCTTAAACATTGGTGCTGAATTTTTAGGTTTTGCATTATTATTAATTTCTGCAATTTTAATTGGTTTGTGGGCGTATTTAGGAAATCATAGAGGGATTTTACTACTTCAAATTTTTTATGCCACAGCTGGTATCATTGGAATGTTTAGATGGTTTTAATGAAAAAAGAAAAGTTAAAAAAATTACTGACTAAAGTATTTCTAAAATATAAATTAAGCAAAGCACATGCAAAGATTTGTTCTGATGCACTAGTTAATGCAGAGTTAGTTGGCGCAACTGGTCATGGTGTATCTAGGTTAAAAATGTATTGTGATAGAATAAGTAAAAAATTAATTAATCCAAAGCCAAAGTTTAAATTTAAAAAAATATCTCAATCAATAATGCAAATCGATGCTGATGACAGTATTGGTTTTGTAGCTGCTAATATTGGAATTAAAAAAGCAATTGAGAGCGCTAAAAAAACAGGATTAGGTTTGGTTGGTATAAAAAGAAGTGGTCATTACGGATTATCAGGATACTACGCAGAACAAGCAGTTAAAAAAAATTTATTAGCATTAATTTTTACTAATGCTCCCCCCGCTATAGCTCCACATGGTGCATTAAAAACTTTGTTTGGAACAAATCCAATTTGTTTTGGAACACCTACTTCTTCAAAAGTTCCTTTTATTTTAGATACATCTGTATCAATGATAAATAGAGGTAAAATAAGAGTTGCAGCAAGAATAGGATCTAAAATACCTGAAGGAGTTGCATTAGATAAATGCGGAAAGCCAACCACAGATGCAGTTAAAGCTCTAAAAGGTGTGCAGTTGCCTATTGCTGGATTTAGAGGGTCAGGTTTAGCATGGATGGTTGATATTTTAAGTGGTGTTTTCACTGGAGGAAATCATGGAGGAAAAGTCAAAGATCCATTTGATGATTTTTCAGGTCCTCAAAACATTGGTCATTTATTTATTGTCATGAAGTCAAATTTATTTGTTAAAAATTTTAACTCAAGAATTAAAGAAAATATAAGAAGAGTTAAAAAACTCCCGAAACTAAAAAATATAAAAGAAATTATGTATCCAGGACAAAATAAGTTTAACAGATACAAAAAAAATTTTTATAAAGAGATTAAAATTACAGATGATATTAAAAAAGATATTGAAAAACTCTTGAATTAAGTAGCTACAAAAAATAAAACAGCAACAACACTCAGAAATAAACCAGTCAAAACCCTATTTTCGATTTTTTTATTTTTTTCTTGAATTTTAAGTCTGTTATTCAGTTTATTTATACAAGTTTTATGTTTGTTTTTTTTATTATTGCTTAACTCTACTTTATTTAGTTCAGCATTTAATGTTTTTGGATCAGATACGTTTGCATCTGATCCATTAGGGTCAAATTTTGAATTAATTAAAATTTTCGGATTTAATTTTGTTAAAGTCTCGGTACTCATCTTATTTTATATAAACTGATTATAGTCTGAAAGTTTAAAAGTACTCAATCTATGACGTCACCAAATTAGGTTTTTTTTTTAAATCCCACTGTTCATTTTGGGTCGCAATCTATTATTTTGATCCTAATTTATCTTTTTTAAGAGAAGCACAAATATTATAGATGTGACAAACATGATCAAAGCATATGAAGCAGTTGGTATCAAATAAATTATATCATCGAATATTTGAGTAGATACAAATACTGCTAATGTTCCATTTTGAAGTCCACATTCTAGTGAAATACATTTTCTTTGTTCAATGCCACTTGCAAAAATTTTAGCAACATAAAAACCTAAAACCATCATTGTTACATTTAATATTAGAGTTATTATGCCAGCTCTTGATATATACATAATTATATTGTCCCATTCCTCTAACCAAATTGAAATAAAAACTATAATAAACAGAGTTAATGAAATTTTTTCAATTAAAGCTGTACTTTTAATTATAAAGTTTTGAGCAAACTTCCTTATTAACATTCCAATTACTACAGGTAATGTTACTACCAAAAACATTTTGATTGATATCCCACTCATTGAAATTTCCTTAGATAGATAATTTATATCAAGTAGGTCAGCAGATTTAATTACGATAAACGGAACAGTTAAAATACTAAGTAAACTTATTATAGCTGTTAATGAAACAGAAAGAGCGACATCACCATTTGCAAATTTTGTAAGAATATTAGATGTAACACCTCCTGGTGCAGCAGCGATTATCATTACTCCTAGAGCTAATGCTGGTTGAACATTTAAAATTTTTATTAAAACAAAAGCAATTATAGGAAGTAATATTACTTGGCAAATCAATCCAACTAAAAAATCTTTTGGTCTTTTAATTACTCTTGTAAAATCACTCGTAGTAAGACCTAAGCCCAATGTTAACATAATCAATGCCAGAGCAATTGGAGCAATTTTTGTAACAACTTCCATATTTCTGACATTATCAAAAAATAAATGATATGTTAGTTTTTTTTAATTTTGATATAAGATTTTAGATGCTTTCAGATAAATCAACAGTATGTCCAAATAATCTCTTGGACCTTGCTCATCAAAAAAAAGGTATTAAAGTTGCAATAGCAAATGCTGGAAAAACACTGCCGATGATTTCAGTAATGGATGCGGTAAAAGAAAAACTAATTGTACCAGTTTTAATTGGTAACGAAACTGAAATTAAAAAAACTGCAGATGATATAAAGTTTGATATATCTGAATATGAAATTATAGACGAACCAGTAGAAAATAATACTGCCAAGATTGCAGCAAAACTTGCCTCAGAAGATAAAATTAAAATTATTGTTAAAGGACATATTCATACAGATGTTTTGATGAAAGAAGTTTTAAAACGAGAACATGGTTTGTTAGGCAAAAAAAGGCTTAGTCATATATGGCACATGACATTAGAAAAAGATGATAAGCCACTTATAATTACAGATGGAGCATTAAATGTTAATCCAAATGTTAAAACTAAAATGCACATTTTAAGAAATGTAATAGATTTTTGTCATCGAATAAATATTCCAAAACCAAAGATATCAATTTTATCAGCAACTGAAGAAGTATTGGATAGTATGCAAAGTTCTCTTGATGCAAAAGAGATTACAAATTTAGCTGAAAAAGAGGGTTTTAATGCTGATATTTTTGGTCCTTTGGCTTTTGATAATAGTATATCAAAAAAGTCAGCTGGTATTAAAGGTATAAAAAATATTGTTGCTGGAGATGCAGATGTTTTGCTAGTTCCTAATGTTGAGACTGGAAATGCACTTGTAAAAATGATGATTTATTTTATGGGAGCCTGTGCAGCAGGTGTCGTAGTTGGAGGTAAAGTTCCAGTTGTAATTACAAGTAGATCAGACGATGCAACAGCTAGATTAGCCTCAATAGCTGCTGCAGTAGTTGCATTAGATTAAATTATCAAGAGAATTAATAAAAAATATCTTTGTTGAAATGAGTATTTTAATACATTAAATAACTTGATCAAAATACTCATCAATGACAATTAAGTACCTTAAAAAATCTCCTAAAACATCCTCAACTGACGATAATAAAACAAGGGATATTGTTCAAAATTTACTTAATGACCTAGAGAAATCTAAAGAGGAAGGTTGTAAAGAATTAACAAAAAAATTTGACAAGTTTGAGGGTGAAATAATTGTATCAAAAGATAAAATTGAAGAAATAAAAAAAAATTTAGATCAAAAAACAAAGGATGATATTCAATTTTCTTATGAAAGAGTGAGAAAATTTGCTGAGGCTCAACTTAAAAACTATGGAAACGATTTCGAAGTTGAATTATCTGATGGTTTGTATGCTGGTCAAAAATTAGTTCCTGTTAATACTGCGGGTTGTTATATTCCAGGTGGAAGATATGCTCATATAGCTTCGGCAGTAATGAGCGTGACGACTGCAAAAGTTGCTGGAGTAAAAAACGTAATTGCTTGTAGTCCACCAAAAGCTGAGGTAGGGGCCCACCCCACTATTATATATACTGCTGATTTGTGTGGTGCAGATGTTGTTTTAAATTTAGGCGGAGTTCCTGCAATCGCTGCAATGACATATGGTTTATTTGGTAATGCTCCAGCCGATATTTTAGTTGGTCCAGGTAATCAGTTTGTAGCTGAAGCAAAAAGAATTTTATTTGGAAGGGTTGGAATAGATTTATTTGCTGGTCCCACAGAAATTGGAATTATTGCAGATGAAACTGCTGATCCTGAGATAGTTGCTGTAGACTTAGTTGGGCAAGCTGAACATGGTTATAACTCTCCTTGTTGGTTATACACTACAAGTAAAGAGCTTGCTGAAAAAGTGATGAAAAGAGTTCCTGAATTAATTTCAGAGTTACCTGAGTTACCAAGAACTAGTGCTGAGGCTGCATGGAAAGATTATGGTGAAGTAATTCTTTGTGATACTGATGAAGAAATGGTTAAGATAAGTGATGAATATGCTCCAGAGCATCTTGAGGTTCAAACAAAAAATTTAAAATGGTTCCATGACAGACTAACGAATTATGGATCTCTATTTGTTGGTGAAGAAACAACGGTAGCTTATGGAGACAAATGTTCTGGAACAAATCATATTTTACCGACTAAAGGAGCGGGTAAATATACAGGGGGATTATTTGTTGGAAAATTTATAAAAACATTAAGCTTCCAAAGAATGACAAAAGACTCAACAAAACTTGTGGGTGCTGCTGCGGCAAGAATTTCTAGATATGAAGGTATGGAAGCTCATGCACGAACCGGCGATGTAAGATTAAGAAAATACGGATTTTCTAATTAAAAAATTTTAAAATTTCAAAAATCACATAAATTGAAATTAAGCTCATTATTAATGAAATAATCCATTTAATTATAACCCAAGCCCTTGAATTATTAAGATATTTTGAAAAATAATTTGCTAAATATCCCAATAGGTAGAAAAATAAAAAAGAAGCAATAGAACCTCCAATACCAAAATAAATTTTATAATTAATTGAGAAATTTTTTGAAAAATTACCAAGAAAAAAAACTGTATCAGAATAAACATGCGGATTTAAATAAGTAAAAGCGAGTGTTTTTAATATAATTTTTTTTCTCTCATCATGTTTCTCACCTTTATCTATTTCTATGTTTTTAAATTTTTCAGAAATTTTTGTGTAAATGAAATAAATTAAAAAAATTAATAATAAAATATTGAAAATTAGTTCAGTTATTTCATTAAAATATGTTCCAAGATACTGAAAAAGAAAAATTCCTAAAAAAATCAAAATTGTATCTGATACTGAACAAATAAAACATATTAAAAAAATATGTTGTTTCTTAATGCCCTGCTCTATTACAAAGATATTTTGTGGTCCTATTGCTAATATTAAACTTAAACTGGTTATAAAACCTAAAATTAAAAAACTCATCTTTTTTTATCTGCATTTACTATCGATAAAATAATGAGAATTAAAAAAGGAATACAAAATAAGTTAACTGTTTTCCAGCTTGCAATAGAAATTAGTATACCTGCCAATAAACTTGCTAAAGCCATGGAAGAGAAAACTAATAAATCATTAAATCCTTGAGCTTTAAATTTTTCTTCAGGTTTATAAGTTGTGACTAATAAGCTTGTGCCAGATATAAATAAAAAGTTCCATCCTATACCTAAAAAAATTAGACTTATAAAATAGTTTAAAAAAGATGGTTGAAAAAAAGATAATAAAATTGTGAAAAAATAGAATAAGACACCTAAATACATCATATTACTATAACCAAACTTTTTGATTAAATTTCCAGTAACTAGCGAAGGTAAAAACATTGCCAAAACATGAAATTGAAGAACTATTCCTGTTTTTTCTAAACTTAGCTGATGCACAATATGCATACTTATTGGAGTTGCTGTCATTAAAAAAGACATTACTGCATATGCAAATGCAGCAGAGGTAATTGCTTGTAAAAATTTTGGATCTGAAAAAAATTCTGAATAATTTCTTGAGTTATTTTCCTTATTTGAAACAAAAGAAATTTCTCTAATATCCTTAAAAAAGAATAATAAAAATGAAGGTATTAATGTTAAAACTGCTAAACTTAAATATGAACCTACATATAAATAATCACTTACAAAATTTTTAGTATAATTGGCCAAACCAATTCCAAGAAAAGCAGCAACTATTCCAGCTAACAATAATGATGAAATAGCTTTAGGCGCTTTTTCCTTTTCTACACTTTCTGCTGCAGCAAAACGGTATTGATGAGTAAATGCCATTGTGGCCCCTAAAATAAATTTAGCAAAACAAAAAATAAAAAAACTTTCTATAATTATTGCATAAGCGCCTATCAAACAAGAAATTGAACCAGCTACAGAAGCAAAAATAAATCCAAGCCTTCGTCCAATAATGCTCATTATCTTAGCAGCAAAGATTGTAGCTGCTGCTGTTCCAACAACATAAATTGATGGAGGAAGTGTAGAAAGTGTTTTTATAGAACTTAAGTCTGATCCAATAATACCACTTATAAAAACTGTAACTGTAGCGGCTGTAAAACCAAATACTTGGCTTAAAATAAGTATGAAAAGATTTCTATTCATCTATAGTGTTATTACTTGCATAAATTAAATTAAAATATAGTTCTACTAATTAATATATATAGATAAATTAGCTTTTATGATTGGTATTCTTGGAGGAATGGGAACGCAGGCAGGTTTAGATTTTTGCAGCAAGCTTGCAAAATTATATAGAGGAAAACTGGATCAACAGTACCCTATGTTTATTCTTTACAACAAGTCTAATACACCAAAAAGACCTGAGAACTTAAAGAAATATTACAATGTTCTCGATGAGTTAGTTAAAGGTTGTAAAATGTTATCCAAAAATAAATGTAAATTTATTGTTATGCCATGCAATACCGCTCATTATTGGCATCAAGATATTCAAAAAAAAATTAAAATTCCCTTATTAAGCATGCCAAAGGAAGTTTTTAATTATACAAAAAAAACTTGTAAAAAAAATACGAAAATTGGAATTCTTTGTACTGAAGCAACATTGAAAACAAAAGTTTACCATCAATATTTTGATAAAAAATATGATTTTATAAGTCCTACAAAAAATTTACAAACAAGCTCTGTAAATAAATCAATTAAATATGTAAAAATGGGAAAAGTGAAAGAGGCAGAGAAAGCATTAAGACCAGCTGTTAATCAACTAATAAAAAAAAAATGTAAAAAAATTATATTAGGTTGTACAGAACTTCCTATAGCTTTGTTTGCATATAAATCTTTTAAAAAAGCTAAAGAGTCTAAATTATTTATTGATCCGAACCTTCTATTAGCTCAAATATGTATGAAGAAATATAAAAATAACTAAATTTTTTTATTACAAACTAAGTAAAGTTTTCTTGGAAATTTACCCTCATCAAATTTTTCAATAAACAAGTTTTCAAAACCATCTAAAAGACTATTTATTTTATCCTTAGAAAAAAAATGTATAATAAATCCATCTATTTCGTATAAATCTTCTCCTCTATGAACACCTTTTTTAAAATCTCCATCTTCAGTGTTTCTAACTGTATAAATATTTAAACCTCCAGGTTTAAGTATTCTTTTTACTTCATTGTTTAAACTTGTTAACTCTAAATTCGTTAATGCCATACAATATAGCATGTGAGAATAACAAGCTTCTATTGAATTATCTTTAAATGGTAATTTTTTTCTTACATCGAACTTCAATGTACGAATTGAAGAATTCAAATTTTGGTCATTTATTTTTTTATCAATAATTGATATGCCTTTTTTACTATAATCAAGTGCAGTAATTTTAATTGAATTTTTAGCAAAAAAAATTGTGTCTCTTCCTAATCCTGCTCCGAGTTCAACAATATTTGATAAATTGTTTTCTTTTAAAACGGTAAGAGTTTTTTCTGCTGAGTAACTGTGATCTAAACCAAACATCTCAGGCTTAATTGAGAAATTAGTCTCCCAATGCTGAGATTGTTGGTTTAATATATTCTTATCCAAATTATTTAGAAGGATCTGGAACCTTTCTTAAATAAGGTTTTACCGTCTCCCATCCATCTGGATATATTTTTTTTGCTTCCTCATCTTTGACAGCTGGTAAAATAACTACATCTTCACCTTTTTTCCAATTAGCAGGAGTAGCTACTTTATGTTTTGCTGTTAATTGCATTGAATCTATTGCTCTCAATATTTCCAAAAAGTTTCTTCCTGTTGCCATTGGGTAAGTAAGATATAAACCAATTCTTTTATCAGGTCTTATTACAAAAATAGTTCTAACTGTCTCATTATCAACAGCAGTTCTACCCATTGATGTTGTTCCTGCATCACCTTCCAACATATTAAATAATTTAGCAACTTTAAGATCTTCGTCTGCAATTATTGGATAATTTGGTTTTGAACCTGACACGTCTTTTATGTCTTCTAACCATTTGTTGTGGTCATCAACTCCGTCTACACTAAGACCTATCACTTTCACGTTTCTTTTGTCGAACTCATCTTTCATTAAACCTAAAGCTCCAAGTTCTGTAGTACATACTGGCGTAAAATCTTTTGGATGTGAAAATAATACACCCCAGCTGTCACCTAACCATTCGTGAAAAGAGATGTCTCCCTCTGTAGTTTTAGCCTGAAAATCAGGACACATACTGTTTATTTTTAACATTGTTTCTCTCCTTATTATAAAATTATTATATGTAAAATTGTTTTATGAAGCAAACTTTTAAGAGATTGATCAACTTTAAATTCAATTTTTAATAACTATATAGAAATACTTATGAGTGAGTTTTTACAATCAATTATTGATCGAGATCCAGCAGCGAAATCCAAATTAAGTTTAATATTGACTTATCCGGGTGTTAAAGCAGTATTTTTTCATAGATTGGCTCATTTTTTTTCAGTGGCTAAATTTGATTTAATTGCGAGAATTATTTCCCAGTTTTCAAGATTCCTGACCGGTATTGAAATTCATCCTGGTGCAAAGATTGGTAAAAATTTATTTATAGATCATGGTATGGGAGTTGTAATAGGTGAAACATCTGAAATTGGTGATAATGTAACAATATATCATATGGTAACTTTAGGAGGTATATCTCCAAGTATTAATTCTAATAATCAAAGAAATATAAAAAGGCATCCTACCTTAATGGATAATGTAGTTGTTGGATCTGGCGCACAAATATTAGGTCCTGTAGTAGTTGGAAAAAATTCAAAAATTGGAGCAAATGCTGTTGTTACTAAAAATGTTGAGGAGAATGCTGTGATGATAGGAATACCAGCAAAGAATGTTGGAACTGCTACAGAAGAATTTAAACCTTATGCTGTAGAAAATGACAATTCAGAAAATAACAATGGTTAATATCAAAGATAATTTTTTACAGTCAATTGGTAATACCCCCTTAATAAAATTAAAAGCAGCCTCAGAGATAACTGGATGTAATATTTATGGAAAAGCAGAATATCTAAATCCAGGGGGATCTGTAAAAGACAGAGCGGCTTTGGCACTTATAAAAGATGCTGAAGAAAAAAAATTAATCTCAAAAGGTGGAATGATTGTTGAAGGAACAGCAGGTAATACTGGTATAGGTTTATGTCTTCTAGGAAATTCTTTAGGTTATAAAACAACAATTGTAATGAACGATAATCAAACACAAGAAAAAAAAGATACTTTAATAAACATCGGTGCAGATTTAAGGTTAGTACCACCAAAACCTTACATTGATGATGGCAATTATGTAAAAGTGGCGGGTAGACTTGCAGAAGAATTAAAAAATTCAAATAATTACGGAGTAGTCTGGGCAAACCAATTTGACAATACTGCAAATGCTAAGGGTCATTATGAAACAACTGGACCTGAAATATGGGATCAAACAGAAGGAAAGGTAGACGGATTTGTTTGTGCATCAGGCACAGGTGGAACAATTGGAGGGATAAGTAGTTTTTTGAAAGAAAAAAACAAAGATATAAAAATATATTTATCTGATCCAGCAGGTTCTGCCTTATACAATTTCATTGAAAATGGTGAATTAAAATCTGAAGGCGGTTCAATAACTGAAGGTATTGGTTCCAGCAGAGTAACAGCAAATTTTGCTGAAGCAAAAATAGATGGTGCATTTTCAATTGATGACCACGAGTCTTTGCCTTTGCTTTATGACTTAATAAAAGAAGAGGGATTAAGCTTAGGCACTAGTTGTGGTGTAAATATTGCTGGGGCAATTAGACTTGGGAAATTAATTGGTCCAGGAAAAACTATTGTAACAATTCTCTGCGACAAATCTGATAAATACAACTCAAAGATGTTTAATAAAAAATTTTTACAGGAAAAAGGCTTACCTACTCCTAGTTGGATCTAAAAATCACATACCAGTATTGTCATAAAAAGTTTACAATTTTTCAATATAATTAACTAAGTTTAATAGGAGTATTATAATGAAAGATTATTTAGCAACACATATATTTAAGTCTGAGGAGATGAAAAAAAAATTTCATGAAGTTGTAAGTTCAACATCCCCTGAGGAATTAAAAAAAGGAGTAACTGGAGCAAAAGCTGTATGTCATATGACAATGATGGGTGCAGGCGACTCGATGAAGGTATTTTGCAAGTGGCAAGCTGAAAGTCCACAAGCTATTATTGATCAACTTGGAGATATGAATAATTTTTTTGACACAGTCTCTGAAGAATGTTCACAAACAATGGATTTTGCAAAAATGTAAGGAGATAACTATGAAAAAAATAATAATATTAACTTTTTTTACACTATTTGCCTCTAACTTGTTAGCTGAGACGGGAAAGTTTAATGCAAGCGGTATGGGTTCATGGGAAGTAAATGTTATGGATGCAGGTAATGGCAATATGAGTATAACATATGACGGTAACGCTGGACTTTCTGACAAAGAAGATGGAAGTATATTTAATAAATCTACTATGCATTGCATTGGAGGACTTACTTTGACTGCAGGTAAGTTTGATGATGAAACTGGAATGTGCACATTTTATCTGAGTGATGGGGAAAAAGTGTTCATAAATTATAAAGGTAAAGGAACTGGAGGAGTTGGAGGTTCTGGAGATTTCATTATTATTGGTGGAACTGGAAAATATGAAAACATTTCAGGTACTGGATTTTCAAGTAGACAAAATCTTAAAGGCAAAGCTGGAATGGCTCACTCAATGAATCAGATGAGTGGAGAGTATACTTATTAATAAATAATTAACTTCGAAAGGAATATTTTATGGACGTAAAAGAGCAAACGAGAAAAGCATACGAGCTTTTTGGTAAAGGAGATATGGAAACTTTTTTTAATGAGATGATCGATGACAATATTGTATGGACATTTCCAGGTAAAGAAGGTGTCCATCCATTGTCAGGAGTTCACAAAGGCAAACAAGCTATGATGGGTGCGATGTCAAAAATTCCAGCTACATGGCCAAATTTTCATTTAAAAATTTTAGACATGATCAGTGAAGGCAATAAAGTATTTGTTAGAGTACATGCAACAGCTGACAACATGGATACTATGTTTGGTCATTATTTTGAAGTTAGCGACGAAGGTAAAACTAAAGTTATGATGACTTTTGATGATACGCTTAGCATGTTCAATGCAATGAAGAAATAAGCAACAATTGATTTTGCTGGTGTGTGGGGAGAGTAAAATGGTAAAAGTGGTTGGAAATTTTGAGGTAAAAGACTGGACTCATTGGAAAAAAATGTTTGATGAACATTCTGGTCCAAGAGAAGCGGCAGGCATCAAAACTATTTACGTTGGTCATGAATTAGAAAATCCAAATAAGGTACATATTGTGATGGAAACACCAGCAGCAGACACTATGCAGAAATTTATGCAGAATGAAGAGAATGCAAAAGTAATTGAGAAGTCTGGCCATAAACAAGAGACTACAGTAATGAGCATTTGCTCAGATTAAATTAACAAAAAAAAGGAGGCTATAAATGGAAAAAGAAATGTTAGTGCATCTTAAAATTAAAGAAGGAAAATTAGAAACCTTCATGGGATGGATGCAATCAGATGAAGGTATGGGCGTTAGAAAAAGTGTTGCTTATCCAGAAAAAACTGTTGGAGCTATGATACCAGATAAAAGTGGAATGCTATTTAAAGTTTCTGTTCATAATGAAGATGGAATGAAAGATTTTGTAACTGGAAAAAATCCTACAGCTAAAGCAATATATGCAGAATGTGTAGAGAATGCTCAGTTGTATGATTTATCTAAAGTGAATCTGTAAAAAAAAAATATTGAAATTGTTAATTCATTATATTGAAATTTCAGATAATGACTGGTTACGTAATTTTTAATATTAAAATTATAAACCCTGAAAATTACAAAGAATATATTGAAAAAGTAAAACCAATCGCAGAGAAATTTGGGGCAGAATATATTGTAAGAGGTGGAGATTTTGAATTAATAGAGGGAAATTGGGAACACCCAAGAACTATTGTAATTAAATTTCCTAGTTATGAGAAAGCTCAAGAGTGGTATAAATCTGAAGAATACAAACCAATAAAAAAAATCCGTCTAGATAACGCTTTATCAAATGGAATAATAATTAAAGGAGAATAAATGGCAAAATTTTATTTAATAGGTAAAATAAGTGGAGAGTTAATGAAGAGAATGCAGAATGAACCAACTGCAGACAGATTCGCTTCTACAAAAAAGGCAACAGAGGCCGCTGGTTTAAAACTTATTTCTTACGAGTGGGTAAGAGGTAGATTTGATGTAATTTCTTGCGTTGAAGGGGAATATGAACAAGCTGTCGCCTTAAAAATAGCTTTTAAAAATTCTGGCCTAATGGAAGATTTAATGGTTCATGAGGTAATTGATTATAACAAAGCATTTACGAATGCAGCTAATGCAGCTAATAGTGTTGTTAAACCAGGAAAATAAAAAATAAAGGAGAATAAAAATGTCAATTTTAGCTAAATACAATAAAGCCATGGAGGATAAAGATGAGGCAGCATTAAGAGATATAATTCACGACGATTATACATTTACGATGCATAAATCAGGAACTGTTTTAAAAAAAGACGATGTAGTAAAATGGGCAATGAGTGGAGATATCAATAGAGATAAAGTTAGAGTTATTTATGAAAATGATGAAATTGGTGTTGAACATGCATTTGTAACATTTAATGATGGAAATAAAGAAGCTGTAATGGCTGTTTTTAAATTTAAGGATGGCAAAGTGTTTGCACTTGAAACTGGTGCAACCCCGATGAACAAATAAAATATTTAAAATTTAAAATTTAAATTTTGTTTTCAAAAAAATACTCAAACCTATTATTTATAGTTTTAATGGGATGTGGGATGAGTTTCATGATGACTCTCCTAATAACTTATATTAATACTGGCTTTGACAAAGATTATTTTAAAAGATTTATAACTGCATGGTCTGTGAGTTTTCCAGTTGCAATGATAGCAACCTCAATTGTTGCTCCTATAGTTAAAAAAATTGTAGATAAAATCACAAAATAATAGGTTAATATAAGTAATGAATAAAGTTGATTTTTATTTTTCAATTGGAAGTACTTATACTTATCTAACAGTTACTAGAATATTAGATATTGAAAAGAAATTTAATGTAAAATTTAATTGGGTTCCATTTAGTGTAAGAGCAATAATGAAGGAAATGAACAACATACCTTTTCCAAAAGATAAACAGAATAAAGTTGATTATATGTGGAGAGATATAGAGAGAAGAGCTAAAGGATATGGTTTTTTTGCAAAAACTCCTGTGCCTTACCCATTAAGTGAATTTGATTTAGCAAATAAACTTGCAATATTAGGATTAAAGGAAGGCTGGGGAATTGATTATGTAAGATTGACTTACAAGAGATGGTTCCAAGATGGAAAAGAACCAGCTACAGAACCAAATATTTCTGAGATATGTAATAAGCTTAGTTTGGATAAAGAAAAAATTGTAAATAATGCAAATTCTCAAGAGATAGAAAAACAATATTTAGAAAATACTGAAAGTGCAAGATCACATAAAATATTTGGAAGTCCTTCTTTTGTTGTGGGTAACGAAATATTTTGGGGAGATGATAGAATGGAAGATGCAATAAATTGGTCAAAAAATAATGAGTAATTTTAATGCATATTTATATTTAATTGTAGCTGTAATTTTAGGAACAGCATCCAATGCTTTTGCAAAAAGTGCTCAAGGTTTTACTCTATTAGTGCCAAGTATTTTAACTGCAATTACAATTGTTGGCTGTATGTTTACACTTTCACTTGTAATGAAATCAATTTCTGTTGGAGTTACTTACGCATCATTTGCAGGATTGTGTATAATAGCAACAAGTGTGGTGGGTGTTTTAAAATTTAATCAAATTCCAAATTTTACAACTATCATTGGTTTATTATTAATAATTACTGGTGTTTTAATTGTAAATCTCTTAGGTAATACAAAATAGTTACCATGAAGAATTGGGTTGCTTTAAAAACTCAATTTCTTCAGCTGTAGATCTTCTTCCTAACATTTTATTTCTGTGAGGATATCTATGAAATCTTTTAATTACCGCCGTATGATCTTTCCAAAATTTTTTAATTTCTAAAAAATTTGGATGATTTGATAGATAATTTGTTAATAACTTGTATGCTCTATCGTGATCGATAATTTCTTCACTATGAATATATGGAAGTAACATAAAAAATCTTTGATATTCATCCATTTGATCAAGATATCCATTATAAACAGCATCATTTACAATCAATCTTGCTTTAAAATCATATTCAAAAGACTTTTTATCATTTCGATAAAGGTTTCTCGAAAACTGATCCAATAAAATAATTAAAGCTAAACAAGTTAACGGCTCATCTTGCCAATAATCATATTCATTTGAAGTAGCTTTATTGTGATCTTCTCCAAATTTTTCTCTAATTAACTGATCAAATTTTTCATCTTTTTTAAATCTTTTTTCAACTATTAGGTCATCAAACCAGAAATCTAGGATTGCTTGAGCTCTATCATTCATAAATTTCGTCTACTTTAACTTGGTATGACTCAACCAATTTATTTGTTTCATTTGCCATTCCAACCACCGCGTTAAGTTCAGCGAGCATATCTTTTGATGCTCCTTTTTTAATTGCAGCAGAACTATGAGATTTTATGCAATACTCACAGCTATTTGTAATTGAAACAGCAATATAAATTAATTCTTTTGTCATCTCATCTAAAGCACCTTTTTTCATTACTTGCTGCAATGAATTCCAAGTTCTCTCTAAAGTTTCTGGCTCATTAGCTAACATTTTCCAAAAATTGTTTACTGACTTTATGTTTCTTTTTTGTTTAATGTCTTCAAATATCTCTTTTACTTTTCCAGTAGCTTCGTTTTCTTCAATCATATTAAATATCGCCATATCTCCTCCTTAGTTATAAATAGTCTCAATTTTTGGCATTAATCTTAATAGTTCTTTTGTATATTCATGTTTAGGCTTTTCAAATAATTCCTCTGTATTTGAAATTTCACATAATTTTCCATCTTTCAAAACACCTATCCTATCGCACATTTGTCTAACAACTGGTAAATCATGACTAATGAATAATATTGTAAGATTAAGTTGTTCTTGTAGATCCTTAAGTAAATTTAATATTTGTGCTTGAATACTTACATCTAATGCAGAAGTTGGTTCATCACATACTAATAATCTAGGTTGAGTGGCTAGAGCTCTTGCAATTGATATTCTTTGTCTTTGACCTCCAGAAAATTCATGTGGGTATCTTTCTGCTGAACTTTGAATTAATTCTACAGAGTCTAATAAATCATAAATATAGTTTTTTAAATCTAGTTTAGAAATTTTTGGATTATGAAGAAGTATAGGTTCAGCAATTATATCTTTGACTTTTAATCTACTATTTAAGGAGGAATAAGGATCTTGAAAAATCATTTGTATTTGTTTTCTGAATTGAAGCATTTCACGATTATTTTTAATTTTGGTAATACAATTTTCATCAAAATATATCTCTCCAGAAGTTGGTTTAAATAAGTTAACAATCATTTTTGCTATTGTTGATTTTCCACTTCCACTTTCTCCAACCAAACCAAATATTTCTCCCTCTTTTATATTAAAAGAAACATCGTTTACAGCCATTACACTATTTTTCGAATTTTCTGTGAAGAAATTATCGTCAAAAGTTTTTAAAAGATTTTGAATACTTACTAAATTTTTATTTTGAATAGTTCTTTTAGTCCACCTATTTAAGATTTTAAGATTTGCTTCTTGATTATTTTTATTTTCTTTATCTAGTATAATAAATCTAGATATTTTTTTATTTGTTGGAGGAACTGAACTTACTAAGCTCTTTGTATATGATTGTTTTGGATTAGTTAAGATTTTCTTTGTCTCTCCAATTTCTACAAGTTCGCCATTTTTCATCACAGCTACTCGATCTGTTGTTTCGGCAATTACACCCATGTCATGTGTAATAAGTATAACTGCTAGATTTCGATTTTTAGTTAAATTCTTTATCAATTCTAAAATTTGAGATTGTATAGATACATCTAGAGCTGTGGTAGGTTCGTCAGCTATAAGAAGTTCGGGCTCACAACAAAGCGCAAGAGATATAACAACTCTTTGTCTCATACCTCCAGAAAACTGATGTGGGTAATTATTAAATCTTTTTTCCGCATCTTGAATTCCTACTTCTTTTAATAACTTAATTGCTTTATTTTTTGCATCCTCGTTACTTAACTTTATATGAGTTTGAATAGTTTCAATGAGTTGTTCTCCAATTGTTATTATTGGATTTAAAGAGGTTTGAGGATCTTGAAATATTAATCCAATTTTTTTTCCTCTAAAATTTGTAAAATTTTGATTATCTTGATGAATATTTATATCACCAAGAATAATAGACCCATTTGAGACTCTCCCTGGCTCATCAATAAGATTAATGATTGCGTTACCTATGGTACTTTTGCCTGATCCAGACTCTCCAACTAAACCTAGAATTTCTCCTTTATTTACATCTATATTTACATTTTTTGCTGCATACACGGTCTCTCTTCTCATTCTATAGTCTACTGATAGGTTCTGTATTTTTAAAAAACTCATTTTTTTAGTCTTGGATTAAGAGTGTCTCTCATCCAATCTCCTAACAAATTTATTGAAAAAGCTAATATTACTAAAAAGATAGCGGGAAAAAATGTTATCCACCATTCTCCTGAAAACAAAAAGTCATTGCCTAGTCTTATTAGTGTGCCCAATGAAGGTGTTGTTGGTGGAACACCTACACCCAAAAAACTTAAAGTTGATTCAGCAATTATAGCAAGTGCCAAACCTATTGTGCCTATGACCAATACTGGTCTCATTATATTTGGTAAAATATGTTTGAACATAATTATAATGTTAGAAACACCTATTATTGTAGATGCTGAAACATAATCCTTATTTTTTTCAACTAGTGTTGCAGCTCTTGATACTCTTGCAAACTGAGGCCATTCTGAAATTCCAATTGCAAATATTAAAACATAAATTGCCATCTCATCATGAAGTTCTCTAGAAATAATTCCTCTAGCTATACCGTCTACAAGTAGTGCCATCAAAATACTTGGAACTGTAAGCTGTACATCTGTTAATCTCATTACAATCATTTCATACTTGCCTCCAAAATATCCTGCTGTTAAACCTAAAAACACACCTAAAACTAAACTAAATATAATTGCTGAAAAACCAACAATTAATGAAATTCTAGATCCATAAAGTATAGTTGATAACATGTCTCTTCCTTGTCCATCGGTACCTAAAATAAATTTAGCCACTCCTTCTTCTGTCCAAGAAGGTGGGGTGAATGCTTCCATTAAAGATAATGAAGATGGATCAAAAGGATCATAAGGAGATAAAAATTCTACAAAAAATGAACAGAAAAAAATAATAAATAGAATTATTGATGATATTATTGCTGTAGGTGACTTAATAAAACTAAAATAAATATCACTATCTTTAATTCTTTCCCATGTTGTTTGTATTTTATTATCCACTAACGTTATCCCCTTTCACCCTTATTCTTGGATCTATAAAATAATATAAAATATCAACTATAAAATTTATCATTACAAACACGAATGCTATAAAAACTAAATATGCAGACATTATTGGTATATCAACAAACTGTACTGCCTGAATAAATAGGAAACCCATACCTGGCCATTGAAAAACTGTTTCAGTAATAATAGAAAATGCAATTAAAGTTCCAATATTAATCCCTGCAATAGTAATGACTGGGATTAATCCATTTTTTAAAGCATGTTTATAATAAATACTTTTTTCATTAATACCTCTGGCTCTTGCAAATTTTATATAATCAGTCTGAAGTATCTCCATCATTTCTGCACGAACCAAACGAATGATATAAGTCATTTGAAATAAGCTTAAAGTTACAGATGGAAGAATTATCGCTTTCAATCCGGAGACTGTTAAAAATCCTGTAGACCAAAAACCTAGATCTACCACCTCGCCTCTTCCAAATGAAGGTAGTATTCCTAAAATAACAGCAAACAAATAAATAAAAAGTATACCAATTACAAATGTGGGGAGTGAAACTCCCAATAGTGAAATTGCTAAAATAATGTCACTAAAAAATCCCTTTCTATTAATTCCTGTGTACACACCAAGTAAGGTTCCCGAGATTAAAGCTATTAAAGCTGAAACAACTACTAATTCAATTGTTGCTGGTAACCTCTCAATAATTAAATCAGAAACTGGTCTTCTTAATTGGTATGAAATACCAAATTCTCCTTTTGAGGCATTTATTATAAACCTAGAAAATTGAACATAAATACCATCATTTAAGCCTAGACTTTCTCTTAATTCCTCTCTTTCTTCATCTGAGGTTTCTTCTCCAACCATATTATTAATTGGGTCGCCAACAAAATTAAAAAGAGAAAAAGAGACTAAAGCAACAACTAGCATTACTAGTGCAGATTGAAACAGACGTTTGAAGAAATAATTTATCAATTTAAGAAAGTTTAGAAGTTACAGGCCCTTTATTTTAAGGGCCTGTAAAAAATTTAGTTAATTAAAACTAGCAAAACGGAATAACGGTTCGTTATTCGGTCTTATTGGAACATCAACATTACTTTTTGATGCCCAAGAAATAACTTGATGATGTAGAGGTAAATAAGAAATATCATCTTTTACAATTTTCCAAGCTTTTGCAATAGCTTCATTTCTTTTATCTAAATCTACTTCACCTTCCATTACTCTAATAGCTGCGTCTACCTCAGAGTTGCTGAAATTTACCTTATTCCAGCTAGCACCAGATTCATATAAGTAGTGAAATACATAGTGACTATCTAATGTTGGAACACCCCATCCAAGCATATAAAAATCACCTTGATTGTCTTTAAGCTCTTTGAAATGTTTTGATTTTGTTTGTGCAAATAAGCTTACATTAACTCCAATTTTTCCAAGCATACCTACAACTGCAGTACAAATTGCTTCGTCATTAACGTATCTGTCATTTGGACATCTTAATTCAACATCGAAACCATTTGGATAACCTGCATCTGCTAAAAGTTTTTTTGCAGCATCAACATCGTATGGTAATCTTGCATCAAGTTCTTTAGTATAGCCATTAACACCAGGAAAAGTAATAATACCTGCTGGTTCGCTTAAGCCTCTCATTACTTTCTTCTTAATTGCTTCAATGTCAATTGCTTGATACAGAGCTTGTCTCACTTCTTTTTTCTTAAAAGGATTATCGCCAGTATTTCCTGTTCTCAGTTTATCTGCAGCTTGGTCCATGCCTAAAAATATTGTACGCATTTGTGCAGTACTGTTTACTTTGTGAGCTGATGAGCTACCAATTCTTGCTAAGTCTTGAACTGGAGCATCTGTAACTAAATCAACTTCACCTGATAAAAGTGCTGCCACTCTAGTAGCTGCATTTTTAATTGGTAGTAAATGAATTTCAGTTACCTTGTTATCTTTCATATCACCCCACCAGTGTTTATTTCTTTTAAACACTGTTTTTGTATTTGGTTCTCTTAGAGTGATTTTGAAAGGACCTGTACCCATTGCATTTGTGGCTGAAAAAGTTTCTTGTCCAGCATCCCAGTTTTGAGCTGTAACTGCAAAATTCTTTTCACTCCAATCTCTAGACATTACAAAAATGTTAGAAAGTTGATTTAAAAGTATAGGATTTGGTTTGCTTGTAGTTACTTTTACAGTGTAGTCATCGATTGCTTCTACTCCTGACACTGTACTTATATACTCTTTAAAATCTGATGTTCTTTGTTTTGCTCTTAAAATGCTAAAAACAACATCTCTTGATGTCATTTTAGAACCATCAGAAAATTTTACATCCTCTCTTAGTTTAAAAATCCAAGTGTTTGGATCTGTTGTGCTCCACTTGGTTGCCAACTGAGGTTCGATAGTCATATCTAAGCCTCTTGTAACTAAAGCCTCATAAACTTGTCTTGAAACTTGTGTCGTTGGTCCTTCATTTTGAGCATGTGGATCAAGTGTTAAACTATCACCTTGCATTGACCATTTAATTGTTTTTGCTAACGACTGTGTTGAGACAAAAACAAATAAAAAAGTCAATAAAATCTTAAAAAACTTGAAAGTTTTCATTTCCCCTCCTAAAAATTATTAACAAAAATCTAGCTCAATAATGGATTAAAAAAAAGTTAATTATCAGACTAATTTCTTAAAATTATCATAGAGAATTGTTGAATATTTATTCATTGAAGACATATTAATTTTTGCATCATTATCAAATTTTGCAAGCGCACCTTTTCCTAACTGACTTTCAAGAGCAGATTTATATTCGGGCACACACCCCCAATCACTTACTGTAGTATCTTTGATTTCAATATGAAATTGTATCCCATAAGCATGCTCCTGAAATTTAAAAATTTGATATTTTGTTTCAGGTGATGAGGCTATTAGAGTGACAGATTTTATATTTTCTAAATCTTGAACTTCATACGAGTGCCACTGTAGTGATTTAATTTTATCAGGGAACGTACTGAACAACTGATCTTTTTTTTTATTTTCTAAAAAATCAATATCTAACATACCAATTTCAGGTTTTGATGATTTTACAACTTTGCCTCCAATAACTTCACCTAGCAATTGGCAACCTAAACAAAAACCTAAATAAGGTTTTTTTAAATCTATAACAAATTCTTTAATTTTTTTTTTTTCTTCAATAAGCCAAGGGTATTCATTTTCCATCCATGTATCCATAGGTCCACCCATACAAAACATAGCATCAAATTTATCAAGATCTTCTGGAATTTTTTCGCCTTCATCTAATTCTATAGTTGTTAAATTTATTCCATCGCTAATAATTAAATCTTTAATGTATCCTGGGTCTTCTATTTTAATATGTTGAAGAACAATTATATTTTTCATGTTGCTGGCTTAAGCAATTTTAAAATTTTTTTATGATTAAATTTATTACTTGATGCTAAAATATTTCCAGCAAGTTTACCATTTTCATTTTTCCATGTGGTAAGTATTCCTCCTGCAGCATTTATAATGGGTATGATTGCATGAACGTCCCAGATTTTATTTGCGCATTGAACTACAACATCTAATCTTCCTTCTGCTAATTGTGCGTAAGTTAATGCATCAAAACACGGAAAATTAACTATCTTAATAAATTTTTGAATTTTTTTTTGTTTATTAAAAGATAAGTACCCATGGAATGCTGCTGCAATCTTTGCATTTTTTAAAGAAACTTTTGAATTAACATTTAATTTAATTTTTTTTCCATTTTCAAATAAATATGAGTTTTTTTCATCTTTGTTAAGATAATACTTTTTAAGTTTAGGAAAATTTGCGAGTCCTACCATAGGAGTTCCTTTATAATTTAATGATATTAAATTACTCCAAGTTGGATTACCGGTAACGAAAGATCTCGTTCCATCAATTGGATCGATTACCCATGAAAAATCACTTTTTGTTTTCTTGAATCCATACTCCTCCCCCATGATTTGGTGACCTGGAAATCGATCTAAAATTTTCTTTCTAATGAATCGTTCGAAAGCTTTGTCTGAGGTTGTTACTGGATCATAGCCTTTTCCTTTTAATTTATTACTTATCTTAAAAGGTTTATCTAATTTCGAATAATAATATTTTGTAAGTTGTTTTGCTAAAAGATTAAGAAAATTAAAGTAAATTTTATAATTAAAGTTTTTGTTCATTGCACCACGTATTAATAAAATATTTTAAAAATACAAACGAATTTAACTTGAAAAAGAAGAGTTTTTGAAGGAATGTTTAATAAGTTATGAAATTTGAAGTAAGTTCAAACAAAATATTCTCATTCATAGGATCAAACAAAGAAGAAATTCACCCTTTTTGGTTAAGAGAACGTGTCAGTGAGAAAGAGTATCTAGATGAGGGTACTCAGCAACGATTGTTTGATCCATCTTCAATGAAGCAAACAGTTGAAATAGTAAATGCGGAAATAAATGGAGAATTTTTAAAAGTAAAATTTAATGATGGTGTAGACTCAAAATTTGAAATTAAAAAATTGTCGGATGAACTTAGTTTAAATTCAAACGAAATAATAGATATTGAAAAAGTAAAATGGAAATCTGATTTCAAAAATATAAAAAATTTCAAATTTTCAGATAAATTTGCTGATAGTAATGAAATGCTAAATTTACTGATAAATTTTTACAAATATGGATTTGTTGTTATTCAAGATGTACCAACAAATAACAATTTTCTTGTGAAATTTGGAAATATGATAGGTAGTGTTAAAAGAACTAATTTTGGTGAATATTTCAATGTAAAATCAAAACCTAATCCAAATGATTTAGCATATACAGCGCTAAGTTTATCTCCTCATACAGATAATCCTTACAGAAATCCTTTTCCTCCATGCATACAAATTCTTCATTGTATTGAAAATAACGTTAAAGGAGGTCATTCAACTTTAGTTGATGGATTTACAGTTACAGAAGATCTAAAAAAGTTAAATCAAGATTATTATAATATTTTAACGAGTACTAAAGTCAGATTTAAATTTTCAGATAAAGATACAATTTTAGAAAGTTGGGCTGAATTAATACATTTAGATGAAAAAAGGAATTTCCAAAATGTTAGATTTAGTCCAAGATTGGATTATGTGCCTCAAATGAAAAGAGAGAAACTTGAAATTTATTACAACGCAAGAAAATGTTTATCAGATTTATATAATTCTGATGAGTATAGGATTGAATTTAGATTAATGCCTGGAGATTTAATGATGATGGATAATCATAGATTACTTCATGGAAGAACGTCTTTTGATCCAAATGAGGGTAATAGATTTTTACAAGGGTGCTATTTAGACTTTGATAGTACAGAAGGTAAATTGTTACATTTGAGAAGGAAATTTAATCTTTAAATAATTCCTCTATTTTATTTTCAGCCTGCTTGATGGATTTTTCATAATCCAATGCCATTTGATCAGCAGCAATGATTTTAATATTTTTAATACCAAAAAAATTCAACATATGAATTAACCAGGGTGTTAAATAATCTTCATCACCTTGTATTTTGGTTCCCCCAGAGGTGATTACTAGATAAACTTGTTTATCCTCGAGTAAGCCAATTCTATCACCGTCTTCGGAATATTTAAAAGTAAGTTTAACTCTTGCTGCAAGATCAGCCCAAGCTTTTAACGTTGCGGGTGGACCAAAATTATATATTGGTACAGATATAATAATTATATCGCTTTCTTTTAATTCAATAACTAATTTATCAGAAAGTTCGAACATTTTTTTATGATCTTCTGTTTGTTGTTCAACTGGAATTTTCATCCCCGACTCTGTTAAACCAGAAATAAAAAGCATCTCATCATCTAAATCTCTATAGATTAATTGATCATCTTTTTTTTTTATTTTTTGAAGTAATTTTTGGGCCAATTTTCTTGATGTTGACCCTTCTTTTCTAGCGCTACAATCAATCTGATAAATTTTTCTCATTAATTATCCAAAATTTCCAAGTACAGGGATATACTCTAAAAGATAAAAACCTAATGCCTGTAATTGGTTGGTTATCATCAATATTCCTGTAATAAGCAAAAGTCCACCACCAATTTTGGAAATAAGTTGCATCTTATTTTTTAAATTTTTTGAAAAAATCATAAATCTTTGAATAAGATATCCAGATAAAACGAAAGGTATTGCTAAACCAAGTGAATAAAAAAATAATAATAATACTCCTTTGTTGATACTATCTTCAACTGCAGCTAAAGCCAAGATAGATCCAAGTATTGGACCTATGCATGGTGTCCATCCAAAACCAAAAGCCATACCAATTAAAATAGATCCAAAATTACTTGGTGTGATATTTGAATGCACTCTTTTTTCATAGTTTAAAAATTTAATATTAATTAATCCAATTATCTGAAGCGAGAAAATTATAATAAATATTCCTGCAATAATTCTTAATTCATAAGAGTAGTCTAAAACTAATGATCCCAGAAACGTAGCAGTTGCTCCAAAACTGATAAATACAATTGAGAAACCCAATGAAAATAGAATTATTGGAAAAATGTTTGTTTTCTTACTTTCCAAAAGTTCATTTAAGGAGCTACCAGAAATATAGGATACATAGCCTGGTATCAAAGGTAAAACACACGGTGATAAAAAACTGATTAAACCTGCGCTTAATGCAATAAAAAGTTCTAACATTATCCAGTATTTTTCATTGCTGCAGAAATACCGGCTATCGAAGTTAACAATGCATCATTTAAATTCTTTTTATTTTCTTTACCTTTGGTTATTTTTAGCTTCGATATAACAATTGGCTGAATAACATTGAGCACCTCTGTGTAAATATTTCTTGCAACGATAATATTCCTAAATTGTTTTCTTGCATTAATTATTTCTTTAGGAGTTATTTTTTTATTTAATTTTTTTATTGTTTCAAATTGGTATCTTAATTTTTTACCAATCCTTATAAGTTTATGATCTGCTAAATATTTTTCATAAACCTTTGATATTTCTGGATCAACTTTTGAAATAACCATATCTAGGATATCTAACATTGAATTAAAAAATGGCCAATTTCTCTCCATGTCTAGAAGAGTACTTTTAAATTTTTTAATTGAAGAATATCTTAATGCCTCTGCGCTACCTAACCACGCTGGTAAAATAAGTCTTATTTGAGTCCACGCAAATACCCATGGTATTGCTCTTAAGCTTTTTATGTTGTCTACATTTTTTCTCTTAGATGGTCTTGATCCAATTAAGAGTTTACCCAAAGACACATGTGGTGTCACTGTTTTAAAATACCTAATAAAATCAGAATTTTGATTAATATTTTTTCTATATGAGCTTTTTGAAATATCTGACATTTTTTCAATTAAATCTCTCCAATTCTTTTTTGGTGCAGGTGGAGGATTAAGAGTTGCCTCTGTAACAGCCCCTATATAACTACATAAGTTATATTTAGCTAATGGCTCATAACCGTATTTTTGCTGTATAACTTCTCCCTGATCAGTAATTCTTATTTTTCCATTAACAGAGTATGGAGGTTGAGACCTTAGTGTAGCTTGTATTGGACCACCTCCTCTACCAGCTGAGCCACCTCTTCCATGAAAAAAAGTTACGTCAATTTTAAATTTTTTTGCAAGTTTAACTATTTCTTCTTGTGCTTTATATTGATGCCAACTTGCACATATTTTACCAGCATCTTTACTGGAATCTGAGTAACCAATCATCACTTCTTGTTTGTTATTTATCAATTTTCTGTACCACTTTTCCTGAAACAGTGAACTCATAATAGCTTTTGAGTTTATTAGATCATCTAAAGTTTCAAATAATGGAACAACTCTTAATTTATTCTTAATTTGCGCTTCTTTTTGTAAAAATGAGACAGTCACTATGTCAGAAATAGAAGAGGTCATTGAAATGACATATGCTCCTAGGCATTCATCTGGTTGTTTAGAGATTGTTTTGAAAGTTGACCAAACTTCTTTATTTTCTTTATTTTTAAATTCAAAATTAGTTAATAAATTTCTCTTTTTTTTAATTTGATTTGCTAAAAATTTAATTTTTTTCTTTTCGCTCCATTTATAATAGTTTTGTTGATATTTTCTTTTTATATATTCTGCAATTAAATGGGAGTGTCTGGACGACTCTTGTCTTATATCTAATCTAGCAAGATTTATTCCAAAACATTTAGCTCTTCTCATTAAATCCAATAATTCACCACTTGCTAAATTTTCATTTTGGTTTTCTTCCAAAGATTTTCTAACAACTCTTAGTGGTTTTAAAATTTCTTCTCGTGAATTTAGCAATATTTGTTCATTCAATGGTTTATTGTAAACTAAATGTTGTTCTATGGATCTGTGAGTAATTCTCATTTTATCTCTGAGCGGACGTAAATAAACCCTATAAGGTTCAAATGACTCGCCAGTTTTTTTTTTAATTTCTTTTGAGCATTTTCCCATTGAATAAGATCTAATTAATTTTGTTAAAGATTTTTCGTACAATTTTGCTGCTTCCCATCGAGATAATAAAATTACTTCTTTAGTCACTTCTGCAGTTACATTTGGGTTACCATCTCTATCTCCACCCATCCAAGATCCAAATTCAATTGGATTAAAATTTTTTGGAAGACCTTTACCCATATTTTTAACAAAAATGTTGTTTAATCTCCTGTATACCTTTGGAATAGTTTCCCACAAACTATCCTCGATTATAGCAAGTCCCCATCTTGCTTCATCAAATGGAGAAGGCTTTGTTCTCTTCAAGTCATCCGTATTCCATATAATTGTAATTTCATCATATAATTTTCTATCTATAATTTTTTGTTTTGATGGAAAACTTTTCATCAATTCTCTTTGTTCTAAAAGCTCTGTAATATTGTGATATTTTTGTATGAGTGTTCGTCTTTTTACCTCTGTAGGATGTGCTGTTAAAACAATACCAATGTTTAAATTTTTTGCAGTATTATAGATTTTGTTTGATGAAATTTTTCTATCCTTAAAAAGTTCCTCAAAAATTTCCTCTATAAAAATATTTTTGTTTGCTTTAGCTTTATTATTCTCAAATTCATCTAAAGTTCTTGAAGCATCAATAGACTCCGCAAGATTTATAAAATTCATAAAATGAGAAAATGCTCTTGTAAGTTTATAAGTATTACTTGGATTAATTTGACTTAATGTTTTCGAAATTTTTTTATATGAATCTTGTTGTTTAATATTAGCTCTATTTGCTTTTGAAAGTTTTCTAATTTTTTCAACAAGATTAAAAAATGTTTGACCCTCTTGTTTTTTAATCACATTTCCAAGTATATTTCCAAGAAGTCTTATATCATCTCTAAGTGATTTTGTTGGAATTCTCTCATAATATAAATCTCTTTTGATCATAAATACTTATTGTTTTGCGCTATAATAATACAACTTTGGAGTTTTGTTCTCCTAAATTATCTATTGATAACCGAAGTTTGTCATTAGGTTTTAAAAATTTTTGTGGCTTCATTCCCATACCTACTCCTGGAGGGGTTCCAGTGGTTATTATATCCCCTGGATGCAAAGACATAAATTTACTTAAATAAGAAACTATTACATCCACATTAAAAATCATAGTATTTGTATTACCAGTTTGCATTCTGGCTCCATTTACGTCCAAAGACATGTTTAAATTATTAGCGTTCGAAATTTCATCTTTAGTTACTAAATATGGACCAATTGGACCAAAAGTGTCATGTGATTTGCCTTTAACCCATTGACCTTTTTTTTCAATTTGCCATTCTCTTTCACTCACATCATTTACTAAACAATATCCTAAAATGTGATCTTGAGACTGTTTTTCAGATATATGTTTAGCATGTTTTCCAATAACAATTCCTAATTCAACTTCCCAATCAAGTTTTTTTGAATCTTTAGTAATTTCTATATCGTCGTTAGGACCGTTTATACAACTTGTTGCCTTCATAAATACTATAGGCTCAGATGGAGGTTTTGATCCTGTTTCAGCAGCATGATCAGAAAAATTTAGTCCTATGGCAATAAATTTTCCTGGGTTTGTAATACAAGAACCAATTCTCTCGCTTGAAGAAAGTTCTGGCAATGAAGATAAGTCTATACTATGTAATTTTGAAATTGTTTCAAAATTTAAGTTATCAGGATTGAAATCTTTAATGCATGAACTAATGTCTATTATTTTACCATCTTTACTTAAGATGGCTGGTTTTTCATAATTCTTTTTTCCAATTCTTAAAAGTTTCATTTTCCTCTTAAATATTTATAAGTAATTTTTTATTTCTTTGTACAAATAGCTGTGATCTAAATTGTCATGGCCTTTTTTTGATAATTTTTTATACAAATTTCTAATAATCATTGAGAGAGGAAGATTTATCTTATTCATTTTAGCTGTATTTAAAATATTCTCCATATCCTTTAATTGCGATGCAACTTTACCTCTGGCTTTAAAATCTTCTTTTATCATTCTTAATCCATGAGTTTGTAATATTTTACTATCAGCCCATCCTCCTTTTAAAGCCTTTAAAACATTAATTGGTTTAAGGCCCAATTTTTTAGACAATATTATTGCTTCTGATACTGCGCCAATAGTAATACCTACAATAATTTGATTTGCGAGTTTTGCTGCCTGACCGGATGATGGTTTTCCTACGTAATTTGGAATCCCTAACATTTTTAGAACTTTTAAATTTTTTTTATATATTTTTTTTTCTCCTCCAACCATAATAGCAAGGCTAGCACTTTCAGCTCCTTTAGTTCCTCCTGATACTGGGGCATCTAAAAAGTAAACTCCCCTTTTTTTTAATGTTTTAAAATTATCTAATGCAGTACTTGGTTTAGTTGAACTCATATCTATTACTGTTGTTTCTTTGCAAACATTATTTAAAAATGTTTTGCTTCTAATTATATCGTTTACAGCTTTGTCATCTGTAAGCATTGTAATTATGATCTCTTTATCTTTTACTAATTCCTCAATTCTATAAGATAAATAAGCTCCATATTTCTTAAGTTTTTTAGCTTTGCTTATAGTTCTATTAAATATGCTTATTTGATGTTTTGATTTTAATAAATTTTTGATCATGGGGGCTCCCATTAAACCTGTGCCTATAAAACCTATGTTCATTTACTGATGTCTAACACTAATTATTATTAATTTATTAAATTTGGTGTTCATATTTATTTACCCACAAATCAAAATAAAACATATTGTGTTGAAATAGAAATAAAATATTAGTTATTAGGTTTTATTAATGCTAAATGTCAGTAAAATTATTTTAAATAATAAATTTAAATTATGTATGAAAAGTTTGGACAATTTATAGACGGTAAATGGCAAAAGTCTCAAAATAATGAGACCTACGAAGTAATAAATCCTGCAACAGAGGAAATTTTAGGTCATGCATCTAAAGCCTGCCGTGAAGACGTAAAAAAGGCACTACTTTCATCTGAGAGTGGATTTAAAAAATGGAGAAATACTACACCTTGGGAAAGATCTAAAGTTTTAAGGAGAATAGCTGATAAGATAAGGGAGAAAAAAGATATTTTAGCCAAATGGATGACTTTAGAGGTTGGAAAACCATTGGCGGAGGGGGTTGGTGAAGCAGGTGGTGCTGCCGATATTTTTGAATGGAACTCAGAGGAGACAAAAAGAATATATGGACAAACTGTTGAAAGTAGATTTTCAGATACTAGAGTTCATGTATACTACCAGCCTGTTGGGGTTGTTGCTGCACTAGTACCATGGAACTTTCCTCTAATATTAGCGTCTAGAAAAATTTCTACTGCCTTAGCTGCAGGATGCTCGGTAATTTGCAAACCAGATGTAATAACACCTGGAACAGTTATGGAATTAGTTGACATCTGCAAAGAATGTGGTGTTCCTGATGGAGTTGTTAATTTATTGTCTGGTGATCCTCCCTCAATTTCTGAGCAATTGCTTGAGTCCGATATTGTGAAAAAAGTTTCAATTACAGGATCAACCAGAGTTGGAAAATTAATACTTAAGAAAGCAGCTGATAAAGTTCAAAGAGTAACAATGGAATTAAGTGGTCACTCTCCTTTTATTGTATTTGAAGATTGTAATATTGAAAAAGTTGCTGACATGGCCATTGCCGCAAAATTTAGAAATAATGGACAAGTATGTATTTCCCCAAATAGATTTTACATTCAAGAAAGTAAGAAAGATGAATTTGTTAACAAATTTATAGAAAAAACTAAAAAATTAAAAATAGGAAATGGTATGGAGCAAGATGTTCAATTGGGTCCTATAACAACTTTAAAAAGATTAGGCGAAATTGAAGAGCTTGTTGAAACAACAAAAAAAGAAGGTGCTAAAGTTTTAATAGGTGGAAAACGACCATCAGGCTTTAATAAAGGGTATTTTTATGAGCCAACTGTTTTTGATGATGTTGATGATAATTTTACTATAATGAAAACAGAACCATTTGGACCTCTGGTTCCTATGCTATCTTTCAAGTCTTTTGATGAAGTTGTTGAAAGAGCAAATAATAATGATTTAGGATTGTGTAGTTATATTTATACAAACTCTATGGAAAAAGCACATAAAGCTTCTGAACTAATGGAGACTGGATGTGTGGCTGTTAACACGCCAACGGTTGCAATAGCAGAAGCACCATTTGGAGGTATTAAACAAACCGGATATGGACGAGAGGGTGGTTCTATGGCTATTAAAGATTACTTAAATATAAAATATACTCACTTAGGTCTTAAAACTTAATAGAGCAAAACATCCTCTTTAAATTGTTCTAAATCTTTATTTAATATAAGTTTTTTATAAATGACAAAGATTTTTCCTTTGATATTTATTGTTTTGTGGTCATCTGCTTTTATCACAACAAAACCGATTGTTGATCATAGTGAACCTTTTTCAGCATTAGCTTTTAGATTTTTTTTTGTATCTCTAGGTTTTTTAATTTTTTCAATATATAAAAATTTTAGTCTAGTAGTTTCTAAATCAAATTTAATTCAATCATTGGTAAGTGGTGTTTTGTTTCATGGAATTTACCTTGGAGGAGTTTTTTATTCAGTTTCTGTTGGAATGCCAACTGGTATAGCTGCATTAATTGTAACATTACAACCTATTCTAACAAACATATTGGCAGGTCCAATTCTTAAAGAGAATGTATCCTATCATCAGTGGATTGGAATATTACTTGGATTTTTAGGTGCTGTATTAGTCTTGGGTTTTGACATAGGAAAAAATATTCCTTTTGATGGAGTGATAGCAACTATAATTTCTCTTGTATCAATTACATTTGCAACAATTTGGCAAAAAAAAATCTCAAATAATTTACCGCTAGAAACAAGTAATACCTATCAAGCCCTCGGAGGATGTTTATTCCATATATTAATAATAGTTTTTTTTACAAAATTTCAAATTAATTTTTCTTTTACTTTCATAGCTGCTATGAGTCATCAAGTTTTGCTAGTCTCATTTGGTGCTTTTACAATTCTTATGTTCTTGATAAGAAAAAATTCGGCAAGTAAAACCACTTCTTTTTTCTTTTTAATACCATCTGTATCTGCTTTGATGGCTTGGTTATTTTTAAACGAAAATTTATACTACATTGATATAATTGGTTTTTTAATTGCATCAATAGGTGTTTATATTGCTACACGACCAGAAAAATAATTTTATGGATACTAAATATTTTGAAAAAATTAGAATTTTCGATGGAGGAATGGGTCAGGAACTTTTAAGTAAAGGTTTGATATCAAAAGGTACACTATGGTCTGCAAGTGCATTAATTGAGAGAGAATTTCATAAGTTAGTAATTGATGCACATCTGTCCTACATAAACGCAGGTGCAGATATAATTGTAACAAATAACTTTTCTGCAAGAAAAATTAGATTTATTCAAAATAAAGTTTTAGATAAATTTCAATATGCAAACGAACAAGCAGGTATATTGGCAAATAAAGCTAGAGAGATTTCTAAACAAAATATATTGATAGCTGGTTCATTGCCATCTCAAAGTGATACTTATGTTGAAGATGAAAGAAGTTCACCAGAAATTCAATCTGATTTTGAGGAGCAGGCTAAAATAATAAGTCCTTATGTTGATTTTTTTTATCTTGATGTTGTAAGCAGTGGTAGAGAAATCGAAATTGCTTCGAATATTGTCGAAAAACTTGGAAAAAAGGTGGTTGTAGGCGTACATTTAAAAAAAAATTGCAAATTACCTTCAGGTGAAAGTGTTCAAAATATAATTGAAAAATTTAAATGTAACAGTTGGATTGGTCTAGTTTTTGCTTGTGTATCTCCTGAAATAGTTGAGAGAACGTCTGATTTTTTTTCTGATTTAAAACTTCCTTTTGGATTTAAGGTAAATTTATGGGGCATTGAAGAACCAACTCCAGTGCAAACTTTTAATTCAGCAAAACATAATGAAATAGGAACAAATCCTAACATTGCACTTGGTTCAAGAAATCTAAGTGCAAAAGAGTTTTATAAATTTACAAAAAGAATGGTTGAAAAAGGTGCAAGAATTTTAGGTGGCTGTTGCGAAACTAAACCAGAGCATATTAAAGAAATTTCAACTCTTAAATAACCTTTTTACCACCCGCTCGTCTTACAAAGTAAATACCAATTACAACGGCTATTAGAGATATTAATACTTTTACAGTAATTAATTCTTTTAGAAATATATAACTAAGAATAGTTCCAAATATAGGAATTAAATAAGATACTTGCGACTGAAAGATTAAACCATTGTCAACTAAAATTTTAAATCTTAACAACCAAGCTATACCTGTAGATACCAATCCTAGATATATTACAGAAATAGTTGACTGAATTGATGGATTATATGTCCAAGGTTTTTCAATAAAAAAAGATAGAGGTATTAAAATTATAACTGCCCAAATTAATATGGAACCAGTAACATTTTCATTTTTTTTTTCTTTTATTTTTAAAGTAAGTACACCACCAATTACATAACAAGTAGACCCAACTAGAATTAGTATTGCAGAGATAAAATTATTTTCATTAATTAATAAATTATCAGAAAATAAATATACTATCCCTGCAAAACCAATTAAAATTCCAATAGTTTTTGTAAAGTTAAATTTTTCATTTTTCGTATAATAATGCCCCAAAATTGTTGAGGATAAAGGTGTTGTAGACATTAAAATTGCAGCTAGATTACTTTGAACAGATTTCACACCATAAGAAATAAGGAAAAAAGGAACAACCAAGTTTATAAAACCAATTATTGCAAACCAATACCATTCTTTTGAAAATGCCTCTACTTTAATTTTTTTATAAAAACATAAAATTAAAACTGGAATAGCTCCAAAAAATACTCTTAATAAAGCAATGGTTACAGGTCCAAATGAATATGTGGCTATCTTAATATTAAAGAAAGCTGATGCCCAAATTAAAGCTAGAAGAGTTAATAAAATATAATCAATTAAATTTGGTTGTCTCATTCTATTAAATTTTTAATTTTCCCGTTAGTAAGTTTTATTAAATTATTAAAACTAATCTCAAATAAACAATTTGGATGGCCCGCTGCTGCAAAAATTTTTGCAAATCTTTCTAAAGTTGTATCAATATAAATTTGTAAGTCTGTAAGATGTCCTACAGGTGAAACACCTCCTATTGTATAGCCAGTATGTTGCTTTACCTCATCAGGAGACGCCATTTTTATATCATTTAAATTAGTGATTTTTTTTAATTTTTTTAAAGAGCATTTTTTATCTCCTGCTACCAAGCATAAAATGAAGTTTTTTTCTGTTTTAAAAAGAAGACTTTTTACAATTGCACCTATTTCACATTTCAGTGAATTGGCGGCATCAATTGCAGTTCTAGCTGAAGTTTTTAATTCAATTACATCAAGGGAGCCATCAAAATCTTTAAGTGCTTTTTTTGCTCTTAGCACTGGTTCTTTGTCTATTATGTTCATATCAATCTAAAGTTGTTAAAAAAATCAATTTTTTGAGCATATATATATGTAAAAAATGCATACGTGTTATCTATTTTATATGCATTATTTATCATTTTTTTAATGTTAATGACCCCAGATTACAAAATTAATAGGAGTAATTATGAGCGCTAGTGATGTACTTAAGATGATCAAAGATAAAGAGGCTGAATTTGTAGATCTTAGATTTACAGACCCGAGAGGAAAACTTCAACACTTAACAATAGACTCTACGGTAGTAGATGAAGACATGTTAAATCAAGGTGTCTTTTTTGATGGTTCGTCAATAGCTGGTTGGAAAGCAATAAATGAGTCTGACATGATACTAAAACCAGATTTATCAAGAATGTTTATGGACCCTTTTACTTCTCATAATACATTAGTTTTATTCTGTGATATTTTAGATGCTGTAAAGAAAAACCCTTATGAACGTGATCCAAGGGGTACAGCTAAAAGAGCAGAGGAATATCTAAAATCCTCAGGTATTGGTGATAAAGCTTTTTTCGGACCAGAACCAGAATTTTTTGTTTTTGATGATGTAAGAATTAAAAACGATATGAACGAAACTAGTTTTGCTATTGATAGCACGGAAGGTCCTTACAATTCTGGAAAAAGGTATGAAAATGGAAACATGGGACATAGACCTGGTATAAAAGGAGGATATTTTCCAGTTCCACCAGTTGATAGTGCTCAAGATATGAGAGGCGAATATTTAAAAGGATTAAAGGATGTTGGTATTAAAGTTGAAAAACATCACCATGAAGTTGCTCCAAGTCAACACGAGTTAGGTATGTATTTTGGTACGCTAGTAAACCAAGCGGATAATGTTCAGTTATATAAATATGTTGTTCAAATGGTTACACACTCATTTGGAAAAACAGCTACGTTTATGCCAAAACCTGTGGCAGGAGATAATGGTTCGGGTATGCATATACACCAATCAGTTTGGAAAGGTGATACTCCTGTTTTTTCTGGTGATGCATATTCAGGATTATCTGAAACAGCATTGTTTTATATTGGTGGAATTTTAAAACATGCTAAAGCAATTAATGCATTTGCTAACTCTACAACAAACAGTTACAAAAGATTAATACCTGGTTTCGAAGCACCAGTATTATTAGCATATTCAGCACGTAACAGATCTGCATCTTGTAGGATACCAATTACTTTAAGCAAAAATGGTGCAAGGTGTGAAATTAGATTTCCAGATGCTGCTGGAAACCCTTACTTAACTTTTGCAGCAATGTTAATGGCGGGTTTAGATGGTATTAAAAATAAAATTCATCCTGGGGACTCTTTTGACAAAGATTTGTATGAATTACCTGAGGAAGAAGTAAAAAGTATTCCAACAGTTTGTGGATCTTTAAGAGAAGCAATGGAAGCTTTGGATAAAGATAGAGAGTTTTTAACTCAAGGTGGAGTATTTAGTGACGATCAAATAGACGCCTATATTGCACTTAAGTTCGAGGAAATTCATAAGTTTGAGCATGCACCTCACCCGGTTGAGTTTGAGATGTATTATAGCAGTTAATAATTAACTACTGTTTAGTTGATGCAATTGAATCTTTGTTAACACCTTTTTTAACAACGTAATCTTGAGTACCATTAGCTCCAGTCTCAACTTCTTTACGTAAAACTTTAAAGAATGATCTTTCCTTCAAGTTATCCTTAAGGTCTTTAACAAGATTTTTAAACTCAAATTTATTCATATCTTGTTTATACAATAGATATGTGTTTTTAACAACTCTGGTATGCACTAAACTAATACTAGATTTTGAATGACTCTCCGCATCCACAACGCTCTGTTTCATTGGGATTATTGAACACAAATGAGGACGAAAATTGATCTTTTTTATAATCCATTTCTGTACCAAGCAGATAAATTACCGCTGCAGAATCAATAAAAACTTTAACCCCTTTATCTTCAATTAATTCATCATTAGGATTAATTTCTTTTGTATATTCCATAATATAAGACATCCCTGCGCATCCGCCTGATTTAACTCCAACTCTTACACCAAGAGAATTCTGCTGATCTTTAGACATTATTTCTTTTATTCTTGCTGCTGCATTATCGCTTAGAGTTATTATTTGTTTTGTCATAAATTTAGTTCTAATTTTGCTGCCTCTGACATCATTGATTTGTCCCAAGGAGGATCCCAAACCAAATCAAGATCAACTTTATTAACTTCTTTAAGTTCCATTATACTATCCTTAACTTCTTTAGGCAAACTTTCTGCAACTGGACAGTTAGGTGTTGTAAGCGTCATCTTAACTTGGACGTCTTTATCTTTAATTCTAATGTCATAAATCAAACCAAGTTCATAAATATTTACCGGAATTTCAGGATCATATATTTTTTTTATTTCTGTAATTACTTTTTCTTTTAAATCCATTTTTAGCTTTCAGTATTTACTATTTTTTGAAAATCATCTATTGCTGATGTTAGAGTATGCCAAGAAAGAGTAGCACATTTTACTCTCATAGGGTACTGTTTTACACCTGATAGACACATTAATTTAGTTTTTTCATCTTCATTTAAGATTTTATTTTGAAGTTCCTCTTTTTCTTTAATCATATCTAAAAAATCGTTTACAATTTCTTTTACCTCAGCTTCCTCTTTACCTTTAACTAAATCAGTCATTATAGAGGCTGATGCCATTGATATAGCGCACCCATGTCCTTCAAATGAAATATCCTCAACTTTTTTATTTTCGTTTAATTTTAAATAGATATGAACGTTATCTCCACATAAAGGATTATGCCCTTTAGCGTCTTTATTAAAGTTTTCAGTTTTTCTTAAATTTCTAGGATTTTTACCATGATCCAAAATAATTTCTTGATATAATTCTTTTAGGTCCATTATATGTTAAATATTTTTTTACAATTTTCTATTGATTGGCTTAATTGATCGATATCATCTTTTGTATTATATATACCAAACGATGCTCTTGCAGTGGCTGGGAGTTTCAGCTTTTCATGTAATATCTGACAGCAATGATGTCCTGCTCTGATTGCTACTCCATCTTCATCAAGAATAGTTGCAATATCATGTGGGTGAACACCTTCAATGGTAAAAGAAATCACTCCACCTTTATTTTTTGGATTGCCTACAATTTTTATTGAATTATTTTTCCCCAAAATATCTAATCCATAATCCAATAACTCTTTCTCGTGCTTTTCTATATTTTCAATACCAACTTTTTCCATAAATTTTATAGATTCGTTAAATGCAATTACTTGGGCTGTTGCCATTGTGCCTGCCTCATATTTATTTGGTAGTTCACTATAAGAAATTCCAGTTTTTTTAACTTCATTTATCATTCCTCCACCACCTTGGTATGGAGGTAAATCATCTAACCATTTCTTTTTCGCATATAAAACCCCTATTCCTGTTGGCCCATACATTTTATGTCCTGATATAGCATAAAAATCACAATCTAATTCCTGCATATCTAATTTTAAATGTGGTGCTCCTTGGCAACCATCCACTAAAACAGGAATATTTTTTGAGTGTGCAAGTTCTACAATTTCCTTAATCGGTAATATTGCTCCAGTTACATTTGATAAATGAGTAACGCTTATAATTTTTGTTTTATTAGTTATTTTGTTTTTTATTGCTTCAATAGTTATCTCACCTGCTTCATTAATCTCAGCAAATTCAATTTTAATTTTTTTTGAATTTCTTAGGAAATGCCAAGGAACATAATTAGAATGATGTTCAAGTTCTGTTAATAAAACTTCATCACCTTCTTCTAGATATTTTTGCCCAAAGGTATTTGCTACCAAATTAATTGCTTCTGTAGCACCTTTGGTAAATACAATTTCATTCTTATCTTTGGCATTAATATATCTTTGAACTGATGTTCTTGTATTTTCATAAAGATTTGTTGCAGCAACAGCTAAATAATGAACACTTCTACCTACGTTAGAAAACTCTTTAGAATAAAAATCATATATTCTATCAATTACTACTCTTGGTTTTTGTGAGGAGTTTGCGCTGTCTAAATATACAAGATCATTATTTTGAACTTTGTTATCAAATATTGGAAATTCTTTTTTAATGCTATCTATATCCATTAATTTATTGCCTCCTTTAGATATTTCTGTATTTCGATGTTTGTTATTTTTTCAATTACATCATTAATGAAACCAACTATTAGTAACTTTTTTGCCTGATCGTAATTTAAACCTCTAGACATTAGGTAAAATATTGAATTTTCATCCAAATTTCCTGAAGTAGAACCATGAGAACATTTTACATCATCTGCGTAAATTTCTAATTCTGGTTTACCATTAAATTCTGTATTTTCGTTTAAAAGTAAGGCTTTACTTAATTGATATCCGTCTGTTTTTTGAGCTTGATCGTTAACAAAAATTTTACCTTGATAAACTCCAGTAGACTTATCGTTTAAAACACTTTTTATTAATTGATAACTTTTTGTATTTTCAGCCAAATGGTTAATATTTGTTTTAATTTCATGATGATTGTTCTTGTCTAAATTTATAATCCCATTAATAAAAGCAGAGCTATATTTTTCTTTTAAATTAGTATTTATTTCATATTTTGAAAATTTAGATCCAGATGAATAAATAAAGTTTTCTGAATTACTGTTTTCATAAATATCAATATTAGTGAAGCTGTATCTTAGATTTTGATTTTTATTTAAATCAAAAATATAATTTTTAAGGTTTGAATTTTTATTGATAAGAATATTAAAGTTATGATTATTAAAACCACTAACTGATTTATCTTCGAATAAATTCAAAGTTGATAAAGATGAATTTTTATGAAGTGTTAACTCAAATCTTGTATTAATTAAATTTGTTTTGTTATCTAAATCACATATATGATAAATAACTAAAGGTTTTTCTACAATTTTATCCTCTAAAACATTTAATTTAATTAATCTACTCGCAAAAGCCTTATTCAAATTATTTAAAGGTTCATTCAAACTTTCACTAAAAATTAAGTTTTCATTTTTTATCTCTATTTTATTTTTATCTATATCTAAAATATCTGCTGATAGGAACTCTCCATTTAAAATAACAATTTTTGAATGTTCAAAATTTTTTATATATTTTAAATTGTAACTTTTATTTTCAATGGTATTAAAGCCAAATTTAAGTTCTTTTATGTTTTTATTTATAATTGATTTTAAATCTGAAAACTTCCAATCTTCCAATTTTTTTGAGGGAAACCCACTTTCTACAAATTTAAAAAAATGCTCTTTACGCTCTTTAGTGTTTCCTAAAGTTTTATAAGTTAAACTTTCAAATTCTAAATTTTCTTTTAACATTTATAAGCTCTCATAACCTTGTTTTTCTAATTCTAGTGCTAGTTCAAAATTCCCAGTTTTTATTATTTTTCCGTCTTTTAAAACATGAACGAAATCTGGCTTTATATAATTAAGTAACCTTTGATAATGCGTTATTATTAAAAAAGAATTATTTGTATTTCTTAATGAGTTTACTCCATCGGAAACTATTTTAAGTGCATCGATATCTAAACCAGAGTCTGTTTCATCTAATATTGATAATTTTGGATTTAAGATAGACATTTGAAGAATTTCATTTTTTTTCTTTTCTCCTCCTGAAAATCCTACATTTAGCTGTCGTGACAAAATATTTTGATCAAATTTTAATTGTGAAGATTTTTCTTTCACAAGCTTAAGAAATTCAATTGCATCTAATTCTTTTTCACCTTTTGCTTTTTTCACAGCATTTAATGAAGTTTTTAAAAAGTTGTTAGTGTTTACACCTGGAATTTCTAGAGGATACTGGAATGCTAAAAATATTCCTTTGTGGGCTCTCTCTTCAATTTCAAGATCCAGCAAGTTTGAATTTTCAAATTTTACATCTCCTTTTATTTCATAACCTTTTTTTCCAGATAAAATATTTGATAAAGTGCTTTTTCCTGATCCGTTTGGACCCATTATTGCGTGAACTTCTCCAGGATTTATTTTTAAGCTAAGTCCTTTTAGAATTTCTTTGTTATCAATACCTGCTTCTAAATTGTTTATTTCCAACATTATCCAACACTTCCTTCCAAACTAATTCCAACTAATTTTTGCGCTTCAACAGCAAATTCCATTGGTAATTGTTGAAGAACTTCTTTACAAAAACCGTTAACTATTAGCCCTACAGCCTCCTCTGAATTTAAACCTCTTTGTTGACAATAATATAATTGCTCTTCACTGATTTTTGATGTTGTTGCCTCATGTTCTATATTTGAGTCTGAATTTCTATTTTTAATGTAAGGAACAGTGTGTGCACCACATTTGTTACCCATTAATAGTGAGTCACACTGTGTAAAGTTTCTGGCATTTTTAGCTTTTGGAAAAATATCTACAAGACCTCTATAAGTATTATCAGCGTATCCAGCTGAAATACCTTTGGATATTATTTTACTTTTAGTATTTTTGCCAATGTGAATCATTTTAGTACCAGTATCTGCTTTTTGATGATTATTTGTAATTGCAATTGAGTAAAATTCTCCAACAGAGTTATCTCCTTGCAAAATGCAACTAGGATATTTCCAAGTAATTGCTGAACCAGTTTCTACTTGCGTCCAAGATATTTTAGAATTTACACCTTTGCATAATCCTCTTTTAGTTACAAAATTATAAATCCCACCCTTGCCATCTTTATCTCCCGGGTACCAATTTTGGACAGTTGAATATTTTATTTCTGCATCATCTAATGCAACAAGTTCAACATTTGCAGCATGTAATTGGTTTTCATCTCTCATAGGAGCAGTACACCCTTCCAGATAGCTAACATAACTTCCTTTATCGGCAATAATTAGAGTTCTTTCAAATTGACCTGTCTCGGATGCATTAATTCTAAAATATGTTGATAATTCCATAGGACATCTTACACCCTCTGGAATGTAAACAAATGAACCATCTGTAAACACTGCAGAATTTAAAGTTGCAAAATAATGATCTGTAACTGGTATAACTGAACCAAGATATTTTTTTACTAATTCTGGATGTTTTTGAATAGCCTCTGACATTGAACAAAATATTATTCCTTTTTCAGTCAACTTATCTTTAAATGTCGTTGCAACTGAAACAGAGTCAAACACAGCATCTACTGCTATTCCATTTAATCTTTTTTGTTCTTGAAGTGGTATACCAAGTTTTTGATAAGTTTCCAAAAGCTTTGGATCTAATTCATCTAGACTTTTTGGTTTATCAGACGCACTTTTGGGAGCTGAATAATAATATAAATCTTGGTAATCAATTTTTGGATATTTCGGTTTTTGCCAATTTGGTTCTTTTAAGTTTTTTAATCTCTCAAATGCTTTTAATCTCCAATCCAACATCCAGTCTGGTTCTTTTTTTATTTTAGAAATAAATTTTATTACTTCCTCATTTAAACCTTTTGGTGCTCTGATATTTTCTATATCAGTTGTAAATCCATATTTATATTCTTTTAAATCTTCTATTTGTTTATCTCTCATCTATAATCTATTTGTTGATTGATTTAGTAAATCTCTAAGACTTTTTTTTTCAAAAAAATTATTTATATAATCCTCTAATTCATCCCAGAGATCATGAGTAATGCATTTGGCTGTTTTACCATTGCACCCTTTTTTTGAATGTTTTTCACACCCTATAGTTTTTACCTTTTCATCAACTGCAAAAAAGATATCTGAAATTTTGATATTAGATGCTTCTTTAGAAAGAATATATCCACCCTTAATCCCACGAACACTATTTACGATGTTATTTTTTTTTAACTTTAAAAACAATTGTTCAAGATAATCTAAAGATATTCCTTGTCTTAAAGAGATATCCCTTAAAGACACTGGTTCATTAGGATCAAATTTTGCTAGATCGGCAAGTGCCATAACTGCATATCTTCCTTTGCTTGATAATTTCATATTATTATTATTTTATGCGGGTTATATATATACCCGACTAAAATAGTCAAGTTTATGAAAAATTTTAAAACTTGCATTTTGTCGCTCAATTTTGATAGAAAAATAAAATTTTTTTTTGAGATTAATTATCAATGACAACTACAGATAACAAAATTGTTGAAATATTTATTCCTGGGCCTGCAGGAAGGCTAGAAGCAAAATATTATAAAAGTAAAAAAAATACGTCTCCAATTGCATTAGTTTTGCACCCCCACCCTCAATATGGTGGAACTATGAATAACAAAGTTGTTGTTGATACATTTCAAACTTTTATGGATAACGACTTTTCAGTCTGTAGAGTAAACTTTAGAGGAGTTGGTAAAAGTGATGGAGAATTTGACAATGGTCAGGGTGAGCTAGCAGATGCTGCCGCTGCACTAGATTGGTTGGAGCGAGAAAACTTTGACAATTCACAATGTTGGATTTCAGGATTTTCCTTTGGATCATTAATTGCAATGCAATTACTTATGAGAAGACCAGAAATAAATAGATTTGTTGCAATTTCACCCCAACCAAATGTTTATGATTTTTCATTTTTATCACCATGTCCTACTTCAGGAATAATGATTTACGGTAAAAAAGATGAATTGGTTCCTGTTGAGCACATTAACGATTTAAACAAAAGACTAAGTGCTCAAAAAGGAATTAAAGTAGAATTTGATTCTATTACAGAAGCAAATCATTTCTTCTCAAAAGCTGATATTGCTCTTATTAAATCCTTAAATAAATATATCAAAAAAGAAACAGCTCTATATTAGTAATTTTTAAAAATCTCTCCACCTGAAATTGGTTTACTTACTTTTGTTGTAGAAGGAAAAGATATATTTTTTTTAAGATATGATCTTATTGCTAAATAAGCAAATGCTTGGGACTCAATAAAATCTCCATCATAATTAAATTTATCGATATCACAAATATTTTTTTTTAATAAACCTTTCAAATTTTGAATTAATGTTTTATTTTTTCTTCCACCTCCACATAAAATTACATTAGAACAATTTATAAAATTATCATTTAAATAATTTGAAATAATTAAGGCAGTAAAATAATTAAGAGTTGCGACGGCATCCTCAAAAATTAATCCTTTAATAAAATTAAAATCAAAATCTTTTCTATCATAGGAATGTCTATCTTCTGAACTGTAAATATCATGCTCGATAAATTGATTTATAATATCTATGTTGATTTGACCTGTAGAGGCAATTTCACCGTTTTTATCAAAATCTAAATTTTTTGTTTTTTTTAAATATTCATCTAATAAAACATTTCCTGGTCCTATATCTCTAGCAAATAATTCTTCATTACTACAGTAAGTAAAATTGGACACCCCTCCTATATTTAAAAAAATACATTCCTCATTAGGAAAGATTTTTTTTGATAGCAAAGAGTGATATACTGGTGTTAAAGGTGCGCCCTCTCCATTATTTTCAATATCCTTTTTTCTAAAATTAAAAATGACTTTTTTTTGAATTAATTGAGATAATAAATTTGGGTTTCCCATCTGAATTGAATATTTTTTTTCAGGTTTATGAATAATTGTTTGTCCATGAAAACCCACTAAATCAACTTCAGTAGTATGCTTGGATATTAATTTTTTTGATATATCTGAATGAAGAAGAGTGATTTCTTTTTCAAGATTTTTGTATTCAGAAATACTATTTGTTATATCCTCTATTGAATTTATATTTTTAATATAATCTCTTAATTTTTGTCTAAACTCAGCTTTATATTCATAAAAATGGTTTACTTTTACTTTTAGGTGTGAATTTCCATCTGAATTAATAATACTTGCATCAATCCCATCTAAAGAAGTGCCGCTCATTAAACCCAAAGAAGTAATACAGTTGTCCATTATTGATTATTATTTTTAAATAAATATGTATATTGAAAATACTAAATTATGAATGATTTTTTAAGAGAATTTAAAGACAGAGGCTATTTCTATCAGTGTACAGATGAAGTAGAACTTTCAAATCTATTAAATAAAGAAAGTATCAAAGGGTATATAGGATTTGATTGCACTGCTCAAAGTCTGCATGTGGGTAGTTTGTTACAAATCATGTGTTTGAGGCAATTGCAAAAGCATGGACACCAGCCAATAGTTTTGCTAGGTGGAGGAACAACTAGGATAGGAGACCCATCAGGAAAAGATAAAACAAGAAAAATTTTAGATGAAAGTGAGATTGAAAAAAATATTAAAAGTATTGAGCTTGTTTTAAAAAAATATCTTAATACTGAAAATAAGGCGACATCTCCTATATTCGTAAATAATTATTCTTGGTTAAAAGAGTTAAACTATATTTCTTTTCTAAGAGATATAGGGAAACATTTTACAATCAATAAAATGTTAAGTTTCGATAGTGTAAAACTTCGTTTGGATAGAGAACAGTCTTTAAGTTATATGGAATTTAATTATATGATACTTCAAGCATATGACTTTCTTGAATTGAATAAAAAACACAATTGTCTTCTTCAAATTGGAGGATCAGATCAATGGGGAAACATTGTTAATGGTGTTGATTTAATCAAAAGGTATTCATCAAAAGAAGTTTTTGGATTGACAACCCCTCTTATAACTCTGGCCTCAGGTGCCAAAATGGGAAAGACTGAAAGTGGAGCAGTATGGTTAGATAAAAATCTCCTATCTATCTATGATTATTGGCAATTTTGGAGAAACACAGATGATCGAGACGTTATCAATTTTCTGAAAATGTTCACAGATTTATCTTTAGAAAAAATAGAAGATATCAAAAATGAAAATATCAACGATTTGAAAATTTTATTAGCTAATGAAGCTACAAAGATGTTACATGGAGAAATTGAAACAAAAAAAGTTGAAGAATTAGCAAAATCTACTTTTAAAGAAAACTCAACTGGTGAACATTTACCTAGTGTTAAAATTGGAAGTGATTTAATTGGAAAGGATATAATTAGTTTGATAGAACATACGAATAATGAGTTATCAAAAAGTGAAATAAGAAGATTAATTCAAAACAATGGAATTAAAATTGATAATGAGAAAATTAAAGATGGAAAAATATTAATAAGTAAAAAATTGTTTGAAAACAAAGGTTTTATTAAACTTTCAGTTGGAAAAAAAAAACATTTTAAAATTATTATTTAATTTTTTTTTAACTTTTCTAAAGTTCTAGTTATAAATCTTGGTGTAAGAGTTTTAATTGGATTTACAGAAGTTTTTAGATCTTTTGGTGGACCTTTGATTTTAAAGCTTACGCCAAAAACTCCTTCCCCAACCTTTTTCCCTACCAAAATATCTCCTAATAAGGGGATTTTTGATATTGTTTTATTTATTGTGGTAGCTGGCACTAGAGTGCCTCTAAGACTTGTTAGTTTATTTCTCTCAATATAACCCTCCATTAAAATAGAAATTGCTGGTCCAATAGCATACATTTCATTTATGTTAGTAAGTGACTGTTTTGATTGATAATTCATTTCAAATTCATTAAATCGAATACCCTCTCCTGTAAGAAGATCCGCAATACCTTGAAGAGAGGCAAGTGTAAGTAATTTTGCTAGAACAGGAACGTCTTGAACTTTAAAATCATATATTTTTAGATTTGCTTTTGTTTCATTATTTTTTTCTATTGACCCATAAGAGAGCTTACCTTCAGTGAAGCCTTTAATAAACTTGTAGTTTTTTATAAATGGTTCAGGCTCTTCAATAAACAAATTAGTAACTTTTTCATCTCCTGAATTAGTTTTTATAGATAGTGAAAAATCATTTTTATTGTTAATTTTAGAGCGAATTTCAGCAGAAATAACATCATTTTTTTTTAATAAAATCTGACCGACTAAGTTGGTCAGTTTACTGTTTTTATCTATAAATATATTATTAAGTACAACTGATATGTTTGCGTTTATATTTTCAAATCTCTCAAAAATGTTATTAGTATTTTCACCCTTTAAATAATTTGAAATGAGTAATTGAGCGTCAAACTCACTACCTGAAAGTTTATATCGATTATCATTTTTTTTTTGAAATTTAATATTATTTAATTTTTGATTTAAATTCTCATAATTCAAAATTATAGAATCAATATTTTTAATTTTATATTTTTTTGATAATGTTATATTACTTGCCTTTATAGTATTCAGATTTTCTTTATATTCAATTTGGTTAAACTTTAAATCATCTTTATATCGACCTTTTATGATTAGATTAGAATTAATTTTTTTATTTTTTTTATAATCAAGTGATTTAAAATTTAAAAAGAGATTGTTTAAATTAATATTAGCATCAAAATCTAAAATCTCTGAGTTTTGAATTAAATTAATTTTATAACTGTCAGATAAGTTATTATTTAATGAATATAACCCTTTTAATTTTATATCTTTAATTTTTTTATTTAAATTTATTTTAATTAAATTATCTTTGAAAAACATTATATCTTTATATTCAGGCAAAAACCTCTTTAAATTACTATCATTATGTGAGATCTCTAATTTACTAATTTTTAAATTTGAATTTAATTTGTATTTTTCTATCTTATTTTTTTCATTAAATTCAAATTCTATTGAGTTATTTGAATCAAATTGTAAATCCTGACTTGGTATTAATTTAGTATCAATATTAAGTATTTTTTTAATTTGATCAGAGTTTATTCTATTTCCTGTGTTAGAAAAATTTCCCTTAATTTTTATATTTTCATTTTTTTTTTTTGAAATTAAAAATTTGGCATCTCCGAAATTTGGTTGTTTCTTTTCATTACTTAGAAAATAAAATTTTGAATTTACCTTTATATCTACTATGTGATTTTTATAGTCGAGTTTTAATTCACCATTATTAATATTGATTGGTAGATTTAAATTCTTCTTAAATTTTATTTCATCAAAGTCTATTTTTGATTTTAATTCAAATTTATCAATTTTTTTTTTATTAATTAGATTGAATGAAAACTTATTATTTGATGAAAGGTTTACTTTGGAATTTTCAATAAAATCAAAGTTATAATCTAAATTTTTTTGTAATTTTTTTATGTCAAAACCCTGTTTTTTATTCGATATATCTCCATTAATTATAAAACTATTGTCACTTTTTTTGACTGATATAGTTTCTGAGTTAAAATTAATATCTTCATAAATAAATTGTAAATCATTTATGGAATGTTGTTTTTGATCTGATATAAAATTAAAAGAAATTTTCTCTAATTCACCTTTGTTTAAAAGGTTTATTTGTGCATTTGTTACCTTTCCTAAAATACTATAATCAAATGTTTTGTTATTATTTTGAAAATCTAGAACAATTGATGCTTTAATCTTGCCTTTTTTTATTTGACTTAAAATTAATTCTCTTGAGAAGTTATAATCATGCTCTGAAATAAAACTTTTAAAATTTGATATTTCATCTTCCCTTAGTAGAATTTTTAAACTCTGAATTGATCTATTATTAAACAAATTAGATATACTGACTTTTGAAATAATTCTATCTAAATAGAGATATTCTTCTGCAATTTGTAATTTAACGTTTGAAGTCTCAAGCTTTATTGTCTGTTCTTTGATATCTAATTTTATGAATACATCATTAATTTCAGATGATAGTTTTGGGTTTATTTGACTTATTTTTGAATAAATTAAGTTGTTAAATTTATCTGTTTTGATACCAAAAAAATTTAAATAAGAAATAATTGATGCAAATAAAAATATTATAGTAATTGCTATTATAAATATGTATTTACGCATTTATTTTATACAATGAGCTCTCAAGAAAATTATCAATTTCGCCATCGAGTATTTTTTCAGGATTTGAGCTTTCAAAATTAGTTCTATTATCTTTAACCATCTGATATGGGTGCAATACATAAGATCTAATTTGATGTCCCCACCCAATATCTGATTTCGAACTTTCTATATTTTCGTTTTGTTTTTCTCTTTTTTGAAGCTCATGTTCATAAAGTCTGGCTCTCAGCATATTCATACATGTTTCTTTATTTTTATGTTGTGATCTTTCATTTTGACATTGTACAACTATTTTAGTTGGGATATGCGTTATTCTTACTGCACTATCGGTTGTGTTTACATGCTGTCCACCAGCACCACTTGACCTGTAAGTATCTATTCTTAAATCTTTTTCAATAATCTCAATGTCTATTTTATCATCTACAACTGGATAAATCCAAACACTAGCGAAACTCGTATGTCTTCGTGCCCCTGAATCGAATGGAGAAATTCTCACTAATCGATGAATCCCTGACTCCGATTTAAGATAACCATAAATATAGTCACCCGATATTTTTATTGTAGATGATTTAATTCCTGCCTCGTCTCCTCTGTGCTCACTAATTAGTTCGACAGAATGTCCTTTGTTTGATGCCCATTTCATGTACATTCTTCTAAGCATTTCAGCCCAGTCTTGACTTTCTGTTCCACCTGCACCAGCATGAAATTCTAAGTAACTGTCAAGATTATCACTATCGTTAGATAAAAAACATTTTATCTCTAATTTTTTCAATGCAGATTTTAAAGCTTGCAATTTATCGTAGCTTTCATCTTGTAATGATTTATCGCTTTCAGAAATAGCCAGATCTAAAATTTCTACTATGTCTTTAAACTCATTCTCAAAATTACTAAATGATCCAACTAAGAGTTCTAAATTTTTTTTTTCTTTTAAAATTTTTTCTGATGATTTTCTGTCTTGCCAGAAGTTTTGGCTCTCAATTTTATTATTTAATTCATCAAGTTTAGAATTAAGTTTATTTTTTTCAAAGAAACTCCTTAATTCTTAATATTATTTTGTTAATCTCTTTAATTAAATTATTTGTTTCTAATTCCATTTTAATAAAACTTTAAAATATTTGTTTTTGATACATCGCCAATATTATCAATATCAATTTTATTATTATTTGCAATTTTTTCCTCTTTAAAAGACTCAATAATAGTACTTTTAGAATTACTCTCAGCTTTTTTACCAGTTGTTGCATCTACGACCATCATTTTAATCCCTTTTGCTACTTTGAATGGTCTTGCCTCATGATTGTTGACTGATTTTTTAATAAATTCTTTGAAGATAGGTAATGCAGTTTTTGATCCTGTTTCATATTTTCCTAAAGTTCTTGGATTATCAAAACCTACATAAACTCCGATTACTAAATTTGAAGTGAAACCAATAAACCAAGCATCGGTATTTTTATTAGTAGTCCCTGTTTTCCCTGCTAATTGTAAATTAAGATCTTTTAATTTTTTTCCAGTTCCTCTTTGAATAACTCCTTCTAAAATAGATGTCATTTGATACGCTGTTTGGGGTGAAAAAATTTGCTTATAATTATTTTTTATTTGAGGAAGATTTTCACTTGTATATGAAATCAAGTCGCAATCTTTACAAAATCTTAACTGATTTTTAAAAATTGTTTTTCCCTTGCTATCTTGAATTCTGTCTATAAATATTGGCTCAACTAACTTTCCACCATTTACAAATGAGGAGTAAGCGCTTGTCATCTTTAGCAAAGTAGTTTCTGCAGATCCTAATGAAATTGACATCAATTCCTCAGGTCTTTCATAAATTTTGAGTTTTTTTGAAAAATTTGTGATTTTGTTTAATCCAATTTCTTGAGCAATTCTTACTGTCATTAAATTTCGTGATTTTTCAACACCTGTCCTTAACGTTGAGGGGCCATAAAACTTTTTTCCATAGTTTTCGGGTTTCCACATCTTTAAATCACTCCCTTGTTCAAGAACAATTGGTGCGTCTAAAACTAATGTAGAAGGGGTAAAATTATTTTCTAAAGCTAGTGCATATATAAATGGCTTAAATGCTGATCCAGGTTGTCTTTTAGCTTGTGTAACTCTGTTATATTCACTTTTATTAAAACTAAATCCTCCAGCCATAGCCAAAACTCTTCCCGTAAATGGATCCATTACAACTATTCCACCATTAACAGCAGGTAATTGTTTTAATTCATAGTCTTCCTGATTAATTTTTTTTACATAAACCAAATCTCCAACTTTAAATAACTCATATATATTTTTTCTTGTCCAATTTAAGTTTTCAAATTTAATTTTGCCTTTTATATTATTTTCGGTTTCTATATTTGCTTCAAATTTATTTATTTTTTTTATAATTGCTATTTCCCACCCTAAAGATTTTTCTAATTTAAACTTATCTAAATTTTTATTCCAATTTTTGTTTATTTTTTTATTTATTAAAGGACCTCTCCAACCTCTCCTTCTATCATATTGTTCTAAACCTTTTCTTAATGCTGCTGAAGCTTTAGTTTGTAAGTTTAAATCAATTGGAGTTTTAATATTAAAACCTTGTTTATAAACTTTATCAAAACCATATGTATCAATTACATTTTTTCTTACATCTTCAACATAATATCTAGTGTCTTCTAAATATATTCTTTGTCTTTTACTGAGTTCTATGTCTGTGTTAATTAATTCATTGAATAAATTTTGATCTATATATTGATTTTCATAAAGATTTTTTAAAACAAGATCTCTTCTGTACTTAGCTAATTTTATGTTTTTATATGGATTATATCTACTTGGAGCCTTTGGTAATGCTGCTAGTAAAGCTGCTTCTGAATAATTTAATTCACTAATTGATTTATCAAAATATCTCAAACTAGCTGAAGCTATTCCATAACTTCCTTCGCCTAAATATATTTGGTTTAAATAAAGTTCTAAAATTCTCTCTTTACTTAAGGCTCTTTCGATCCGAAAAGCTAAAATTGCTTCTTTAATTTTTCTGTCAAAACTTACTTCATTTGATAATAAAAAATTTTTAGCAACCTGTTGGGTTATAGTTGAGGCTCCTTCCAACCTTTTCGATTTTAGAGCATTTTTGATATTATTCTTAATAGCCCTTACTATTCCTTTTGCATCTACCCCGGGGTGGTAAAAAAAATTTTTATCTTCGGCAGATAAGAAGGAATTGATTACAACATTTGGTATAGCCTCAAATGGTACAAATATTCTCTTCTCAGAAGAAAAGTCACTAACCAATACACCATTACCTGAATATAATTTGCTAGAGACTGGAGGTTTATAATTTTTCAAGAATTTGTAGTCTGGGAGCTTATTTGAATAAATCCATAAAATTGAAAATACACCAATCAAAATTACCAACATTATTAATATTGTTAGGGATGCAACTTTTTTTACTATTGAGCTCATTTATGTTTAATTTAGATATCGAATTTGGTATTGTTGTGGCACCGAATTTAAAAAAACAAATGAAAAATAATCAAAATTTATGTCAAAAAATTTATATATTGATGCATCGCATCCAAATGAAACAAGAGTTGTACTTAAAAATGAAAATCATATTGAAGATTATGAATATGAAAGTATCAACAATACATTAATTAAAAATAATATTTATCTTGGGAAGGTAAGTCGTATTGAACCATCTTTACAGGCTGCTTTTGTTGATTTTGGAAGGGAAAGACACGGATTTTTATCATTCAACGATATTCAGTCAGATTACTATCAAATACCTCAAAGCGATCTAGAAAAAATTAAAGAGGAAGAAGAAAAAGTTAGAGAGGAATTATCTAAAGAAAGTGAAAATATAGAAAATAAAATTTTAGAGGGAGAAGAGGAAATTAAAATTGAAGATCCAGTTGAAAAAAAAGATGAAGATGTAGAAGAAAAAAAAGACCAAAAAATACAAAAAAAATTTCCCTCAAAGAGATATAAAATTCAAGAAGTTATAAAGCCTAATCAGGTTATTTTGGTACAAGTTTTAAAAGATGAAAGAGGTTTAAAGGGAGCAGCACTAAGCACGTTCATATCCATTGCAGGAAAATATATAGTTCTTATGCCTAACACAGCCAAAGGAGGTGGTATTTCAAGAAAAATATTTAATCCAGGAGATAGAAAAAAAATTCGAAATATTCTTAATGAGATTGAAATTCCAAAGGCTATGGGAATAATCGTAAGAACAGCAGGATCAAATAAAACAAAAAATGAAATTGATGGAGATCTTAAAAATTTAATTACAGTTTGGGACTCAATTAAGAGTAACGCAATGAATTCTATGGCTCCATCTCTTATCCATCAAGAAAGTGATATTATTAAAAGAAGTATTCGAGATATGTACGACGATGATACTCAAAATATAATTGTAGAGGGTAACGAGGGCTATCAAAAAGCAAAAAATTACATGAAGCTAATGATGCCAAAACATTTAAAAAAAGTAAAAAAGTACAGAGATAAACTACCATTATTTTTTAAAGAAAATATTGAAAAAAAACTTTTTGAAATTTTTAAAACAGAGGTGAAACTTAGTTCTGGTGGTTATTTGGTGATAAATCCTACTGAAGCTTTAGTTTCAATAGATATTAATTCTGGAAAATCAATTAAACAAAAAAATGTTGAAAGCACTGCTTTAGATACAAATTTAGAGGCTGCAGAAGAAATAGCAAGACAAATTAAAATCAGAGATTTATCTGGTTTAATTATAATTGACTTTATTGATATGCTAAATTTTGGAAATAGAAGACAAGTTGAAAGAAGATTAAAAGAAAAATGCCGTAATGATAGAGCAAGAATTCAAATTGGTAGAATAAGTAATTTTGGTTTGCTGGAAATGTCAAGACAGAGGCTTCGAGAAAGCAACATAAAATGGTCAATTAAACTAACAAACGAAACTTTTGCACAAAAAATTATAAAATTAATCGAAATTAAATCTTTGGAAAATGGTTCCAAAATTGTTGATTTAAAAATTAATAATAAGATTTCAGATTTTATAGAAAATCAATTTATTGAAGATTTAAAATATTTCGAAAAAAAAAATAAAATTAAAATAAATATTGTACATTCTGAGGAGCTAAATTTAACTGAATACTTAATAGAGTTTAAGTCTAAATCTGGAAAAATATTAGATAAAATTGAAAAAATTGAAAGTTTACAGAAAGTTGTTATTACAAAAGAAAATTCAAATTCTAATATTCAAAAACCATTTAAGAAAAGAAAATTTAAAAAAAGAAAATTTGTTAAGAAGAAAATTAAATAATTCCGCTATTTGTAGTTGATGCAGATCCAAATAAATTAGGATTAATTCTTCCTGAAAGATATGATTTTCTCCCAGATATTACTGCGTATTTCATTGCTTCAGCCATCTCATAAGGATTTTTAGCTTTAGCTATTGCAGTATTGATTAATACGCCATCACAACCTAGCTCCATTGCCTGAGTTGCATCTGATGCTTGCCCAATACCTGCATCTACAATAACGGGGAGCTTTGTTTGATCTCTGATTATTTTCAAATTAATTTTATTTTGAATACCCAAACCTGAGCCAATTGGTGCAGCCAGAGGCATTATTGCACACGCTCCAGCATTTTCTAACCTTTTTGCCATCAAAGGATCGTCATTGCAATAAACCATAACTTTAAATCCCTCTTTAGTTAAAACTTCTGTGGATTTTAGTGTTTCAATAGCATCTGGAAATAATGTTTTTTTATCTCCTAAAACTTCAAGTTTTACCAATGTCCATCCTCCAATTTCTCTTGCCAGCCTAAGTGTTCTTAAAGCTTCATCTGAACTAAAACATCCTGCAGTATTTGGGAGATAAGTAATTTTTTTTGGGTTTATGTAATCCATCAGCAAAGGTTTATTTTTATCTGATATATTTACTCTTCTTACTGCAACCGTCACAATATCTGCGCCTGAAATTTTTATAGCTTTGGCACACTCCTTCATAGATTTGTATTTTCCTGTACCAACAATTAGTCTTGAGGAATAATTTTTTTTTGCAATTATAAATTTATCTTTATTTTTCATTAGCCTCCTCCTATAAAATGTACAATTTCTACTTTATCATTTTTAGAAAGAAGAATTTTTTTAATCTTTTTTTTATCAATAATTTCTCTATTATATTCTATTGCAATTTTGTTTAGGGGTATTTCTAACTTATCAACAAGATTTTTTAATGAAAAGTTTGAATTTATAATAGTTTGCTTACCGTTTACTGTTATTTTTATTTTATTTTTTTTTCTCATATATTATAAGTTTTTAGTGAGTAAAATAATAATTATTAATGGGCCTAATCTTAATCTATTAGGTCAAAGAGAACAATCTCAATATGGAAGCAAAGACTACAATCACTTAACTGAGATTTGTTATGAAAAGGCCAAAGAATTAAATTTAAATTTGGACATAAAACAATCGAATGTAGAAGGTGAAATTGTAAATTTAATACAAAATAGTGTTGATAATTACGATGGTATTATTATTAATGCTGCAGCTTACAGTCATACATCTGTAGCTATAAGAGACGCATTAGATGTATTTAAAAAACCTAAAATCGAAGTGCACATATCAAACATTTACAAAAGAGAGGAATTTAGACATAAGTCAATGATAAGTGGTGTTGTAACTGGAATTATTTGTGGACTTGGAATAAACGGCTATATTTTGGCCATAAATTCAATGCATGAGCTTTTAGTAAATGAAAATAAATAAGAATATTATTAAAGAATTAAGTGATTATTTGGATGAATTTAATCTTACAGAAATTGAATATACTGAAAAAGATTTAAAAGTTAAAGTTTCAAAATTAAAAGGTGTCAGTTCAACTCCTGTCATCACAAATACCTCAAAACAAGAGATAGAAAGAACTGAAAACAAGTCATCTGAAATAAGTGGAACAAAGATTACATCACCAATTATTGGTACTGCATACTTAGCACCTGAGCCAGGAGGTAAAAAATTTGTTGAAAAAGGAAGAAAAATTAAGAAGGGTGATACTGTAATGATTGTTGAGGCAATGAAAACTATGAATCATGTGCCCTGCCCAATGGATGGAACAATAAAAGAAATTTGTGTTGAGGATGGTCAACCTGTTGAGTTTGGACAAACTATAGCAATTTTAGATTAATATGTTCAAAAAAATTCTGATTGCTAATCGTGGAGAAATTGCAGTCAGAGTTATAAGGGCATGCAAAGAATGGGGTATATCGACAGTTGCAATTCATTCGGATGTTGATCGAGATAGTATGCATGTAAGATTAGCAGATGAAAGTATTTGCGTGGGTCCTCATCAACCATCTAATAGTTATTTAAATATTCCTGCAATAATGTCTGCAATAGAATTAACTAATTCTGAAGCTGTACATCCAGGATATGGTTTTTTATCTGAAAATGCTGAATTTGCTAAAATCCTTGAAGATAATAATATTAAGTTCATAGGTCCATCTTCAAGTTTGATAAGTAAAATGGGAGATAAAATTCAAGCAAAAAAAATTGCTAAACAATATGGTTTACCAGTTATTGAAGGTTCTGAGGGTGGTGTTTCAGATATTAAAGAAGCTAAAAAATTATCTAAAAGTATTGGTTTTCCAGTTCTGATAAAAGCTGCAGGTGGTGGTGGTGGAAAAGGAATGAAAATAGTAAATAATGAAAATGATTTTGAAAATTTATTTTTAACTGCAAAATTAGAAGCAAAAAAATTTTTTGGAAATGATGAGGTTTATATTGAGAAATTTTTTCAAAATCCAAGACATATTGAAGTTCAAGTATTATCTGGAAAAAATAGAACTGTTCACTTGCATGAAAGAGATTGCTCAGTGCAGAGAAGACATCAAAAATTAATAGAGGAAACCCCAAGCCCAGTTTTAACAGATACAATCAGATCAGATTTATTTAACAAATCTGTAGAGATGGTAAGTCAACTAGGATACGAAGGTGCAGGCACAGTTGAATTCATCTACGAAGAGGGAAAATTCTATTTTTTAGAAATGAATACGAGAGTTCAAGTTGAGCATCCAGTAACAGAAATGGTTACAGGTATAGATATAATCAAAGAACAGATTAACATAGCCTACACAGGTGAAACAGCATTAAGTCAAAATGATATTAATCCAAGAGGACATGCTATTGAATGCAGAATAAATGCTGAAGATCCAAGTAAAAATTTTCAACCCTCGCCTGGATTAATTGGAATGTGTCATCAACCTTCTGGTTTTAGAACTAGAGTAGACGGTGCAATTTTTCAAGGTTATAAAGTTACTCCCTATTATGACAGCATGGTCTGTAAATTAATTTGCCATGGAAGAAATAGAACAGAAGCAATACAAAGAATGAATAGATCTCTCGATGAATTCGTGATTGAAGGTATAACTACTACAATAGATTTACATAAAACTTTACTAAATCATGAAAAATTTATTAATTCTGACTTTAATGTAAGTTGGCTAGATAAAGAAAAATTAATTTAAGAATAGCACTTTTTTAACCATATATCGTATACGGGATGGTCAAACGGTCTTATTGATGGACTGGATGCAAATGTCCAATCATTGAAAACAAAAACCTTATCCTTATCTTTATTTTTCAAATCGATTACTTGCATAAATGCTGTTACTTCAGGATCGTCATCAAATTTTGAATTCTGGCATTTTAAAATATTTATATTTAAATTCTGAAAAAAAAACTCTTCTCCAATTTTTAATTTTAACTTTGTTGTTTTAGAACTTACTTTATCCAAAACCAATATTTCTGCGAACTTTTCACTATATATAGATGTTTCAGAATTTGCCTTAATGAAAATTATTTGAAAAATTAGAATAAAAAATAAAACAGAACTAACCTTGCCAAGATTTATATTTTTTTTCAGTTGCATTTTTATTATTTTTAGGGTTGTAAGCGTTTGTTGTCCCTGTCTGATTTGGTAAATGATTTTTTTGCCATTTATATTTTTTTAAGTTATGAAAATTTTCAACTTTATTATTTGTATGATGCATCCATGAGTACCAATCATTTGGTATTTTTGATGCTTCAACCTCTCCATTATATATTACCCACCGTTTACCTTTTTTATTTTGATAATATTTATTCCCTAATTCATCCTCACCAACCAACTTCCCAAAAAAAATTGTTTGCAGTCTGGTTCCCAGTGTCTGACCATTCCACCAAGTGAAAATTTCTTTTAAAAATGTCAACATAAAAAAATCAGTTATTTTTTCAATTTTAAATTGTAAAAATTAAATTAGACTATAACATTAATTTGTATATACATAATTTCTTACGATTCAATTTTAATAGGGAAATTTAATGGCAAAATATTTAGTTGAGACATATTACACATGTAGTTTTAAAGTAAGTCACTACCTAGATGATGTTAACGAGAAAAACTTACAAAATTTAGAAAAAAAAGAGGACGGAAAATTTGAGATACTGGACGTCAAACTTGATAATAGAAAAACAAAAAATTTAGAGAAAATAGATAACGATAAAATAAATATAGTCGATAAATCAATTAGCGACCCAATATCACAGACTAGTTCAAAAATAGATAATAAAATAGGTGAAAAATTTAAAAGTAATCTAAATGAAAGACTTGGAAAAAGATTTAGCATGCCAGACAGAAGAAAAGGATATATTCAAAAGGTAACGATAGGTGATCATAAAGTATATCTTCATACTGGTGAATATGAAGATGGAAAAATAGGTGAAATATTTATTGATACTAGTAAAGAAGGTGAGTTAGTGAAAGCTCTCATGAATAACTTTGCAATAGCAATTTCTTTGGGTCTGCAGTATGGGGTTCCTCTCGATGAGTTTGTGAATGCTTATGTAGGTACAAAATTTGAACCTTCAGGAAAGGTTCATGGAAATGACAGAATTTTAAGTGCGACCTCAATTTTAGATTATATATTTAGAGAATTGGCAATATCTTATCTTAATAGAGAAGATCTGGCACACACTCCATCTATTGGAGGATCAGAAAAAATAGATGATTTAAATAATGAGAATTCTGAAGATCAAAATCAATTCTTAAAGCTGGTTAAAGATATAACAAGTAAGGGATTTGTTAGAAGTGATTATAAAAGAAAATTAGTCGATCTATCAGATATTAGAATTAATCTTAAGGGAAAGAAGTAATCAAATTTTTTTCTTAAGGGTAAGGTTTAATTCATTCAATTGATCATCGCTAATTGTAGATGGTGCATTCATCATTAAATCTTGAGCATTTTGATTCATAGGGAACATAGTAACTTCTCGAATATTTTTTTCGTCAGCTAAAAGCATCACTATTCTATCTATTCCTGGTGCAATACCTCCATGAGGTGGTGCGCCATAACTCAATGCATTTATCATTCCACTAAATTTTTCTTCAACATCTTTCTTTGAGTAACCAGCTATATCAAATAGCTTATACATTAATTCAGGCACATGATTTCTAATGGCTCCAGATGACAACTCAATACCATTACATACGATATCATATTGATAAGCTTTTAAAGAAAGAGGATCTGTTAAATCTAAGTTTTTAATATCTCCTTGTGGCATTGAAAATGGATTGTGGCTAAAACTTATTTTTTTGGTTTGTTCATCTATTTCAAACATTGGGTAATCCACTATCCAACAAAATGCAAAACAATCTTCTTTAATAATTTTGAGCTCTTCTGCTATCCTAGTTCTAGCAATTGATAATATTTTTTCTACATCATTTTGTTTTCCACAAGAAAGAAAAATGGTATCCCCTATTTCTGCATTTGTGATTTTCATCAACTCTACTAGCGACTCTTCTGAAAAAAATTTACCGACTGGTCCTTTTCCTATTATTTTATCATTTTTTTCTAAAGTAAAATAAGCTAGACCAGATGAGCCTTGTTCCTTTGCCCATTTATCTATTCCATCAAAAAAACTTCTTGGTTTATCTTTTGTATTTTTAGTAACGATAGATCTTACAATTGAACCTTTCTTAACTAAATTTTTAAATATTTCGAAACTGATATCATCCCTTTCAAATAATTTTGTAATATCAGAAATAATAAGCGGGTTTCTTAAATCTGGTTTATCAGATCCAAATTTCAACATAGCATCAGAATAGGAAATCTTTGGAAAAGTCTCAAAAAGTAATTTTTTATCTGAAAAGTTTTTAAAAACTTTAACCATCAATTTTTCCACCACTTCAAAGACATCTTGTTGTTCAACAAATGACATTTCTAAATCTAATTGGTAAAATTCACCAGGGCTTCTATCGGCTCTTGCGTCTTCATCTCTAAAGCACGGTGCTATTTGAAAGTATTTATCAAAACCTGATACCATTATTAATTGTTTAAACTGTTGGGGAGCTTGAGGTAATGCATAAAATTTCCCAGGATTTAATCTGCTTGGAACTAAGAAATCTCTAGCCCCCTCTGGACTAGAAGATGTTAATATTGGCGTTTGAAATTCTAAAAATCCTAACTTATTCATTTCAGATCGAATAAACGAAATCACTTTTGATCTGAGAATAATATTTTGATGAATTTTTTTTCTTCTTAAATCCAAAAATCTGTATTTAAGTCTAATTTCCTCTGAATATTCTTGATCTGAAAACACTGGCATAGGGAGTTCTTTTGTTTGTCCTAGAATTTCAAAATCAATAATTGAAATTTCTATTTCACCAGTTGATAAATTTTCATTAATGGTATCTTTGTTTCTCTCAATCACTTTCCCTGTTATTTTTAATACAGTTTCTAATGGAAGGTTTTCTATTTCTTTAAATACTTTATTTTCATTGTCTACGACACATTGGGTTAGGCCGTAATTGTCTCTTAAGTCAATAAATAAAAGATTTCCATGATCTCTTTTCTTATTAATCCATCCAGATAAAATAATTTTTTGACCTTTATTAGAGATATTTAGTTCTCCGCATGTATGTGTTCTATATTTATTCAATTTACAGTATTTCTCTAATTGTTTTTAAATTAATAGGTTTCTTTTTTTTTAAACTCAATTCGTCAACCTTATATATAAATTCGTATATTTTACCATAAGATCTCTCTATTCTTTTTATAATAAATTCTAGTAATTTTTTTTCTAATTTGATTTGTCGATCTGAAAAACTTTTTACAATTATTGCAAAAATTAAATCATCATCTGGATTTTCAATTTGGGCAAATATACAATTTTTTGCTCTGGAATTTAAATCTTCAAGATTATAATTAATTTCACTTATTGTTCTGTTTGATAAAATCAATAAGTACTTATTATCTTGATAAATCAAATTAAATAAAGAGTATAATAAATTTTCATTTTTAATTTTTTCAAAATCATCAATAACGATAGATTCATTTAACTTAATTTTTTTGAAAACTTCCTCGTTAACATCACTGTGGCCCAAATATAAAGCATTACTTTTATCTTGAAAAATTTTTGCCAAGTGTGTTTTTCCTGAAAAATTATCTCCAGAAATATTTAGTATATTTCTTTCCCATTTTGGCCAATTTTGAATTAAATTAAAGGCTAAGTAATTACTTCTTGAAACATAATAATCATGTTCATTGAATTCAATATTATGATCAAAATCAAGTAATAATTGGTTAAGTTCTCTCATTGTATTTTCCAAACATCTTTAGAGGTGTCAATTTTAAATTTTGTATTTTTCATGATTTTTAAAAACTTATCTGGAGTACTATTGAATATAATTTTATATATAATTTGCTTACTATTAAATTTTTCAATTTTATAATTTGAAATTAAATCTACTTCATTTAAATAATTTTCCAAATTATTTGATAGTAGAAAATTATTTGAATCAACAGATAATCTAATAGGAAGAATTATTGACGTATTAATTTCATTTAATGATTTCCATTTATTTTCATAATCATTTTTCAAATCTAAAATTGCATCATTTATCTGATCTAAGTTTTTCATACTTACATCTTTAAAATTCTTATTTATGTACATCTCGTTGTTTTCAAAATTTAATTTAGAAAAAACTTTAAGCAAGTTGTCTTGATTTAATAAAACAAGTAAAATTCTATTTTTAACATTATATTTATTAAATATTTCATTAAAATTATAATTTTCTATGGCACCAATATTTTCTCTAATTATTGAAAAATCTTCAATGTCCTCGTTGGGTAAAACATAATTTATTTGATGAAATTTTCTATTATTTAAGTTCCAATTCAGAAAGAAAGGATTATTTGAATAAGAAAATATTTGATTTTTTTTTAAATCTATCAATATAGGTAATATCATCACATCTATAGGGTTTATGGATGATGTAATTATGCCTTTTGAATTAAAATAATTAATTAAATCTTTTTTATTGAAATCCACATTTATTTTTGCTTGGTAATTATCATCTACAAATTTTTCCTCCATAAGTGAAAAACCTTCAACAAAACTTTTAATTTGGTTAATTTCGATAGATCTGAAAATACTTTTGTTTTCACTTTGTAAAATTTTTGAAATTAATATTTCAAAAGCTTTTTTAAATGCTTTATCAACCACCTTTATTTTATTAAAATTTAAATCATATTTTTCATGAATTTCTATGTCGTTAATTACAAAAATTTTAGCTTTTGCAAAATTTGTGGAAAACTCATTAATAACAATAATTAAAACTAAAAAAAAAATGTATAGATAATTGTATATTTTTTTAGATAAAGTCATTGTTAATAATTTATGAAATCGCAAAAATTCACATATAAAAATAGTGGAGTAAACATAAAGAATGCGGATAAATTTATAGATTTCATTTCTAATTTAACCAAAAGAACAAAGAAAAGTGGTGATTTTAAGAATATTGGGGGATTTGGAGCAATTTCAAGCATACCAAAAAACTTAAAAAATCCACACATTGTAACAAGCACGGATGGGGTAGGAACAAAATTAGAGATAGCAAATGAAATTAAAAAATTTAACACAATCGGAGTAGATCTTGTTGCGATGTGTGTGAATGATTTGATTGTTCAAGGTGCAAAACCTTTTTTATTTCTGGATTATATTTCAATAGACAAAATTAATTTAAAAAAAATGAAAGAAATTATTAAAGGTATTGTTAAGGGATGTGAATTATCAAGTTGTAATCTTGTGGGGGGAGAAACAGCAGAAATGCCAGGTATATATTCACCAGGTAAATTTGATCTTGCGGGTTTTTCTGTTGGTTTAGTTGAAAAAAAAAATATTCTAATTAATAAAATAAAAAAAAATGATTTAATTTTAGCCATTCCATCAAATGGTATACATTCTAATGGCTTTTCACTTATCAGAAAAGTTTTAAAAGTTAAAAAAATTAAAATAAATAAAAATAAATATCTCAAAAAAGAATTGATAAAACCAACTAAAATTTATGTAAAAGAAATTATTAAATTAATAGACAAAAACCTTATCAATGGTTGTGCAAATATAACTGGTGGTGGAATAGAAGATAATATTAAAAGAGTTATTCCAAATAATTTATGTGCAGATATAGATTTAGATAAAATTAAAACCCAAAAAATTTTTAGATGGCTTAAAAATGTAGGAGTATCAAATAGAGAAATGTTAAAAACATTTAATTGTGGTGTTGGTTTCTGTATAATTATAAATAAAAAAAATCTCAAAAAAGTAAAATTAACTTTCGATATGAAATTTAAACCATATGTAATAGGAAAAATTTCGAGAAATAAAAAAAAAGTAAATTTAAGTGGAAAAATTAATTGGTAGAAATTTAAACATTTCCGTTTTTATTTCTGGGAGAGGAAGCAATCTGCTTTCATTAATCAAGTATTCAAAGAATAAAAATTCAAAAATTAAAATAAATATAATTATTTCAAATAATAAATTTTCAAAAGGTTTGGAATTTGCCAAAAAAAATAAAATTAAATATCATATAATAGATTATTCCAAACAAAAGCAAGCGGAATATAAAATATTGCAATATTTAAGAAAAAATAAAATTGATCTAATTTGTTTAGCGGGCTTCATGAAAATTTTATCTTCTGGTTTTATTAAAAAATTTAAAAATCCAATTTTAAATATTCACCCATCTCTATTGCCAAAATATAAAGGTTTAAATACTCATAGAAGAGCAATTAAAAATAAAGATAAATTCTCGGGAGCATCAGTTCATTTGGTAACTCCTAAATTAGATTCTGGAAAAATAATTTTACAAAAAAAAGTTAGAATTTTAAAATCTGATACAGAAAAAACTTTAGCTAATAAAGTTTTAAAAATTGAACATAAACTTTATCCGGCTGCGATTGAAAAAATTTTAAAAAAGTTAGTCTTTAAAGAAAAAGTCTAACTCAATTTTAGCATTTTCAGGACTATCAGAGCCATGAACAGAGTTTTTATCAATTGAAATACCATATTTCTTTCTAAGTGTTCCTTCATCAGCATCTTTAGGATTTGTTGCGCCCATTAATTTCCTGTTTTCTAAAACAGCATTTTCTCTAGTTAATTCCATAACAACTATAGGGCCTGAAGAAAGGTACGAACATAATTCATTGTAGAATGGTTTTGTTTCATGAACCTTATAAAATTGTTCTGCTTCCTGTTTTGAAATATGGATTTTTTTTTCTTTTTTAATTTCAAATCCTTTGTTTATAAATTCTTTTTTTATCTCATCTTGTAAGTTTCTTTCAACTGCATCTGGTTTTATTATTGAAAGTGTTTGTTCGATATTACTCATAGTTTTCCTCTACAAATTTATTTAGTAATCTAACTCCATACCCTGTTGCACCTCCAGAATTTAATGCTCCTGCGTATTTAGAAAAAGACATTCCAGCTATGTCTAAATGAGCCCAAGGTGTTTTATTAATTATAAATCTTTGTAAAAATTGAGCAGCTGTAGTTGATCCTGCGCCACCAACATAATTAATGTTTTGCATATCCGCATTTTTAGAATTAATTAATTTATCATAGTTTTTGTGAAGTGGCATTCTCCATACTTTTTCTTCTACTTGTTCACCAGCATAATATAATTGTTTTGAAAGTTTATCATTATTTGAAAATAGTCCTGCATACTCAGAACCTAGGGATACAATAATTGCGCCTGTTAACGTTGCGAGATCAATAATTAACTTAGGTTGAAATTTTTTCTCTGTAAAAGTTAGTGCGTCTGCTAAAACTAATCTTCCTTCTGCATCAGTATTTAATACTTCAATGGTTTTTCCACTATAGGACTTAACTATATCACCGGGTCTTTGAGCATTTCCTCCAGGCATATTTTCAACAAGACCAACTACTCCAACTGCATTAATTTTGGCATTTCTAAGTGCAAAATTTTTCATTAATCCTACCACAACTGCGGAACCAGCCATATCATATGTCATATCCTCCATAAATTTTGCTGGTTTCAATGAAATTCCGCCAGTATCAAAACAAACTCCTTTTCCTACAAATGCAAGAGGTTTAGTTTTAGAGGAAGCGCCTTTCCATTCCATAGTAACTAGGTAAGAACCTCTTACACTTCCTTGACCTACGCCCAATAATGCTCCGCATCCCATTTTCTTTAATCTTTTTTTGTCGTATATTGTGACTTTAATTCCTATCTTCCTTAATTGTGCTATTCTTTTTGCATATTCGTCAGGATGTAATATGTTTCCTGGTTCAGATACCAAATCCCTTGTTAAAAATACACCTTCAGTGAGAGCATCTAATTTTGTTTTGAGAATGCTTTTTTTATTTTTACCAACAATATTAATATTTATAAATTTCTTAATATTTTTTTTTGTTTTATAAATTTCAAAAGAATAAGATTTTAGAGTTGCTCCATGTAAAATTCTTTCAATTTGTACATTTGTAATTTTAAGTGAACTGAAATTAATAAATGTATTCTCAATTTTATTATTTGAAAGAAAGTCAAAAAGCTTTGATCCAATATTTTCAAAATCTGATGACTGTTTTTGCTCTATACAGTTTATGAAAATATAGCTAATTTTATCTTGATTTCTTTGTATTATTTTTTTCTCTTTAAAAAGTTCGTTATCTATAATCTCTCTTTGATCAAATGTTTTATGCTTAAAATTTTTATTATTTATAAAGATAAGCTCATTTTTGATTGCTAACTTTGGGATTTTAGTAACAAAATATAATTTAAACTTCATATTTTAAAATTTTTGAATAGATATTGTTGTATATTTATAAAAATTATAATTTCAATGAATAAATTGCTCTACAGAAAACTTTCGCTAGACATTATCTATTTTTTTTTAGCCGCGTCGCTAAGTATTACTTTAATAATTTGGGTAATACAGGCAGTTAATTTCTTAGATATAGTGTCTGAAGACGGTCATAGTTTAAGAGTTTATTTTGTATATTCAATTTTAAGTTTACCTAAAATTTTTAGTAGAATTTTAATCTTTATTTTTTTTATCTCTTGTTTTTACATAATTAATAAATATGAAGAAAATAACGAGATTCTAGTTTTTTGGACTAACGGTATAAAAAAAATAAGTGTAATCAACTTTATTTTAAGATTTTCAATTT
>CACGOY010000006.1:0-71996 GCA_902574735.1 uncultured Pelagibacteraceae bacterium
ATAAAGTTGATATCGATTTAAATAAAGCTTTAAAAATATTAGATGAAGATCATTTCGGATTAGAAAAAGTAAAAGAGAGAATTATTGAATTTTTAGCAGTCCAAAAAAGAATGGATAAGATTAAAGGTCCAATTCTTTGTTTAGTAGGCCCCCCAGGTGTTGGAAAAACTTCATTAGGAAAATCTATAGCAAAAGCAACAAACAGACAATTCGTAAGAATGTCATTAGGTGGTGTTAGAGATGAGGCTGAAGTAAGGGGTCATAGAAGAACGTATATTGGGTCACTACCTGGAAAAATTATTCAAATGATGAAAAAAGCTGGAACAAAAAATCCATTATTTTTATTAGATGAAATAGATAAAATTGGAAATGATTATAGAGGAGATCCATCCTCAGCTTTATTAGAAGCCTTAGACCCTGAGCAAAATACAACTTTTAACGATCACTATTTAGAAGTAGATTACGATTTATCAGATGTAATGTTTGTTACGACTGCAAATACCCTTAACATTTTACCTCCTCTTCTAGATAGAATGGAAGTCATAAGAATTCCAGGATATACAGAGGATGAAAAAATTAATATCGCTAATAAATACCTTCTACCAAAACAAATAAAAGATAATGGCGTTAAAGAAGGAGAAATGAATTTAGAAGATGGAACTATTAAAGAGATAATAAGAAGTTACACAAGAGAATCAGGTGTCAGAAATCTTGAAAGAGAAATATCTAAAGTCACAAGAAAAGTGGTAAAAAAAGTTGTAAATAACGAAGAAAAAAAAGTTGATGTAAATGCAAAAAATGTTTCTGACTTTTTAGGAATTAAAAAATTTAAGTTTGGTGAGTTAGAGTCGGAAAATAAGACGGGAATTGTAATTGGATTAGCTTGGACAGAGTTTGGTGGTGAAATTCTAAAAATAGAAACTGTAAATATGCCTGGAAAGGGAAGAATGCAAATTACCGGAAAGCTTGGTGATGTTATGCAAGAGTCTGTTAAAGCTGCAAAATCTTTTGTAAGATCGAAGAGTTTAGAGTATGGAATAATTCCTCCTTTGTTTGAGAAAAAAGATTTTCATATCCACGTGCCAGAGGGAGCGACTCCTAAAGATGGACCTTCTGCTGGGATTGCCATGGTAACATCAATTGTTTCATCTATAACTAATATTCCTGTAAATAGAGAAATAGCTATGACAGGAGAAGTTACAGTAACAGGTCAAGTTTTGGCAATAGGTGGTTTAAAAGAAAAATTATTAGCTGCTCATCGTGCTGGTGTTAAAAAAGTTTTAATTCCAAAAGAAAATGAGAAAGATCTGGCAGATGTTCCACAAAAAGTTAAAGAAGATATAAATATCATACCAGTAGAGTCTGCACATGAGGTACTAAAATTAGCTTTAACAAAAGAACTTAAACCCGTAGAGTGGAACGAAGTTGAAAAAATATCAGAGACTAAAAAAGACGAAAAATCTCAAGCTAGTATTCAGTAATAAACAATTTACATTATTATTTGGTTGATGTATTAGTACCAAGATTTTGGGCGGTTAGCTCAGTTGGTAGAGCATCTCGTTTACACCGAGGGGGTCAAAGGTTCGAGTCCTTTACTGCCCACCAAAATTATGGGGGTGTAGCTCAGTTGGTTAGAGCACGTGCCTGTCACGCACGGGGCCGAGGGTTCGAGTCCCTTCACTCCCGCCACCAATAAAATCAATACTATTTGACACTAAAAATGTGACCTATCTGCTCTTTTAGTTGATATAAAAGGTGCTATATAGATTCACGATGCTTGCAGAATTTTTAAAAGATTACTTATCAATAATACTGTTCCTTGTAATTGCACTAGGTTTAAGTATGGCTTTTGTTGCAATTAATTACTTGGCATCTCCTAAAAAACCAGATCCAGAGAAATTATCTGCATATGAATGCGGTTTTGAGCCTTTCAATGACTCACGTATGGAATTTGATGTTAGATTTTATCTAGTGGCGATACTTTTTATTATATTTGATCTGGAGATAGCATTTCTATTTCCTTGGGCCATATCGTTGGGAAAAATAGGATTGTTTGGTTTCGTTTCTATGATGATATTTCTATTTATTTTGACTGTAGGGTTTATTTACGAATGGAAAAAAGGAGCACTTGATTGGGAGTAAAATGAATTTAGAGCAAAGAAAAGATCAAATACCTGATGAGTTTAAACAATTAGCTCAAGATTTTAGTGATAATGGTTTTATAACGACCTCATTAGACAACCTAGTTAATTGGGCTCGAACTGGTTCACTACATTGGATGACATTTGGACTAGCTTGTTGTGCTGTAGAAATGATGCAAACCTCAATGCCTAGATATGATTTAGAGAGATTTGGAGCAGCTCCAAGAGCCTCACCAAGACAATCAGATGTGATGATAGTTGCAGGAACTTTAACAAATAAAATGGCACCAGCCTTAAGAAAAGTTTATGATCAAATGCCTGAACCAAGATATGTAATTTCAATGGGCAGTTGTGCAAATGGAGGAGGCTATTATCATTACTCTTACTCTGTAGTACGTGGTTGTGATAAGATTGTGCCTGTAGATGTTTATGTGCCTGGTTGCCCGCCCTCTGCAGAAGCCCTTTTGTATGGAATAATGCAATTGCAAAAAAAGATTAGGAACAAAGGTTCACTAGAAAGATAAAATTCAATGGAAAATTTGGAAAGTCTTGAAAAGGCTATTAACTCGGAATTAACAACAAAAATTTTATCTTCGAAAATTAAACATGATCAAATTAACATTTGTATCGAGGATAATAATTTAATTGAAGTAATGATTTTTTTAAAAACTCATTCATCTACAAAATTCAAACAATTAATTGATATAACTGCAGTTGATTATCCTGAGAGAGATAAAAGATTTAAAATGGTTTATTTACTTTTAAGTCACGAAAAAAATTCAAGGATAAAAATTGAATTTCATATAAAAGAAGGTGAAATTTTATCTTCTTTAACCTCGATATTTCCTTCAGCTAATTGGATGGAGAGAGAAGTTTTTGATATGTATGGTGTAGAATTTAAAGATCATCCTGATTTAAGAAGAATTCTTACAGACTATGGATTTAAAGGTCATCCTTTAAGAAAAGATTTCCCTTTAACAGGTCACAATGAAGTTCGATATAGCGAAGAAGATAAAAAGGTAATTTATGAACCTGTTAAATTAGAGCAAAATTATAGAAATTTTGATTATGAAAGCCCTTGGGAAGGAACAAAATACATAAAAGAACAAACTAAAGAATAATGGCAAAAGAAGTAAAAAAACTAAATTTAAATTTTGGCCCTCAGCATCCCGCTGCTCATGGTGTATTAAGATTAATACTTCAGTTAGATGGCGAAGTAGTTGAAAAGGCAGATCCACACATTGGATTGTTACACAGAGGTACAGAAAAATTAATTGAAAATAAAACTTACGCACAAGCAGTACCTTACTTTGATAGACTTGATTATGTTGCACCTATGAATCAAGAGCATGCATTTGCATTAGCAATTGAAAAAATCTTAAAAATAAATGTTCCTGCAAGAGCCCAGTATATAAGAGTAATTTTTTGTGAAATAGGTAGAATTTTAAGCCATATATTAAATGTAACAACTCAAGCAATGGATGTAGGAGCTCTTACCCCAACACTTTGGGGTTTTGAGGAAAGAGAAACATTAATGGGATTTTATGAAAAGGTTTCAGGCTCAAGATTACATGCTAATTATTTTAGAGCTGGTGGAGTACATCAAGATCTACCAAAGGGTTTAGATTCAGAAATAGCTGAGTTTTGTGAAAAATTTCCCAAAATTATAGATGATCTTGAAACATTGTTAACTGATAACAGAATATTTAAACAAAGAAACGTTGATATAGGTATAGTTTCTAAACAAGACGCACTCGATTATTCCTTTTCAGGTGTAATGTTAAGAGGATCTGGAGTTCCATGGGATTTAAGAAAATCTCAGCCTTATGATTGTTATGAACAACTTGAATTTAAAATTCCTGTGGGAAAAAATGGTGACTGTTATGATAGATATTTATGCAGGATTGAGGAGATGAGAGAAAGTGTAAATATTATCAATCAATGTCTTAAAAATTTACCAAAAGGACCAATTAAAACAAACGATGGAAAGATAAGTCCACCACCAAAAAAAGAGATAAAGCAGTCCATGGAGGCTTTAATTCATCACTTTAAACTTTTTACCGAAGGTTACAGAGTAGATGAAGATGAAATTTATACAGCTGTTGAGGCGCCAAAAGGCGAGTTTGGAGTTTATTTAATTTCTGATGGATCTAGCAAACCCTACAAATGCAAAATAAGAGCTCCAGGATTTTCTCATCTTCAAGCCATGGACTATTTAATTAAAGGTCACATGTTGGCAGATGTGCCAGCAGTATTAGGTTCTATGGATATAGTATTTGGAGAGGTTGATAGATGAGTCTAAAAAAAATTTCAAAAAATCAACCAGATAATTTTGAATTTGATAGCAAAAATTTAGAAGAAGCTGAAAAAATAATTACAAATTATCCAAAAGGTAAACAAAAAAGTGCTGTAATGGCTTTACTTTATATTGCCCAGAAACAAAATAATAACTGGATACCTTTATCAGCAATGAAATATATAGCGAAGATGTTAGATATGCCTTACATAAAAGTTTATGAAGTCGCAACCTTCTATAGTATGTATAATTTAACTCCTGTAGGAGAATATTTTTTTCAAGTATGTACAACAACCCCATGTATGATTAGAGGAGCATATAAATTAGTAGATGTTTGTAAAAAAAAAATTTCTGAAAACGAGTCTGAAATTTCTAAAAATGGTAAATCATCATGGATGGAAGTTGAATGTTTAGGAGCTTGTGTTAATTCTCCAATGGTTCAAATTAATGACGATTATTTTGAGGATTTAGATGAGGAAAAATTTAGTAAAATTATAGATCAAATTGATAAAAATCAGAAACCAAAACCTGGCTCATACAGAGGAAGATTAAGTTCAGAGCCTGAAAATATTAGAAAGACTTTATTGAGTAATAAAAATGCTTAAAGACGAAGACAGAATATTTCAAAATTTATACAACGACTTTGGAGCAGAATTGGACTCTGCTAAAAAACGTGGAGACTGGCTAGAAACTAAGGAAATTTTTAATAAAGGTCGAAGTTGGATAATTGAAGAAATTAAAACCTCTCAATTGCGTGGTCGTGGTGGAGCAGGTTTTCCAACAGGTTTGAAATGGTCTTTTGCCCCCAAAGAAGTAGGTTCGAAACCTCATTATTTGGTTATAAATGCTGACGAGTCTGAACCAGGAACGTGCAAAGATAGAGATATTTTAAGATTTGAACCCCATAAATTAATAGAGGGATGTCTAATAGCTTCATACGCAGTCAACGCTCATACCTGCTACATTTATATAAGAGGTGAATATTTTAATGAAGGTCAAAAACTTCAAAAAGCTATTGATGAAGCATATAGCAATGGATTAATTGGGAAAAATGCATCATCAACTGGATGGGATTTTGATATATTCATTCACTATGGAGCTGGCGCATATATATGTGGAGAGGAAACTGCGCTTTTAGAAAGTTTAGAAGGAAACAAAGGTCAACCAAGACTAAAACCACCGTTTCCAGCATTGATAGGTTTGTATGGCTGCCCAACAATTATTAATAATGTTGAAACAATTGCAGTTGTTCCAACAATATTAAGAAGAGGAGGTAAATGGTTCTCTTCTTTAGGTAGAGAAAAAAACACAGGAACAAAAATTTTTTGTATTTCAGGCAATGTTAACAATCCATGCAATGTTGAGGAAGAAATGGGTGTACCTCTAAAAGATTTAATTGAGAAACATGCGGGGGGAGTTGTCGGAGGCTGGGATAATTTAAAAGCTGTTATACCTGGTGGATCCTCAATGCCTTTATTACCAAGAGAAGTTTGTGATACTATAAAAATGGATTTTGACGCTTGCGTCGAAAATAAAACTGGGCTTGGAACCGCTGGTATTGTTGTTATTAATAAAGATCAAGACATAATTAAATGTATGGCAAGGATTGCTAGATTTTATAAACACGAAAGCTGTGGACAATGTACTCCATGTAGAGAAGGATCTGGCTGGATGTGGAGAATGTTAGAAAGAATGGCAAAGGGTGAGGCAACTAGAGACGAGGTTGATATGTTGATGGATGTTACAAAACAAATTGAGGGACATACAATTTGTGCATTTGGTGAAGGTTCATCATGGCCAGTACAAGGTTTAATAAGAAATTTTAAAGATGAAATTTTAGAGAGAAATAAATATGATCCATTAATTCAAAGAAAAAAAGAAGTTCCTTATTTAGTTGATCAACATCTTTTGGAAAAAGAAAATGCTTAAATTAAAAGTTAATGACATTGATGTTGAAGTTGAAGAAGGTTTGACAGTTCTTCAAGCTTGTGAACAGGCAGGAGTAGAAATTCCTAGATTTTGTTATCACGAAAAATTGTCTATTGCTGGAAATTGTAGAATGTGTCTAGTAGAAATGGAAAAATCTCCAAAACCTGTAGCTTCATGTGCAATGCCTGCAGCTGATGGAATGGTAATAAGAACAAATACTGAAAAAGTTGAGAAATCAAGAAAAGGTGTTATGGAATTTTTATTAGCAAATCACCCTCTAGATTGTCCTGTTTGTGATCAAGGAGGTGAATGTGACTTGCAAGACCAGTCTATGTTCTATGGAATTGATAAAAGTAGATTTAAAGAAAACAAAAGGTATGTACCTGAAAAATATATGGGTCCTTTAATTAAAACTCAGATGACAAGATGTATACATTGTACCAGATGTGTAAGATTTGCGACTGAAGTTGCAGGTGTTCCTGAGCTAGGAGCAATAGGAAGAGGTGAAGACATGCAAATCACCACTTACTTAGAAAAAGCTATGGAATCAGAGTTATCAGCTAATGTAATTGATTTATGTCCTGTTGGAGCGCTTACATCGAAACCTTATGTTTTTGAGGCAAGGCCATGGGAATTAAAAAAAACTGAAACCATAGATGTTATGGATGCTGTCGGCTCAAATATAAGAGTTGATACTTATGGTTGGGAAGTAAAAAGAGTATTACCTAGAATAAATGAAGAAATAAATGAAGAATGGATTTCTGATAAAACTAGATATTCATGCGATGGCTTAAAAAATCAACGTTTAGATATACCTTATATAAAAAAAAATAAAAAATTTGAAAAAATTTCATGGAAAGAGGCTTATACAAAAATTTTTGAAAAAATTTCTGAAACTCAATCTGATAAAATCGCAGCTTTGACAGGCGATATGACAAATATGGAAACAATGTTTGCATTAAAAGATTTCTTTGAAAAAACAATAAGGTCAGAAAATCTAGACTCAAGGTCCGATAATTTTTATGTAAATACATCAGAAAGAGAAAACTTTATATTTAATTCTAAAATTGAAGGAATTGAAGAGTCTGATTTAATTATTTTAGTGGGCGCAAATCCAAGATTTGAAGCAACAATACTTAATTCTAGGATCAGAAAGAATTATATTAAAAATAAAACACAAGTTTATTCTTTAGGAGATGTTGGTGATTTAACCTATCCTTATAAAATTTTAGAAAACTCAACAAAAACAATTAAAGATATAGTAAATCACACTCACAAAATTTCCGAGGAGATTTATAATTCAAAAAAGCCTATTTTTATAATTGGTCAATCAGCATTAAAACTGAATTCATCTATTTATATATTTGAGGAGTTAAAAAAATATCTTCAAAGCAAAAATAAAATTAATAAAGAATGGAATGCATTAAATATCCTATCAAATAATGCCTCTACAGTTGGGTCATATTATTTGAATGTTCTAAGCTCTAACGATGGATCTAATCAAACACTAAAAAAAATTCATAACAATGAAATAGAAGTGCTTTTTTTATTTGGTCAAGACAATTTAAAATTTCAAAAGAAAAATGAATTTATTATTTATATAGGAAGCCATGGAGATAAAGGTGCTTCTTTAGCAGATATAATATTACCAGCTGCAGCTTTTACAGAACAAGATGGATACTTTGCTAATTTAGAGGGAAAAATACAGAAATCATATAAATCTTCTTATCCCCCAGGAGATGCTAAAGAAGATTGGATAATAGTTAATGAATTAGCATCATCTATCAAAAGAAAAAAACTTTATGAGAAAAAAGAGGATCTAGATAATGCAATGTTAAACTTTTTAAAAATAAACCCTTCAAATAAAAAATTTCAAACTCCAAATTATGAATTTTTAGATGAAAAAATTCTTTTAGATAACATTGATTATTACCATTCAAATGTTATCGCTCGGGCATCAAAAACAATGGGTGAATGTAAAAGCTTAAGGACAAATTTTAAAAAAACAGGGACTGAGGGATAATGCCAGAGTACGCTTCAATTCTTTTTTCAGAAGTTCTTAAAATTTTAATGCTACTTGTGCCTGTTTTAGTTTCTGTTGCAATGATAGTTTGGCTAGATAGACGAGTTTGGGCGTTTGTGCAAAAAAGAAGAGGCCCAAATGTTGTTGGACCTTTTGGTTTACTACAATCTTTAGCTGATGCTTTAAAATATATTTTCAAAGAAATTATAATTCCTGCTAGCTCAAACAAAGTTATTTTTATTTTAGCCCCAATTATAACGATGACACTTGCCTTAATATCTTGGGCTGTAATACCTTTTAGTGAAGATTTTGTTCTTGCGGATATTAATGTAGGAATACTCTATTTATTTGCCGTATCATCCTTAGGAGTTTATGGAATTATAATGGGAGGATGGGCATCTAATTCAAAGTATCCATTTCTTGGAGCAATAAGATCTGCTGCTCAAATGGTTTCTTATGAAGTATCAATCGGAATAATAATTATCAATGTACTATTGTGTGTTGGATCGTTAAATTTATCTGACATTGTAAAGGCACAGGAAAATGTTTGGTATATAATTCCACTATTTCCAATGTTTGTTATATTTTTTATCTCAGCATTAGCTGAAACAAATAGACCTCCTTTTGATTTACCGGAAGCTGAAGCAGAACTTGTTGCAGGGTATCAAACTGAATATTCTGGAATGATGTATGCAATGTTCTGGTTAGGCGAATACGCTAATATTCTATTAATGTGCGCATTAGGATCTATCTTATTCTTAGGTGGATGGTTGTCACCTATAAATATATTTCCATTTAATGTTATCCCATCGCCAATATGGTTAATACTTAAAATTTTGTTATTATTTATCTTGTTCGCTTTAGTAAAGGCAATTGTTCCAAGATATAGATATGATCAATTAATGAGACTTGGTTGGAAAGTTTTCTTGCCTTTATCTTTAACTTGGGTGGTATTAACTGCGGGATATTTAATGTATTTTGATCTATTACCGGGAAATTAAAATGAAAATAAAAAGATTTTTTAAAACAATATTAATGATTGATTTTGTAACTGGATTATTAATAGCAATAAAAGAGTCTTTTAGACAAAAAAAAACAATAAATTATCCATTTGAAAAAGGTTCTGTTAGCCCACGAGCCAGAGGTGAGCATGCTTTAAGAAGATATCCGAACGGAGAAGAAAGATGTATAGCGTGTAAATTATGCGAAGCAGTTTGCCCAGCACAAGCAATTACTATTGAATCGCAGGAAAGATCAGATGGTAGTCGTAAAACGACCAGATATGATATTGATATGCTTAAATGTATATATTGTGGATTGTGTGAACAATCTTGCCCTGTAGATGCAATAGTGCAAGGGCCAAATTTTGAATTTGCCACAGAAACAAGAGAAGAACTTTATTATAACAAAGAAAAGTTATTAGAAAATGGAGACAGATGGGAAAGTATTTTGGCAGCAAATATTAATGCTGACAGTTCTCATCGATAACTAAATGATAGCACACGCAGTTGTTTTTTATATTTTTTCATTTATTGCAATTGTCTCTGCAATAATGGTAACAGCCTCAAGAAATACTGTTCACTCAGTTTTTTTTTTAATTTTAGATTTCATAAGCATATCATGTCTTTTTATTATGATAGGAGCAGAATTTTTGGGAATGATAATGCTAATTGTTTATGTGGGAGCTGTTGCAGTATTGTTCCTTTTTGTAGTAATGATGTTGAATGTTGCTCAGCAGAAAAATGAATGGTTTGTTGCAAGTGATAGCAGCTCTCATATACCTATAGGTCTCTTAGTAAGTTTAGTTATTTTTTCAGAATTATTGATTGTCGTTGGTGGATGGAAGTATAAAGCTGAACTTCAAGATTCTATTAATATGAATCTGAATTTAAATTTAACAAATACCCAGTCATTAGGTAATGTTATTTACACTGATTACGTGCACTTATTTCAATTATCAGGAATGGTTCTTTTAGTTGCTATGATTGGAGCAATTGTCCTCACTTTTAGAAAAAGATCTGGCGTAAAAACACAAAGCTATTTAAGACAAATTTCCAGAGAAAGAAACGAGGGTGTTGAATTGATAGATGTAGAAACAAAAAAGGGAGTTAAAATAGATGCTTAGTATTGGTCTTGGTCATTATTTAACTCTTGCTGCAATTATATTTACTATTGGGGTGGTAGGTATTTTTTTAAATAGAAAAAACGTTATTGTTATTCTTATGAGTATTGAGTTAATTTTGTTATCTGTAAATATAAACTTGGTCTCCTTTTCTATTTTTATTAATGATCTCAGTGGTCAAGTTTTTACACTATTTATATTAACAGTGGCTGCAGCTGAGGCTGCCATAGGATTAGCAATTATAGTTATTTATTATAGGAATTCTGGAACAATTAGAGTTGAAGAGATTGACAGTTTAAAAGGATGAAATGGGATATTATATTTTATTTTTACCACTCGCCGCATCAATAATATCTGGATTTTTCGGAAAATTAATTGGAGATAAAGCATCTCAATTAGTTACAAGTTTATTTGTTTCCATATCAGCTTTTTTATCAATCATCGTTTTGTATAATGTAATAGCCACTGGATACTCAGAAAACTTAATTATCGCTACGTGGATAAATTCAGGAAGTCTTAATGTAAATTGGTCAGTAAATATTGATCCACTTTCTGCAGTTATGCTTGTCGTTGTTACATTGGTCTCGGCTATAGTCCATATATATTCAATTGGCTACATGTCTCATGATCCTCATAAGTCACGTTTCATGTCTTATTTATCATTATTCACATTTGCAATGTTAACTCTTGTTACATCTGATAATTTTATACAATTGTTTTTTGGCTGGGAAGGTGTTGGATTATGTTCATACTTTTTAATCGGATTCTGGTTTAAAAAAGAAAGTGCAAATAAAGCGGCGATTAAGGCATTTATCGTAAACCGAGTTGGGGATTTTGGATTTGCTTTAGGTATTTTTTTAATTTTTTATTTATTTGGTACAGTTAATTACAATGAAGTTTTTCAACAAATCCCAAATATATTAGATAAGAAATTAAATTTTCTTGGTTTTAATATCAATTCTGTAGACTTAATTTGTTTACTTTTATTCGTTGGTGCAATGGGTAAATCTGCACAATTTTTACTTCATACATGGCTACCAGATGCAATGGAAGGTCCTACACCCGTATCAGCTCTTATTCATGCCGCAACGATGGTAACAGCTGGAGTATTTTTGGTTGTAAGATGTTCACCAATTTACGAATACTCCGAATTAGCTTTATCTGTTGTAACAATTATTGGAATGGTAACGGCAATTTTTGCTGCGAGTGTTGCTTTAGTTCAGACAGATATTAAAAAAATTATTGCATATTCAACTTGCAGTCAATTAGGGTATATGTTTTTTGCGGCAGGTGTTGGGGCATATAATGTTGCAATGTTTCATTTATTCACTCATGCTTTTTTTAAAGCACTTTTATTTTTAGGCTCTGGTTCTGTAATTCATTCGTTTAAAGATGAGCAAAATATTAATTTAATGGGAGGTGTCTGGAAAAAACTACCTTACACATATAGTTTAATGATAATTGGAACCCTAGCGCTCACTGGATTTCCTTTGTTATCAGGATTTTACTCAAAAGATGCAATCATTGAGTTTGCATATTTAAGTGGAAACAATGTTGGAACGTATGCAGCCTACATTGGAATTTTCACAGCTCTTTTAACATCAATATATTCATGGAGACTAATTTTTAAAACTTTTCATGGCACTTATAATAATTCAGAAATAAATATTGATAGTATGCATGAGTCACCACCAACAATGCTTATACCGCTTATTGTTCTTGCAATTGGTGCAATTTTTGCTGGTATGCTATTTAAAGATCTATTTATTGGGAAAGAATTATCTTATGCATTTTGGAATAGTTCAATTAAATTTCTTGAACCATTAAGTACAGATCATCCACCTAATTGGTTTTTATTTTTAACACCATCTTTAGTTGTCATAGCAATACCATTATCATTTTATCTATTTGTAAGAAATTTGTCTGTCGTAGATGAAATTGTTAAAATAAATAAACCACTTTATATTTTTTTACAAAAGAAATGGTATTTTGATGAAATTTATGACTTTATTTTTGTAAATCCGTCAAAAAGAATTGGAAAGTTTTTATGGAAACAAATTGACGGGTCAGTTATTGATAGGTTTGGCCCTGATGGAATATCTAAAGTTATAAAAAATTTTTCAGTTAGAGCTGTTAAATTTCAAAGTGGATATATCTACCAATATGCATTTATAATGCTTCTTGGTTTCTCAGTTTTATTAACTTTATTAATTTTAGTATAATGGACTTTCCAATCATTTCATCTTTAATAATATTACCAACAATTGGTGCTCTATTTATTTTATTTACGAAATCATCAAATAGTAAATATCAAAGCAGTAAATATGTTGCATTATTCATATCATTAGCTAACTTTATTCTCTCAATATATCTTTGGTTAATTTTTGATAAATCTTCTATTAATTTTCAATTTGTGGAAAATAGAGAATGGTTATCTGGTTTTATTAACTATAAAGTGGGAGTTGATGGAATTTCAATTTTATTTATTTTACTTACAACTTTTATAACACCAATTTGTATAATTTCTGTAATTTCAACAATTAAACACCGTTTAAAAGATTTTTTAATAGCAATCCTTATAATGGAAACTCTAATGATTGGAGTTTTCTGCTCCCTCGATTTAATAATTTTCTATTTATTTTTTGAAGGTGGCTTAATACCTATGTTCCTAATTATCGGTATCTGGGGTGGTGAAAGAAGAGTTTATTCAGCCTTCAAATTCTTTTTATATACCTTGCTAGGTTCAGTTTTAATGTTGATTGCAATAATATCTATTTATTGGATATCTGGAACAACTGATGTTGAAAAGTTGTATGAAATTGGAATTGGAGAACAATATCAAAAACTTTTATGGCTGGCTTTCTTTAGTTCATTTGCAGTAAAAACACCTATGTGGCCGGTGCACACTTGGTTGCCAGATGCTCATGTTGAGGCACCAACTGCTGGATCTGTTTTGCTTGCAGCAATATTACTAAAAATGGCTGGGTATGGATTTATAAGATTTTCTGTTGGATTATTTCCAATAGCCTCTGAATATTTTGTGCCACTTGTCTTTGCATTAAGTTTGATTGCAATTATTTACACATCTTTAGTTGCTCTAATGCAGGAAGATATGAAAAAGTTGATTGCTTATTCTTCAGTTGCGCATATGGGTTTTGTAACACTTGGAATTTTTACCATGACTCAACAAGGCATTGAGGGCAGTATATTTCAAATGATCAGTCATGGATTGGTATCGGCAGCTCTATTCTTAAGCGTTGGTGTTGTTTATGATAGAAATCATACAAGATTGATAAAAAAATATGGTGGGTTAGTAACTGTGATGCCAAAATATGGTATCGTATTTATGATATTTGCCCTAGGTTCTCTAGGACTTCCAGGGACAAGTGGATTTATTGGTGAATTTCTAATTCTAATGGGCACATTCAAAAAAAGTTTTCTAGTTGCAACTATTGCAAGCTTAGGTGTTATTTTAGGAGCAGCATACATACTTTGGATGTACAAAAGAGTTGTTTTTGGCGAAATAATTCATGAAGAAATTAAAAGTATGAAAGATCTAAAAAAATTTGAGTTATTAATTCTTCTTTTATTAGCAATACCAATTATATTTTTTGGATTTTATCCAGAGCCATTAATAAATTCAATTGAAACATCTGTAACCAGTTTGATAGATAACTATAATACAAATTTAACACAAAGTATTGCAAAGAAATAATGGAAAATTTAGAAATAATCTTACCTGAAATATTTTTATCACTAACAATAATGTTCTTGCTTCTATTTGGGGTTTTTAAAAATAATAGCTCAAAATTAATATATAATTTAACAACTCTTAGTTTGATTATACTGTTTGCTTTATTATTAAATCTTTACCAAGTTTCAGATTTATCAATTTTTAATAATAGTTACAAAGTTGATAGTTTAGCAACATTCATGAAATTATTGACCATTGGGTCTGGGATTTTTGTGATGCTTACTTCCTCAAAATATATTGAAATTAATAATATTAACAAAATGGAATATCCAATTTTAATATTAAGTTCTATTTTAGGAATGATGGTAATGATCAGTTCAAACGATTTAATTGTATTTTATATGGGTCTTGAATTACAATCTTTAGCACTATATGTACTTGCATCTTTTAATAGAGAAAATCTTCTATCTACAGAGTCTGGTCTTAAATATTTTGTACTTAGTGCTCTGTCATCAGGTTTGTTACTCTATGGTTGTTCATTAATATATGGTTTCTCAGGATCTACAAATTTTAATATCATTTTAGATAATTCAAGCTCAGGTCAATATGGAATTACTTTTGGTATTGTTTTTATATTAGTTGGATTAGCATTTAAAATCTCTGCAGTTCCATTTCACATGTGGGCTCCAGATGTTTATCAAGGATCCCCAACTTCAGTAACAACATTTTTTGCTGTATTGCCAAAAATTGCAGCTTTATCGGTTTTTATAAGATTTTTGTATGTTCCATTTGCTGAAATGAACGACCAATGGCAAATGATTATTATATTTTTATCTATTGCATCTATGATTTTTGGAGCTGTAGCTGCAATAGGGCAAAAAAATCTAAAACGGCTGATAGCTTACAGCTCAATAGGACATATGGGATACGCTTTAACTGGTTTAGCTGCTGGAACAAATCAGGGAATACAAGGATCTATAAGCTATATTGCAATTTACCTAGTTATGAATTTAGCTTTCTTTAGCTGCATGTTTATGCTGCGAAGAAACAATGAGTATTATGAAAGCATTGAGGATTTATCTGGTCTTTCCAAAAATCATCCATTGTTATCATTTTCATTACTAATAATATTATTTTCTCTCGCAGGCATACCACCACTTGCAGGTTTTTTTGCAAAATTTTATGTATTTATGGCTGTAATTGAACAAAAAATGTATTTTTTAGCGATTGTAGGATTACTGTCTACTGTCATAGCTGCTTTTTACTACTTAAGAATTATAAAAATTATATATTTTGATAAAGAAAAAGAAAAATTTGAGACAGACCATCATTTTGGATTAAAGCTTACATTGGCTGTATCGACAATATTTATTTTAGCATATTTTATTTATCCTAGCGGTTTAACCGAGATAGTTTCAAAAATAAATATTATTTAATGAAATTGAAAATATTTCCGTTTAAAAAAGTTAAAAGTACAAATTCTACAGCGATAAGATTAATTAATCAGAATATAAAATTTGGTGTAGTAACTTCAGAAAGGCAATATAAAGGAAGAGGCAAGGGGACAAATAGGTGGATATCAAATTATGGAAATATTTTTTTATCTATTTTTTTTCCTATAAAAAGAAACCTATCTTTAAAAAATATAACTAAAATCAATTTAAATGTAGTTAAAAAAGTTATTAAAAAACATATCAATGAAAAGATAAATATTAAACTTCCAAATGATATATTGATAAATCAATCAAAAATTTGCGGAATACTTCAGGAAATAATTTTTAAAAACAATATAAAGTACATAATTATTGGAATTGGGATTAATTTAAATAATAGCCCGATTATACCTAATTATTGTACATCATATCTTAATAAATATAGTAAAAAAAATATTAAAAAATTTGAACTAATTAAAGAGTTGCAAAGAAACTTTGAGAAAAAAATTGAAAATTTTATATAATGATTTTATTAGGTGATATTGGTAACACAGATATAAAGATTTCTTTATACAGTAATTATAAAAAATTAATTTTGAAAAAGAGGATTAATCCACTTTTATTAAATTTGAATAAATTAAACTTTCATTTCAGTTTCTTAAAAAAATATTTAAAAAGTATAGACAAAATTTTATTTTGCTCAGTGGTCCCAAATAAATTTATAAAAATAAAAAAATATTTTGAACAAATTACTAATAAAAAATGTTATGAATTAAAAAAACTAAAAATTGAGAAATTAATCAAAATTAAAGTAAAAAAAAATCAAGTAGGATCTGATAGACTTGCAAATGCAATATCAGTTTTAGAAACTAATAAAAATTTTATAATTATAGATTTTGGAACAGCAACAACTTTTGATATAGTAATTAATAAAAATTATATTGGTGGAGTCATTGCTCCAGGCGTTAAATTGTCACTTGATAATTTAACTAATAGAGCCTCCTTAATTCCTAAAATAAATTTAAAAAAAATTAAAAATGTTATAGGAAAAAACACATCTTCTGCAATTTATTCTGGTTTTTATCTTGGTTATAACGGTTTAATTGACAATATAATTAAATTGATTATTAAACAAACTCGAAAAAAGTTTATTATTGTTTTAACTGGTGGTTTATCTCACTTATTTAAAAATTCAATAAATGGAAAAGTTAAACTAGACAAAGATTTAACAATAAACGGTTTATTGAAAGCATCAGATTTAATTAAAAAATAAAAATGAAAGAAGAATTAATTTTTTGTCCTTTGGGTGGATCTGGAGAGATCGGAATGAATATGAATCTCTTTGCTTATGGTAAAGCAGATAACCAAAAATGGATAATTGTTGATATAGGTGTTACATTTGCAGATGATACTGTACCTGGTGTAGATTTGATATATCCCGACCCTGGTTTCATTGTAGATAAAAGAGATGATTTACTCGGGATAGTTCTGACACATGCACACGAAGATCATATAGGGGCTATAGCGCATATTTGGCCAAAGCTAAAATGTAAAATTTTTGCAACACCATTTACAGCGGTTCTAATTAATGAAAAATTTAAAGAGAAAAAAATAGATATTTCAGGATATTTAAAAATTGTTCAATTAAACAGTACATTAAATCTTGATCCATTTAAAATTGAGTTTGTAACCTTGACTCACTCAATTCTTGAGCCAAACGGTCTAAAAATAGAAACTCCTGTAGGAAATATACTTCATACAGGTGACTGGAAATGTGATCCTGACCCGCTGATTGGTGAAAATATAAACTCAAATAGATTAAAAGAAATCGGCAAAGAAGGTGTTCTCGCTATGATTTGTGACTCAACAAATGTGTTTAGCGCTGGGAGAGCAGGCTCAGAATTAGATGTAAGAAAAAATATGCTGAAAGTAATGGAAAGACTTGATAAGCGAATTATTATTACTTCGTTCGCCTCAAATGTAGCAAGAATGGAAACTGCGTTTTACTGTGCAGAGAAGACTGGAAGACAAATTGCTTTAGTTGGAAGATCAATGCATAGAATTTATAAAGCTGCAAGACAATGTGGGTATTTAAATAACGTAATTGAACCCCTAGACTCTAGAGATGTTAAAAATATATCAAGAGAAAAAATTGTTTACTTGTGCACAGGTAGTCAAGGAGAACCTATGGGTGCCATGACTAGAATAGCTAATTATATTCATCCTGACGTATTTATAGAGAGGGGAGATGCAGTTATTTTTTCATCAAAGATAATTCCAGGTAATGAAAAAAAATTATATAAATTGCATAATCAGTTAGTTAAAGAGGGTATAGAAGTCATTTCCGAGGATAGTGAATTTATACATGTATCAGGTCATCCAAATAGAGAAGATTTAAAAGATATGTATAATTGGATTAAACCTAAGTCTGTAATCCCGGTGCACGGCGAACATAGACACATGATAGAACACATAAACTTTGCAAAAGAAATGCAAGTTCCTTATCCAGTTAAAGTAGAAAATGGAGATATTGTAAGACTATACCCGGGTGAAAAACCAGAGGTTTGCGATAAAGCCCCGAGTGGAAAGTTGTATGTTGATGGTAATATTAGTGTTGAAGAAGACGCACAATCAATTAAAGAAAGAAAAAATTTGTCAGCAAATGGTTTTGTTGAGGCAACAATTTTAATTACTCAGAAGGGAAATATTCATAACAAGCCTTTATTAACTTTCAAAGGTTTACCTATTTATGAAAAAGAAGAATTTCAATACGGTCTAGAGGAAGAAATTGAAAAAACTACAAAAACATTTTCTATGAATAATAAAAAACAAGAAATAAATCTTATTGAAGCTTTAAAATCAACTTGTAGAAAATATACAAAAGAAAAAACTGGCAAAAGACCCCTCACAAATATAAATTTAGTGAGGATTTAGTTGAGTATTACAGGATCATTAGTAGTTTTTGTTTGTCTATGGTGGATTGTATTTTTTGCAATACTGCCAATTGATGTAAATAGGGAAAAAAAAGAAAATATAGAGGGTGTTGACCCAGGAGCTCCCAAAAATCCTAAAATTTTAAAAAAAATATGTTATTCTACTTTGATTACATCAATTATATTTATAATCATTTATTTATTAGTAAAGTATGAATATTTTAATTTAAGAAACTTTATCAACTAATGTATTTTTCAAAATTATTTATTCCAATTCTTAAAAATAATCCCACAGAGGCTAAAATAAAATCTCATCAATTAATGCTGAGAGTAGGAATGATTAAACAGTCTTCTGCTGGAATTTACTCATGGTTACCATTGGGCTTTAAAGTGATGAAAAAAATTGAGCAAATTGTGAGAGAAGAACAAGATAGGGTTGGTGTACAAGAAATATTAATGCCAACAATTCAATCATCAGATATCTGGAAGGAAAGTGGTCGTTACGATGATTATGGTGAAGAAATGTTACGTATCAAAGATCGTCAGAATAGAGAAATGCTTTACGGACCTACAAATGAAGAACTAGTTACTGAAATTTTTAGGTCTAGCATTAAATCATACAAATCTCTTCCACAACTACTCTATCATATTCAATGGAAATTTAGAGATGAACTACGTCCAAGATTTGGAATCATGAGATGCAGAGAGTTTTATATGAAAGATGCTTACTCATTTGATTTGACAGATGATGATGCATTATTTTCTTACAACAAATTTTTTCTTTCCTATCTAAGAACGTTTAAAAGATTGAACTTATCAGCTATACCAATGGCGGCAGATACTGGACCCATTGGTGGAAATTTATCGCATGAATTTATTATATTAGCCGAAACAGGTGAGAGTAAAATTTATACAGATAAAAGAATTTTTGAAGTTGATAGTGAAATTACTAAAATTGAAAAAAATTCATTAAATACATTAAGAGGAGAGTATGAAAAATACTATGCAGTGACAGATGAAAAATTTGACAAAGAGGAGTTTGAAAAACAAGTATCAGAAAACCAGAGAATTAATACCAAAGGGATTGAAGTAGGGCACATATTTTATTTTGGAGATAAATATTCCAAGCCAATGAATGCAGCAGTTGATTTCAATGGGAAAAAAGAATTTGTTAAAATGGGATCTTATGGAATAGGTGTATCAAGATTAGTAGGTGCCATAATTGAGGCAAAATATGATGATAAATATGAAATTATGAAATGGCCAATTTCAGTAGCTCCATATGACTGTGCAATATTACCAATGATAAATAAAAATGATAATTCTAATTTAGAAAAATCAAACAAAATTTTAGAACATTTAAATAGAAATAATATAGATACCATTATTGATGATACCGACGAAAATATTTCAGCCAAGATAAAAAAATTTAATTTAATTGGCATCCCATTTCAATTGATATTGGGAAAAAAATCAGAGGGAGATACTTTTGAATTTAAAGAAGTTGGAAAAGAAACACAAAATTTGAAAATTGAGGAAATAATTACTCAAATTAAAAAAGCAAAATCAAATTGATAAATAAGTTAGAAAAAGAAATAATCTTTAGATTTCTTAAAAGTAGGAAAAAAGATAGTTTTTTAAATATAATCTCAATTTTTTCATTTATAGGCATCACACTAGGTGTGGCCGTCTTAATTATAGTCATGTCGGTAATGAATGGATTTAGAACTGAATTAATAAACAAAATAGTTGGTTTCAATGCACATGCAGTTGTTAAATCTTATGACAAAAAACTAAAAATTGATTTTGAAATAACTAAAAATATCTCAAATGAGATAGATAATATTATTTTAAGCAATGATGGTGAAGCTGTTATACTTAACAAAAACTCAACAAAAGGAGTTTTATTAAAAGGTTTTTTATCTCAAGATTTTTCTAAACTTAATGTTTTAAAAAATGAAAATTTTTTTGGATTAAAAACATTAAATGAAAATGAAATATCAATCGGAAAAGATTTAAGTATTAATTTTAATTTAGATATTGGTGATAAAATAACAATAATGTCACCTGTAGGCGTACAGACTTTAGTTGGCAGTCTTCCAAAACAGGAAGTATTTAAGATTACCTCAATATATGACAGTGGTTTATCTGATTACAATGAATATGTTGCTTATATAAACCTTAGAACTCTAGAGGATTTATTTAATAAAAATGAAAATCAAAGATTTTTAGAATTTTATTTTAAAAAACCTCATGAAGTGGATAGCCTAAAAAATAAATTATCAAATATATATGACGGAGAATTTGTTTATACTTGGGCTGATTTGAATTCTTCATTATTTTCTGCTTTAAAAGTTGAAAGGAATGTGATGTTTATTATTTTATCCCTAATAATTATTGTAGCGGCATTTAATATTATATCTGGCTTAACGATTTTAGTTAAAAATAAAACAAGAGATATTGGTATATTAAAATCTATAGGAGTTCAAAATTCTTCAATAAAAAAAATATTTTTCATGATTGGTTTTATAATTGGCACCTCCGCTACTGTCTTTGGTGTTATGATTGGTACTTTATTCTCGATTTATATAGAAAATATCCGAAATTTTATTAGCAAAATTTTTAATATCACTTTATTTCCAGAAGAAATTTATTTTTTAAGTAAAATGCCATCTGAAATTGATCCTCAATCTATTATATTAATTTCTTTTTGCTCAATTATCTCAACAGTTATTGTATCAATTTTTCCTGCCACACAGGCAGCTAAATTAGATGCAGTCAAAACTTTAAAATATGAGTAAGTCAATTGTATTAAAAAATATTGGAAAAAAATATTTCTCGCACACCAATATAAAAGTTTTAAATGATATTAGTTTTACTTTTGAAAAAGGTAAAATTTATTCCTTAGTTGGTCCTTCCGGCTCAGGCAAATCAACATTTTTGAATTTACTGTCTTTAATTGACCAACCAAATTCAGGGTCGATTGAAATTCTAAGTAAAAAAATTGATTTTTCAGATAAAGTACAAAATGATAAAATTAGATCTGAAAAAATTGGAATAATTTATCAGGATAAAAATCTTTTAAATGATTTTACTGCTTTAGAAAATATTTATTTGCCAAAATTATTATTAACTAATGATAAAAAAAACTCGATTGAGGAAGCTAAAAAAATAAGTAAAAAAGTTAATTTAACCTCCAGATTAAATCATTATCCATCAGAGTTATCAGGTGGAGAGATTCAGAGAGTTGCTATATCTAGAGCTTTAATCAATGAACCCGAAATAATATTAGCAGATGAACCAACGGGAAGCTTAGATTTTGATAATGCTAAACAAATATTTAAAATTTTATTCAACTTAAAAAATAAAAATCGAGTTATAATTTTTGCAACTCATAATAGATATTTTGCAAATATGGCAGATTGTAAATTGCAAATGACAAATGGTAAGATAAAACTTACCAATGCAAGAGTCGATTAGCAAAACATTTAATCATTTCAAAATACATACACAATATTCTATTTGTGAAGGTGCCACTAAAATAGATTTGCTAAAAGAATATTGTAAATTAAACAAAGTCCAATCCTTAGGAATATCTGACACAGCAAATTTATGCGGAGCCCTAGAATTTTCTGAGAGCATATCATCTGTTGGTACCCAGCCAATAATAGGTACTCAAATTAACTTTAAATATAAAGATTATTATGGATTAATACCCTTAATAGCTAAAAATTATATTGGCTATAAAAACATAATCGAATTATCTTCAAAATCTTATCTAGAAAATGACTCTTTAAATGATCCACATTGTAAATTTGAGGATTTAATACGTTTTAAAGAAGGTATTATTATCCTATCAGGATCAATTAACTCATTATCAGGAAATCTTTTTAACAAAGGGTTGTTAGAGGAATTAAGTAGTATTTATAAAACCCTTTCAGAGAACTTTGCTGACAATTTTTATATAGAAATACAAAGACACAATGATGCTAATGAAAAACAATTTGAAAGTTATAATTTAGAGCAATCTAAAAATTTGAATTTACCAATCATTGCCTCTAACGAAGTTTTTTATATTGATAAATCAATGCATGAAGCTCATGACGTTTTAATGTGTATTGGACAAAAAACATATGTCAATGATGGTAATAGAAATAGGCTTTCTAATAATCATTACTTAAAAAGTTCTGATGAAATGATAGAATTGTTCAAAGATCTTCCAGAGGCACTTGAAAATAATTTTAGTCTTCCTTACAAATGTAATTATAGACCATTGCCATCAAAGCCAATTTTACCAAATATTTCAGATAATAATATTGATACAAACCAAGCACTACTAAATGAATCCTTAAATGGTCTTAAGGAAAAATTTGAAAAAATTTTCAATATTAATGAAACTGAATTTAATATTAATGATGATTATAAAAAATATAAAATAAGATTAGATCATGAAATTAGCATTATAACCAAAATGAATTATTCTGGTTATTTTTTAATAGTTTCAGATTATATTAAATGGGCAAAAAATAATAATATTCCAGTTGGACCAGGAAGAGGGTCTGGAGCAGGTTCTTTAGTTGCCTGGTGTCTTTCAATTACGGATATCGACCCAATTAAGTTTAATTTGATTTTTGAGAGATTTTTAAATCCAGATAGAATTTCAATGCCAGATTTTGATATAGATTTTTGTGAGGAAAAAAGAGATCTAGTCTTTGAATACTTAACAACAAAATATCCTAACAGCGTAGCTCATATAATTACTTTTGGTAAACTAAAAGCAAGAATGGTCATCAGAGATGTAGGTAGAGTATTAGGATTGCCCTATGGTTTTATAGATAGTATTTGTAAAATGATCCCATTTGATCCCTCAAGACCATTAAATTTACAGGAATGCATTAATGTAGAACCAAGACTTCAAAAATTAATACAGGAGGATAAGAGAGTTAGTAGACTTATAGAATTATCACTAAAATTAGAAGGCTTGAATAGAAACGTTGCAACGCATGCAGCAGGCGTTGTTATAGCAGATAAAAAATTAACTGAAACTACACCATTATATAAAGATTCTGCATCAGACCTACTATTACCTTCTACACAATTTGACATGTATTCCGCAGAAAATGCTGGATTGGTAAAATTTGATTTTTTAGGTTTAAAAACTTTAACAGTAATAGATAAAACGCAAAAACTAGTTAATGAACAAGATGCAAATTTTAAAATAGATAAAATTAATTACGAAGATCAAAAAGTATACGATTTATTATCTAGTGGAAAAACGGTTGGGCTATTTCAGCTTGAAAGTTCAGGTATGAAAGATGCTTTAATGAATATGAAGCCAAATAGATTAGAAGATATTATTGCTTTGGTTGCTCTTTATAGGCCAGGACCAATGAGCAATATACCTATTTATAATGATTGCAAACATGGACTAAAAGAACCTGATTATCTTCATCCAAAATTAGAAGAAATTTTAAAACCCACTTACGGAGTAATAATTTATCAAGAACAAGTTATGCAAATAGCACAAGCTTTATCTGGTTTTACAGCTGGTGAAGCAGATATTTTAAGACGAGCAATGGGAAAAAAGAAAAGAGCTGAGCTTGAAAAACAAAAACAAAGATTTGTTGAAGGAGCATTTAAAAATGGCATAAGTAAAGACATTGCTGCAGGCATTTTTCTAAAAATAGAACCTTTCGCCGAATATGGATTTAACAAAAGTCACGCAGCAGCATATGCAGTAATTGCCTACCAAACAGCATATTTAAAAACATATTATCCCCATGAGTTTTTTGCAGCATCAATGTCAATGGAATTATCAAATCAAAAAAAATTAAGTGAATTTTACGAGGAATTAAAAAGATTAAATATTGAAATTGTTAGACCAGATATAAATAAATGTTTTTCAGATTTCACATCAAACGGTAAACAGTTTTTTTATGCGCTTGGCGCAATCAAAAACGTTGGCTATGAAGCAATTTCAAATATAGTTAAAGAAAGAGAAACCAATGGAGAGTATAAAAACTTGTCTGATTTTATAAAAAGAGTTGATCCTAAGGATATAAACAAACTTCAGTTAGAAGGTTTAGTTAGAGCAGGTGCCTTTGATAATTTAAATGACAACAGACAATCAATTTATAATTCTATTCCAAATATTATATTAAAATCAAAAAATAATTTTGAAAATAAACAAGTTAATCAATTTGATTTGTTTGACGATAAACTAACTAATGAAGAAAATATTCTTGATGATATTGAAGATTGGAATATTGATATTAGACTTACAAAAGAGTTTGAGACATTAGGTTTTTACATTTCTGATCATCCTTTAAATCAATATAAATCTATATTCGATCAATACAATATTGTAAGTTATGATAACTTCCAAAATGATGAAAATTTGTTAAGTTCCAATATTGCTTGTACGGTCTTAAAAGTACAAGAAAAAAAAACACAAAAAGGAACATCTTACGCAATAATTAAATTTTCAGACTTGAATAGTGTTTTTGAATTATTTGTTTTTTCAGATATTTTTGAAATTAACCGTGAAATTTTAATAGAGGGAAATTCTCTGATGTTGACTTTAATGAAAAATTATATCGATGAAAAAAAAACACAAAAAAAAATTAATGTTAAAAAAATTATTACATTAAAAGAAGTAATTAATAAGCCAATTGATTTATTAAAACTTAAATTTAATGATTTATCTGAACTGCAGAAAATTAAATACCTAAAAAAAGATGAAGGCAAAACATCAATTAAATTCGAACTACAGAATAAACAAAATAAGTTAGTTTTTGATTTAAAAGATAAAAGGAAAATTGACCTAAACCAGCTAAATTCACTAAAAATCAAGGAAAATTTAATACTAGATTAAAAATAATTCTTGAAATTATATCGTAAAATTGTATCTAGTTCACAAATTAATACGCACACAATTTTTGGTTTTATACCTCCGGTCCCTTTGGGGCAATAATTGTGGTGGCATAACCGGGAATAAATATGAAAATACCTAATCTAACAATCGAACAACTATTAGAAGCTGGCGTTCATCTTGGCCACAAAACATTAAGATGGAACCCAAAAATGAAAAAATATATTTTTGGGAAAAGAGACTCAATACATATAATTGATTTAACACAAACATTAGAGTTAACTAATGTTGCATTAGAAAAAGTATACTCAACAATTTCAAATGGTGGAAAAATACTTTTTATATCAACAAAGAAACAAGCTTCTGAAGCTATTGCAGAATTAGCTAATGATACTAATCAATATTATGTAAATTATAGATGGCTTGGCGGTATGTTAACAAACTGGGGAACTATTTCTAATTCTATAAAGAAATTAAATAAAATTAACTTAGATCTTTCATCAGAAAATAGAGGTTTTACTAAAAAAGAACTACTTAAAATGAGCGGTCAAAGAGATAAGTTGCAAAGATCTTTAGGTGGAATAGCTGAAATGAAAAAGGTTCCTGATCTTGTTTTTATCATAGATACCAATTACGAGTCCCTTGCAATTAAAGAATCTATTAAGTTGGGAATTCCAATTGTTGCAATATTAGATACCAATTCAAATCCAGATGGAATTGATTTCCCAATTCCAGGAAATGACGATGCAAGAAGGTCTATTGATCTTTATTGCAATTTATTAAAAGAAACTATTGATAATGCAAAAAAAGATTTGCCAAAGGATGCAGAAACTAAACCTGAAGAGAAAAAAACAGATATTGCCGATAAATCATCAAAAGAAAATAAAAATATAATACTAAATTAATAATTTAAAAAAAATAATAAAAATGAGTGATATTGAGAATATTAAAAAATTGAGGCAATCAACAGGTGCAGGATTTAAAGATTGTAATTCTGCGTTAAAAGAATCCAATGGTGATCTAGATAAGGCTGCTGAAATCTTAAGAGTTAAAGGTATTGCAAAAGCATCAAAAAAAATGTCAAGAGATGCTAAGGAAGGAGTTATAGTAGTAAGTGGTGACTCCAAAAAAACCTCACTAATTGAAGTTAATTGTGAAACCGACTTTGTTGCAAAAAATGATGATTTCTTAAAATTTGTTAAAGAATTAAGTGAAATAAATAACCAATGTTCATCAAATAAAGATGAATTAAATAAATCATCTATGGCCAATGGAAAAACTGTTGAAGAAAATTTAGTTGCCCTAATTGCAAAAATAGGTGAAAAAATTACAATTGGAAAAACATCTACAATAGAAAATTCAAATTCACAAAATTTTATTTATCAACATTCAGTCATAAAAGATAACGTTTCAAAATTAGGTGTTGTTGTTTCTATTGAATCTTCCGAAGATAATGATCAAATAAAATCTTTTGGTAAACAGCTCTCAATGCATATTGCTGCATCAAATCCAATTGCCTTAAACTCAAGTGATATAAAAGAGGATATAATTCAAAAAGAAAAAGAATTAATAGCAGAGGAGTTAAAAAATTCAGGAAAGTCAGAAGAAATTGCAAAAAAAATAAGCCTAGGTAAAATTAACAAATTTAAAGAAGAAAATAGTTTAATGACACAAGATTGGGTTATGGAACCAAAGAAAAAGGTTAAAGATATTTTAACTGAAATAAATATACCTAATTTAAAAATAAAAGAGTTTACTAGAATTAAAATAGGAGAATAATGTTTAATTCATCACAATATGATGAGAAAATGACAAAAACTCTAGAAGTTTTTAGTAAAGAGCTATCTTCACTAAGAACGGGAAGGGCAAATGCAAGCATGCTTGATCTAGTTAAAGTGGATGTTTATGGACAACAAATGCCAATTAATCAGTTAGCTAGTATTACAACACCCGAACCAAGAACAATAAATATACAAGTTTGGGATATTAATAATGTAAGCCTTATTGATGCTGCAATAAATAAGTCTGAACTTGGGCTTAATCCTCAAATTGACGGTCAACTAATTAGATTACCAGTTCCCAATTTAAGTGAAGAAAGAAGAAATGAAATGAAAAAAATAGTAAAATCAATGGGGGAAAAATGCAAAGTTTCAATTAGAAATATTAGAAGAGAGGCAAATGACGATTTAAAAAAACTTTTAAAAAATAAAGAGATCTCAGAAGATGAAGTAATAAAAAAAGAAAAAATTATTCAAGAATATACTGATAAAAATATTAACATAATTGATGATAAAGTTATATCTAAAGAAAAAGATATAATGACAATATGAATGAACCTAAACATGTAGCCATAATAATGGATGGTAATGGCAGATGGGGTTTAAAAAAAAAAAATTCTAGAAACTTAGGTCATAAAAAAGGAATCATTAGAGTAGAAGAGGTTATCAATCAATCAATAAAAAAAAAAATTAAATTTTTAACATTATATACTTTTTCATCTGATAACTGGAAAAGACCAAAAATTGAAATCAAATTTTTACTTAATTTATTAGAAAATTATATTGATAAAGAATTTAATAATTTAAAAAATAAAAATATTAAAATTAAAGTTTTAGGAGATATTAGTAAATTTTCTTCAGGCCTAAAAACAAAACTTCGAAAAGTTGAGAGAAAAACAAATAATAATTCTCTAATACAAGTTAATATTGCTCTTAATTACGGTTCACGACAGGAATTAATTAATGCTTTTAAAAAAATAAATTATAATAAAAAAAAAATAATAACCGAAAAACTAATATCAAATAATTTATATACAAAAAATATACCAGATCCTGAAATACTAATTAGAACTGGAAATACCAATAGATTAAGCAACTTTTTATTATGGCAAATTAATTATACAGAAATTTTTTTTGTTAAGAAGCTTTGGCCTGACTTTAACAAAAATGACTTTAATAAAATATTAAAAAAATTCTATCAAATTAAAAGAAATTTTGGTGCAATATAATGAGCAATCTAAATAAAAGAATTTTAACATCTATACCTTTATTAATATTGTTAATATGCACTATATATAACAATGTAATTTTAGTTTTTAGTTTATATATTATTTCAGCAATCCTAATTTATGAATTTTCAAAAATTTTAAAAAATATATTTAAAGGAAATAAAAAAAATTTGTTTATTTTTTTAAATTTATTTATTTTATATATTTGTTTATTTACTTCACAAATTTATTTTTTTCTTTCAGGTGAATTTGAGAATAATCAAAATGTCTTTTTATTTATTTTATCAATTTGTATATTTACTGATATTGGTGGATACATATTTGGTAAAATATTTAAAGGCAAAAAATTAACATCTATCAGCCCAAACAAAACCTATGCAGGTATGATTGGATCTTTTATATGTTCATTGATAATTTGTATGCTATTCATAATATATTTTAATTTTTCTATTAATTTAATAATTTTTACCTTTCTTATTTCACTAGTATCACAGTCTGGAGATTTGTTTGTTTCTTATCTAAAAAGAAAGGCCGATATCAAAGATACTGGAAAATTTTTACCAGGTCATGGTGGTTTGCTTGATAGATTAGATGGAATAATATTTGCAGTTCCATTAGGTATAAAAATATTTATTTTTTTTTAAATAATTATGAGAAAAAAAATATTACTTCTAGGCTCAACTGGTTCAATAGGCAGGTCATCACTAAATATAATTAGAAATTATAAATCTAAACTTGAAATCGTAGCTTTGTCGACAAATAAAAATATAAGATTAATTATAAAGCAGTCAATAGAATTTAAAGTGAAAAACTTAATTATAAACGATTTTGAAAGTTATAAAAAAGTTTTACAGTATGGTTTAAATAAAAAAATTAGAATATTTAGTAATATTTCAGATTTTTTAAAAAATAATAAAAAAAAATTTGATGTTACAATTGTTGGCATATCTGGATTTGACGGTTTGGATCCAACACTTAAAGTGATTCCCTATTCAAAAAATTTATCAAGTGCAAACAAAGAATCAATTATATGTGGATGGAAATTTATAAATAACAAATTAAAGAAATATAAATCAAATTTTATACCATTAGACTCAGAGCATTTTTCAATATGGTCATTAATTAGAAATTCTGATCATGAAATGATCTCTAAAATATACCTAACAGCATCAGGAGGGCCTTTTTTAAATAAATCAAAAAGCAAAATAAATAATGCTAGCATTTCTGATGTAATAAAACACCCAAATTGGAATATGGGTCATAAAATTTCTGTAGACTCAGCTACTTTGATGAATAAATTGTTTGAACTAATAGAAGCTTCAAAAATATTTAATTTACCAATAAATAAATTTGAAATCATTATTCATCCAAAATCATATGTTCATGCTTTGGTAAATTTTAAAAATGGACTTTCAAAAATTCTTATTCACGATACCCAGATGGAAATACCAATTTTTAATTCAATTTTTTATAAAACATCAGAAACTTATAAAATAAATAAAGATATAAATTTTAAAAATTTAAATGGTGTAAACTTTATCAAACCATCTGTTTCAAATTTTCCATTACTTAAACTTATTAAAGAATATAAAAGAAATAATTCTTACTATGAAATAATTCTTGTAACAGTGAATGATTATTTTGTTAAAAAATTCCTTAATGGAAATATAAATTTTCAAAAAATGCAAATTAAACTGCTGAAAAAACTTAAAGATCCATACTTATCAAAATATTATAATAAGTACCCAAAGAAAATAAATGATATCTATATGATGGTTAATAAAGTAAATAAATACCTATATGAAAATGAAGAAATTTATAAATAAAATAAAATTTTTAACACTTCTATTTGCTATTAATTTTTTTATAAATAACAGTGCTTTATCGGACCAGTTAAAAAGTATTAATATTGAAGGTAATGAGCGATTAGCAGATGAAACTATAATATTATTTTCAAATTTAAAAATTGGGGATTATATTGATTCAAATATTATTAATAACACATTTAAAAATCTCTTTCAGACTAACTATTTCAAAGATCTGAAAATGAATTTTAATTTAGGTAAATTAAATATAATTGTTAAAGAAAATCCAATTATTCAAAAAATACAAATTATTGGTATAAACAATAAATCTATAATAAAGGAATTGGAAAAAATTACTCGTAAAACAGAAAAATATCCATTTATCGAATCAAAAATTATCGAGCAAAAAAATCAATTGAATAACATAGTAAGAATAAATGGTTTTTACTTTGCAGATATAAAAACTGAAATTATAGATAATGGCAACAATTCTGTAGATCTAATTTATAATTTTAACTTAGGTAAAAGAGCTAAAATAAATGAAATTATTTTTACTGGTAATAAAGTATTTAAAAGCAGAAAACTTAGAAAAATAATCTTATCTGAGGAAACACGTCCCTGGAAATTTATAACAAAAAACAAATATTTAAATCCAAATCGAATATCAACAGATATAAATTTATTAAATAAATTTTATAAAAATAGAGGATATTATAATGTCAAAGTTAAATCCTCTTATGCAACTGTTAAGAATAATCAAAATTTTAATTTGATCTTTTCTATTGATGCAGGTGAAAAATTTTATTTTAACAATTTTTTTTTAAATATTACAGATGATTATGCAGATGAAAATTTTGTTAAAATTAATAATACATTTGAAAAGTTAAAGGGTTCTTTATATTCAATAAAATCAATTAATGAAATCAAAGACGAAATTGATAAAATAGCTTTACAAAAAGAATTTGTATTTATAGATGCTAAATTTGAGGAAAAGATAATCGATCAAAACAAAATAAACATTCAATTTTTTTTAAACCAACTCGAAAAATCTTTTGTTGATAAAATTAATATATTTGGCAATTTCATAACAGAAGAAAAAGTAATAAGAAATGCATTAATAGTTGATGAAGGTGACGCCTTTAACAAAATATTATTTGATAAATCTATTAATAATGTAAAATCAAAGGGTATATTTAAAAGTGTAAAAAGTAAAATCTTAAAGTCTAAAAATAATAATAACAAAGTTATTAACATAACAGTTGAAGAAATGCCAACAGGTGAAATTTTTGCTGGTGTTGGAACTGGTACAACTGGCTCATCTTTTTCTGCTGGCTTAAAGGAAAAAAATTATTTAGGTAAAGGCATAACACTAGATACAAATTTTGCTTTATCTGAAAATGAGGTCAGAGGAAAATTCAGTATATTAAATCCAAATTTTAGCAATTCTGATAGATCTTTAAACACAACAATTGAAAGCACAGTATCAGATTTTATGTCATCCAGTGGTTATAAAACAACTAGAACAGGCTTGAGTTTTGGTACAGGTTTTGAACAATTTCAAGATGTGTACATAAACTTTGATATTTCAAATTATTATGAAAAATTAGTAACATCAGACGCTGCCTCCGATATTAAAAAAAAACAGGAGGGAGATTATTTTGAAAATTTATTCTTATATTCAGTCACATTAAATAAACTTAATCAGAACTTTCAGCCAACAGATGGCTTCTTTACTAAATTTAGTCAGTCTTTACCTGTTTATTCTGATGATAACTCTTTAGAAAATACTTTAACCGCTTCTAAGTATCATTCGATTACAGAAAATTTTCTTTTAGCAGGAAAATTATTTCTAAAAGCAGTAAATTCTGTTGATGGAAATGTGCGTGTTTCAAAAAGAGTTTATATCCCTTCAAGCAGATTAAGAGGATTTGAAACAGGAAAAGTTGGACCAAAAGATGGTTCTCAGTATATTGGTGGTAATTATGGTGCAGCTGTTAATTTGACCTCATCATTTCCAAATTTTTTTAATGAATTTGAAAATCTTGATTTTAATTTATTTGTAGATGCAGCAAATCTATGGCATGTGGATTATGATAGCTCCCTAGATTCTGATAAAATTAGATCTTCAACTGGTGTTGCTGTTGATTGGTTTACAGCAATCGGACCATTATCTTTCTCCTATGCGATACCAATTACAGATGCGAGTTCTGATAAAACGGAATCATTCAGATTTCAAATTGGAACATCGTTCTAATGAGATTTATATTTATTATTTTTTTAACAATATTTAAATTTGAAATTGCTGCAGCAAATGTAAAGATAGCTTTTATTGATTTAAATTTTATTATGAAAAACTCAATAGCTGGAAAATCAATTAGAACCTTTATAAATGATTTAAGTAAAGAAAAAAATAAAGATTTTGAAGTAATAGAAAGTGAAATTAAAGAAGATGAAAATGAGCTTATTTCAAAAAAAAATATTATTGAAGAAAGTATTTATAATCAAAAAGTAAATGAGATTAGAATAAGAATAAATGATTATAAATTAGAAAGACAAAATTTTAATAAGAATTTAAACGAAAAAAAAATAAAATTTAATAATTTATTACTTGAAAAACTTAATCCAATAATATCAACATATGTTGAAAAAAATTCAATTAATATGGTTCTTCCAAAAAAAATGATAATTATAGGAAAAAAAGATTTAGATATTACAGAAAAAATACTAGAGGCGCTGGATAAATCTGTTCAGAAAATTGACTTTGATGAATAAAAATATTTTTTTTAAAAAAATAAAAAAAATTTCTGTTAATGAAATTTGTAAAGAGCTTAAAATAAAAAACATTACAAAAAAAAAAATTTATTTGAATGATATTAAAACTTTGGATGCTGCATCCAGAAATGATTTGACTTTTTTACATTCATCAAAATATTTAAAATTAATTCCTAAAATTAAATCAAATTTTATTATTACCTCATCCAAATTTCAAAAATATTTATCCAAAAAAAATATATTTTTGGTGGATAATGTCCTGCTTGGAGTTGCAAGTATCACTGAACTTTTTTATCCCGATTCATTAAATGAGAACTTCAATTACAGAACCCCCTCAGATCAAAATTTATTTAGATCAAAAAAAGTAACTATAGGTTCAAATGTTTTAATAGGTAAAAATGTAAAGATAGGCAACAACAGCTTTATTGGTCATAATTCTATAATAGAGGACAACGTTATAATTGGAAAAAATTGCTCTATAGGTTCAAATGTTATTTTAAAAAAAACTGTTGTCGGAAATAATGTCAATATTTTAGATGGTGCGGTTGTTGGTAAAAAAGGTTTCGGTTTCTTTCCAAAAAAAGGCAAAAATTTAAGATATCCTCACATAGGTATGGTAATAATAAAAGACAATGCAGAAATTGGTTCAAATAATACAATCGATAGAGGTTCATTAGGCAACACAATTATTGGAGAAAATACATTTTTAGATAATCAAGTTCATATCGCTCATAATGTGAAAATAGGAAAAAACTGCATAATAGCAGGACAGGTTGGTTTTGCTGGAAGCTCTGAAATTGGTGATAATGTTTTAATAGGTGGTCAAGCTGGTATATCTGGACATCTAAAAATTGGTAATAATGTGCAAATAGGAGGGGGTAGCGGTGTTATTAAAAATATACCTGACAATACAAAAGTTATGGGCTATCCAGCAAAAGACATTAAAATATTTTTAAAAGAAAATAAAAAATGACAGATAAATTAAATAAAGAAGATATTAAAAATTTATTACCTCATAGAGAGCCCATGCTTCTAATAGATGAATTAATAAATATAAAAAAATTAAAATCTGCTACAGCAATTGTAAACGTAAAAAAAGATAGTTTTTTTGTCCAAGGTCATTTTCCAGGAGAGCCAGTAATGCCAGGTGTTTTAATTGTAGAGGCATTTGGGCAGGCAGCAGCAGCCCTAACAGCTGCAGGCATAGATAAATCAACATATGAAAATAAACTAGTTTTTTTAATGACTGTTGATAAGGCTAGATTTAGAATTCCAGTTATCCCAGATTGTAAGCTTGAATTAAATATTGAGGCTATAAGATCTCATGGAAGAGTTTGGAAATATCAAGGCGAGGCTTTTGTTGATGGTAATAAAATGGCAGATGCACAATGGGCTGCAACAATTGTTGATAGGAAGAAATAAACAGTAGCAATAGTTGATAGGTATAAATAAATAATTTTGTTATTTATTTAATTGTGATCCATAAAACAGCAATAATAGATAGTAAAGCACTTATAGGTAATAATGTAAAAATCGGTCCATATTCTATAGTTGGTCCTAATGTTGAAATTGGTGATGATACAATAATTCATACACACGTAAATATAACTGGGAATACAAAAATAGGAAAAAAAAATGAGATTTATCCATTTTGTTCAATTGGAACACCTCCACAAGATCTAAAATATAGAGGTGAAAAAAATTCTTTAATAATTGGAGATAATAATAAATTAAGAGAGTACGTGAATATAAATCCAGGCACAGAACAAGGTGGTAGCATCACCAAAATTGGAAATAATAACTTATTTATGGTTTATTGTCATGTAGCACATGATTGCATGATTGATGATAACATAGTTCTTGCTAACAACGTTCAAGTTGGTGGTCATGTTTCAATAAATAATAACGCCATTGTTGGTGGAAGTTGTGCAATACATCAATTTTCAAGAATTGGTGAATTTGCAATGATAGGAGGAATGACCGGAGTATTAAGTGACGTTATTCCTTACGGTTTATCTCTAGGAAATAGAAATGTTTTAACAGGATTAAATTTGATTGGTTTAAGAAGATCAGGTATTTCAAATCAAGATATTAAAAAAATTCAAAACGCATATGATATTATTTTTTGTGATGACACATTTAGAAAAAATATTGAAAATTTAGGTCAGGAATTAAAAGAAAATAAATATGTTAATAATATCGTAAAATTTATTAATTCTGATAAAAAAAGACCTATATCTGTTCCTACGAATAATAAATGATTTGTTTATTCCTCGGCAATAGAAATTTACCAAAATTAATTATTAAAAGTATAAAAAGAAAAAAATTAAATTTTTTTATTATTGATTTAACAAAAAGAAATATCTTTAAAAAATTTGATAATAGCTTTCATATTGGTATAGGAAAATTTGGAAAAATATTAAATTTAATAAAAAGCAAAAGTTGTAAAAAAGTGATATTTGCTGGAAATATTGAAAAACCAAAGATTTCATCATTAAGACTTGATTTGAAAGGAATTTATTATTTGCCAAGAATTATTAAAGCAGCAAAATTTGGAGATGCAGCTATATTAAAAGAATTAATAAAAATATTAGGAGAAAATAAAATAAAAGTTCTAAAACTGAATAAATTCAATCCTGAATTAACCTTAAAAAAAGGAACCTATAGCAATTTAAAACCTAACTTAAACCAGAAAAGAGAGATTAATAAAGGTATAAGATATTTATATTCAATTAATTCTCATAATCACGTTCAAGCTGCTGTTATTAGAAATAATAAACTTATTTCGTATGAAAAAAAACAAGGCACTCAATCAATGTTATCAAAAATAAGTAAAGTGAAAAAAAATAATGGTTTTTTAATAAAGTTTCCAAAAAAAAAACAAGACTTAAGAGCTGATTTACCAACAATAGGATTTGATACAATAAAAGAATGTAAAAGAATTGGTTTGAAGGGTATAGTTTTAAAAAATAATCAACATATAATTTTAGATAAAAAAAAAATAATTGAATTTTCCAATAAAAATAAAATGATTTTACATGTGATATGAAGAAGATATTTGTTTTAACAGGCGAGCCTTCAGGGGATAAATTAGCTTCAAATGTAATTAAGAGTCTAAATGAAAAAAAAAAAGATATTGAATATCTTGGTGTATGTGGCAATAATTTAAAATCTTTAGGAATTAAATCTATTTATGATCAAAAAGATATCACTTATATGGCTTTTACTGATGTCGTATTTAACTTTTTAAAAATAAAAAAAAAAATTGATTTAACTGTAAATGAAGTGATTAAGTTTAATCCTAGCATTCTCCTTACAGTTGATAGCCCTGATTTCTCGTTACGTGTCTCTGAAAAAGTAAAACAAATCAATCCAAAAATCAAAACAATACATTTTATTGCACCAAAGGTATGGGCATGGCGAGAGGGAAGAGTAAAAAAAATGAAAAAATTTCTTGATCATATTCTTCTTTTATTTGGTTTTGAAAAAAAATTCTTTGATAAAGAAAATTTAAAAAATACTTTTGTTGGACATCCTTTGTTAGATTCCCAGGAAAAGAATATAAATGTGGAGATCAATGATTTTGTAGAAAAAAAAAATATTGTATCTTTGTTTCCAGGCAGTAGAGATAGTGAAATTAAAATCCTTTTTCCAGTATTAATTAATTTTATAAAGAAAATGAATTTAAAAGATAATTCGTATCATTATATTTTTCATTCTACTCAAAAATTTAAAGAAATGATAAAAAGTAAATTATTAACAGAAAAACTTTCGAATGTTGAAGTTGTTAGTGATGATAAAATTAAATCTCTAGCTTTAAAAAAATCAATCTTTGCAATTGTGAAATCTGGAACTGTATCTCTCGATGTATGTAAAAATAATATTCCTTCAATGATAATTTATAAAATGAATTTTTTTAATTATCATTTAGCTAAATTTTTATTGAAAATTAAATATGTAAATATGATCAATATAATAAATAATAAAGAAATCATTCCAGAACTTTTGCAGAATGAATGTAATCCAAATGAGATTTATAAAACTTTTTATTACTTTATGAAAAAACCTAATTTAATTAAAGAACAAATGTCTGTTGTTAAAAATACTATAGATGATTTAAAGTCTTCAACCTCTGCAAGTGACCAGGCATCTAAAGTAATTTTATCCTACCTTACTTAATCTATCTAAAACTCTTTTTTTTCCTAACGATATTATAATATCATATATTCCAGGTCCAAATTTTGAGCCTGTTAAAATAATTCTTAATGGCTGTCCTACACTTTTAAAGTTTGTTTGATTTTCTGATATTAAATTATTTATTATTGGTTCTAATGTTTCTTTATTAAAAACTTCTATTTCATTTACTTTTTTCATGAAAGATTTGATTATATTTTTTGCATTTTCAGTTAGTAAACTCATTTCAGCTTTTTCAATAATTATCACATCATTTATAATAAATTTTGAATTGTTATAAATGTCTTCCATTGTTTTTGCTTTATTTTTTAAAAAAGTTAATGATTTCTTTATAATATTTAGTTTTTCATTGTTAATATTTTCCTTAAAATTTTTACAATATTCCTCGAAACTTTGGAAAAGATCATCGTTACTTTTATTTTTTATATAATACTCATTCATTGATAAAATTCGTGACATATCAAGTTTTGAAGGTGATTTTCCAATACCTTCTAAATTAAAATATTTAATACTTTCTTCCAGAGAAAATATTTCTTTATCTTTATAAGACCATCCCAATCTCATAAGATAATTTCTTAGGGCATCAGGCATAATTCCAATTTTTTCGTAATCATCAATTGTTGAAGCATTATCTCTTTTTGATAATTTTTTACCTTCCAATGTATGAATTAAAGGTATGTGTGCAAATAAAGGTTTTTCCCATTGCAGCGCCTCATAAATTTGAATTTGTTTAAATGTATTGATTTTATGATCATCACCTCGAATTATATGAGTCATATCCATAATATGGTCGTCTACTGAAGCCGATAAATTGTATGTTGGTGTTCCATCTCTTCTTAAAATTATAAAATCTTCAATTGTATTATTTTCAATTTCTATATCTCCTTGAACTAAATCATTAATTTTTGTGCTGCCCTCAATTTTACTTTTAAACCTTATAACTGGTTTTACATCTTGAGGAGCCTCTATTTCACTTTTATCCCTCCATTCTCTATTATAAATATACGGTATCTTTTTTTGTTTAGCTCTAAGTTTTTGCTCTTCTATTTCATCTGATGAGCAATAACATTTGTAAGCATTTCCGGTTTCTAATAATTTATTTACGACTTTAATATGACTTTCAATATTTTTTGATTGAATATACTCCTCTCCATCATGATTAATACCTATCCATTTAAGAGAATTTAAAATCTGTAATTTAAATTCCTCTTTTGATCTTTCCTTATCAGTATCTTCAATTCTTAAAAAAAATTTTCCATTATGGTTTTTTGAATATAGCCAATTAAATAAAGCAGTTCTTACTCCACCTATATGCAATGGCCCAGTAGGTGAGGGTGCAAACCGAGTTGCAATTTTTTTCATCCGAAAATATTTAGACTATTTTATTAGAAGTTTCTATATAAAGATACTAATACGCCTTGTATTTTTATTCTGTCAGGTCCAAAAATTTTAGTCTCATAATTTCTGTTAGCACTTTCTAGTGCCACAGTTTTTCCTTTTCTACGAATTCTTTTTAACATAGCTTCATTATCATCAATCAAAGCTACAACAATTTTACCATTTTCAGCAGTATCAGCCTTTTTAACTATTACAGTATCACCATCATTAATACCTGCTTCAATCATTGAGTCTCCTTTAACCTTTAGACCAAAAAACTCTCCATTTTTCTCGATGTTATCTGGCATCGGAATTCTCATTACTTCATTTTGAATAGCTTCTACAGGAGTGCCCGCTGCAATATTTCCCAAAACTGGTATTTCACTACCAGATCTATTCTCTAGATTTTTATCATCTAATCCACCTCTAATTACACTTGGCGAAAAACTATTATAAATATCATTGGCAGAAGCAGTTTCTGGTAATTTGACTACCTCAAGAGCTCTTGCTTTGTGAGCTAATCTTTTGATGAAACCTCTTTCCTCTAAAGCACTTATAAGTCTATGTATCCCTGATTTAGATTTAAGATTTAGAGATTCCTTCATTTCTTCATATGAAGGTGATACACCTGTAGATCTCAACTTCTTGTTGATAAATAAGAGTAAGTTTTTTTGTTTTTTAGTTAGCATAGAACAAATTGTGTACACAGATGTTCTATTAAAGTTCTACAATTATCACAATAGAAAAAAGATCTATAAAATTAAGGTTTTTGGCCTAAAGAATAGAAAAAATGTTGTTATTATCTAAATTTTTAAGAATTGATTCACCAATTAAAAAAGTTTTTATTTTTGTGCTGTTTCTGATTTTTAAAACATCTTCTTTGCTTTTAATGCCACTTTCAGAAATTAAAGGACCATTGTGATTTACTAGAACATCATGAATATCATAAGTTGTATTAATATTTGTTTCGAGAGTTTTTAAATTTCTATTATTTATTCCTATCAAAGCATCATGGTATTTAAGAGATTTTTTTGCTTCATCTACTGTGTGAACTTCAACAATAACTGACATTTTTTGATTAATAGCTTCCTGGTAAAGTTCATCAGCAATTTTTTCATTTACACCAGCAAGAATAATCAAAATTGCATCTGCACCATAACTTTTTGAAAGTTTAACTTGAAATTTATCTATAAAAAAATCTTTACATAAAACAGGAAGATTTATTTTTTGTTTAATTTTTTTAATATGATCCAATTTACCTAAAAAGTAATCTTCTTCAGTTAAAATCGATAAGCATGTAGCTTTATTTTTAAAATAAATCTCTGCGATACTTAAAGGATCATAATTTTCAATTATAATACCTGCTGAAGGACTTGCTTTCTTAATTTCTGCAATAATTGATAAATTATTATTATTTATATTATTTTGAATTTTATTTTTAAAATCAATGAAATTGTTATTTTTTTCTATTTGGTCATTTATACTTTCCAAAGATATTTCATTTTTTATCTTTTCAAGTTTCAATTTCTTTTTGTCGATGATTTTTTGTAAAACATTGTTAGACATAATTTAATTTTTTTAAATGTTCTAGTGTTTTACCACTTAATAAATGATCTCTTGACATTTCATAAGCATTTTTAAAATTCGTTTCTTTTTCAGAAACTATTAATCCACCTGCTGCATTTAAAGAAACAGCCTTCGAAAAATCATTATCTTCACCCTTAAATATTTCAATTATTTTTTGAGAGTTATATTCAGCATCTTTGCCAACTAATTTTTGAAAATTATCAGCCTTTATATTTAATTGCTTAGGATCAATAATGATCTCACTTATTTCTCCTCTTTTCAATTGCATAACATGGGTTTTTTGATATGGAGATATTTCGTCTAAACCATCTTCACTATTTACTACCCATGCAAATTTGATATTTAAATTTTTTAATGCGCTAGAAAATATTTTAAGTAAATTTCTATCAAATACACCTACTACTTGTCTCTCAACTTTTGCTGGACTGCTTAATGGACCAATTAGATTAAATATAGTTCTTTTGCCAATTTTTTTTCTTGTTGGTCCGACATATTTCATGGCGCTATGATAGTTAGGAGCAAACATGAAACCAAAATGGTTTTTATTTATTTGATTTTCTACACCTTTTGAATCTAAATTGATATTTACTTTTAATGCCTCTAAAACGTCAGCAGAGCCGCATTTAGACGAAACTGCTTTGTTACCGTGTTTTGCAACCTTAACTCCCATACTTGCTAATAACAAAGCTGAGGCGGTTGAAATATTTAATGTATCTTTCCCATCACCACCTGTTCCACAAGTATCAATGCAATTCTGCACATTCACTTTTGTTGCTTTGTCTCTCAAAACTGCAACACCTCCTGCAATTTCTTCAGAAACCTCGCCTTTTTCAGAAAGGTAAGTCAAAAATTTGAATATTTCATCATCATTTGCTTTTCCATCCATTAAAATTTGAAAAGCATTAATACTTTCTTCAAATGATAAGTTTTGTTTATTTCTTAATTTATCTAAAAATTTATCCATTTTAATTCTTAATAAAATTTTTCAATATTTTTAAACCATGCACAGTTTTTATACTTTCAGGATGAAATTGCACACCGTGAGTATTATATATTTTATGTTTAATACCCATGATATTACCGTCATGAGTTTCAGCTGTTATTTCTAGTTCATTTGATAATGTTTTTTTGTCTATTATTAAGCTGTGGTACCTTGTTGCTTCAAATATTTTTGGGATTTTTCTGAGAATTCCTCTCTTTTTAGAAAAAATTTTGCTTGTTTTTCCATGAACTAATTCCTTGGCTTGTACTATTTTTGAACCAAATGATTGACCAATTATTTGATGTCCTAAACAAACTCCTAAAATTGGAATTTTTTTATACAAGTCCTTTACAATTTTAAGACAGTTTCCTGCTTGATCCGGATTTCCTGGACCAGGGGAAATAACAATTTTTTTGTATTTTCTTTTTAAAATTACTTTGGAATTAATTTTATCATTCCTTATCACATCAACGTCTTTGGCATAAACAGAAATATAGTGATATAAATTGAATGTAAAACTGTCATAGTTATCAATTAGTAATATTTTCATAATTATTCTAGTGCTTTTAATAAAGCTTTTGCTTTATTTACCGTTTCTTTAAATTCATTTAATGGTTTGCTATCAGCAACAATACCTGCTCCAGATTGAACATAAAATTTTTTATTTTTAGTTAATGCTGTTCTTAAAGCAATACATGTATCAAAATCACCATTTGCAGAAAAATATCCAATACCTCCTGCGTATACTTTCCTTTTTGTATTCTCAAGTTCATCAATTATTTCCATTGCTCTAATTTTTGGTGCTCCAGATACAGTACCAGCAGGAAAACCAGACAACAAAGTGTCAAATTTAGAAAACTTATTATTAAATTCCCCTTGCACATTCGAAACTATGTGCATGACATGAGAATATTTTTCAACATTAAAACTTTCTGTAACTTTTACGGTGTTTATTTTTGATACTTTGCCTGTATCATTTCTACCAAGGTCTAAAAGCATCAAATGCTCGGAAAGCTCCTTTTTATCTTGTAAAAGATCTTTTTTAAAAAAATTGTCTTCTTTTTTATTTTTACCCCTTGGTCTAGTACCAGCTATAGGCCTTATTGTTATTTTATTATTTCTTAATCTGACAAGAATTTCAGGACTTGCTCCAATAATTTGAAAATCATTAAAATTAAAAAAATACATAAATGGTGATGGATTTGTTTTTCTAAGTTTCTTGTAAATTTCTAATGGTTTTTTTGTTAATTTAGTTTGAAATCTTTGACTTAGAACAACCTGAAAAATATCACCAATTTTAATATATTTTTTTGCTTTTTTTACATTTGATATAAATTTTTTCTTTGAGGTATTTGATTTAATTGGACTCAATTTAATAATTTTTTCATTAAATGATGAATTTTGGGAGTAGTTTGCTAAAAAAACCATTTGTTCTATTTCATTAATAGATTTTTCGTATTTCGTTTTTAAATTTTGAATTTTTTCGTCACTAAATACATTGACAATAAAATATAGCTTACTTTTAACGTTATCGTGAATTACAAGGTTTCTTGGACGTAATATTCTTGCATCGGGTATGTTTAAATCATCTTTATTTTTATTAGGTATTCTTTCAATATAACGAATAATGTCATAAGAAAAATAACCTGATATCAGTGAACAAATAGGAGGTAAGTTTTTAGGTGTATTAAATTTAAATTCTTCAATAATTTTTTCTATGTTTTCTTTAGGATTTCCTATCAATATTTTTTTTTTGTTCCCGGTTAGAATTTGACATCTATTGTTATTAAACTCCCAAATTTTATCTGGATTCCTACCAAATATTGTGTACCTACCTTTAATTTTACCTTTTTCCACAGACTCAAAAACAAAACTATTTTTTTCAATTAAAAGATTATTAATTAAATTAATTATTTCTTGTTCACCTTTTGTATTAATAGAAAAAAATAAAACTTGATTTTGTTTTTTTAAATAACCAGATTTAAATTGGTTAAAATTGACATTAAGCATTATCTGAAATTATTTTTAATTCTCTCAAGCGTGCTATTAAATAATTTAACATTATATTTTTTACTCAAAGACAAGTCATAAGTACTATATATTTCTCCCATTACTTGACTATTTGACTTTAATTTATACTCGTTAACTTTATCAGCATCTTTATTAAGCATACTTGTATTTATATTTGATATTTTAGATAAATAGACATCATTATTTTTATCTGCAATCAAAACAAAACTTTTTTTAGGGAGCGAATATAATAATTCTACTGACTCTCTACTAAAAGTTTCATCAAAATTGGATGAATTGATTTTCAATTTTTTAATATTACTTTCATTCTTTACAATATTTAAAAATTCAGCGTTTGAAAATTTTTTATCTTGAATTTTTTTAAATAGTTTTTTGTTGTAATCAATTTTTTGCTTCATCACTAATTGATTTTTTACTTTTTCAATAAAATTTAAATCATTTAAGTCTGGTAAAATTTTTTTTACGTTTGATATCTCATATAAAAGATAAAAGTCATTTTTATCAATAATTTGAGTTTTATCCTCTTTTCTTTTAGAATATATTTCTTGGAGAATCTCATCTGAGTCCATCTCATTGTTAAAATTTGAAACTAATTCAATTTTAAAATTATATGCTTTTTGAATTTCATTTAATTTAGAGCCATTAAATATACTATTTTCTATTTCATCAATTTTTTTAAAAAAATCGTCATTAAATTCACTAATATCCAAAAGAGTCTTTGGTGTAATTTTTGTATATTTAATGTCTATTAATTCTTCTTTTAGATTATCTTCATTCTCTTTAATAAATTTATCGATCTCAGATTTAGATGTATTGATTTTATAAACTTGATCTAAATCGAAATATTCAATTTCAAGTTCTTTGTTTTCATTAATATAAATTTTATTTTTGAGAAAATATGGTGAAATTAGTCCTCCACTTACATAATCAAATAAATTTTTCTTTAATTCTTGATCCTTAAGTTTTATTTCATAAATTGGCGCTGTAAGATTATTCTCTAAAAGAAATTTTTCATACTTCAGTCTCGAAAATGATTTTTTATCATCAACAAATTTTTCGTCACTTCTAATTTTATTTGCTAATATGTTTTCAGACAATGATGCGTTTAAGCTTTCTATTTCCATCTCTAATAATTTATTAGAGACAAGACCAGTTAATATTTCTTCAATAACATTATTTTCTATATTTTCTTTTACATACTCCAAGTTAATTCGTGACTGATTTACATATTGTAAAAAATCTTGTGTCGAAATTGATTTATTATTTATTTTAGCAACATTGTTAGTATTGCCTCCACTAAATACACTTCCCATTCCCCAAAATACAAATGGAACAATAATTATAGCTATAAGAACACCAGCTAATTTAGTGTTTGAAAATCCTCTTAAGTTTTTTAACATCAGTAAAATCGTTTATATATTGAACTACAAAAAACAAACCTATAAATTAAAATATTGTGTATGACAAATAATAATATGATTTTTGTAGCTAACTGGAAAATGCATGGCAATTTTAATGATATTTCAAAGGTAAAAACTGTTTTAAATTTGATCAAAAATAAAAAGTATAAAAAGATTAAGATAATTTATTGTCCCCCATTTACATTGCTTAAATCCTTTTCAAATTATTTTAACAACACTAAACTTAATATAGGTGCCCAAAACTGTTATTATAAAAGTGATTATGGTCCATACACAGGAAATGTAAATGCAAAGCTCATCAAATCTGCTGGTGCAAAATACATTATATTAGGACATTCAGAAAATAGAAACGAGGGAGAAACAGATTTGCTTATCAACCAAAAAATTAAATCTGTATTAAAGGAAAAATTAAGCATTATATTTTGTATAGGCGAAACAATAGATGAAAAGAAAAAAAAAATTACATTCCAAGTTTTAAAAAGACAAATATCCAAAGGTCTTAAAGGTATAAAAAACACAAATAAAATTATTATTTCCTACGAACCCGTATGGTCTATAGGTTCAGGAATTATTCCTTCAAGAAATGAATTAGAAAAAAATATTAAAAATATAAATAAAATCCTTAAACAATTAAAATTCAAAAATTCTGTAAAGATTTTATATGGTGGATCTGTTAACTCAAAAAATGCAAATGAATTTTCAAAAATAGATGGTATAGGCGGTCTTTTGGTGGGTGGAGCATCTCTTAACTCAAAAAAATTCGTTGATATAATAAAAAAAACGTCTAATTAATCCTCGTGGAAAATATACTTTTAATTCTAAATATTATACTTGCAGCAATTCTTGTTGTACTTGTTTTGCTCCAAAAGTCAGAAGGAGGAGCTCTTGGAATAGGTGTATCCCAAGATAATTTTATGTTTTCAAGATCAGCAGGAAATTTTTTAACTAAAGCAACTTCAATTATTGCAACATTATTTATTATCTGTAGTCTTGGTTTAACTATTATTTCTAGAGGGGAACTTACTCCAACAACATCTGTAATTGATAAAATTGAAGAAAATGCAGATGATGCACCAAAAGTACCAGAAAATAATAATTAGTACTTTTCATTTTTAAATAATCAGTCTATAAGATAATTCCATGGCGCGATATATATTCGTAACCGGCGGCGTGGTATCATCTTTAGGAAAAGGATTATCATCAGCATCACTCGGGTATTTATTAAAATCACAAGGCTTTAAAGTGCGTATTAGAAAAATGGATCCGTATTTAAACGTTGATCCAGGCACCATGAGTCCATTTCAACATGGTGAAGTTTTTGTAACTGATGATGGGGCGGAAACAGATTTAGATTTAGGACACTATGAAAGATTTACAGATATTTCATCTAAACAGTCAGACAATATAACAACAGGGAGAATTTATTCTGATATAATAAAAAAAGAACGTAAAGGTGGATATCTTGGAAAAACTGTACAAGTTATCCCACATGTAACGGATAGGATTAAAGAATTTATCAAAAAAGATATTACAAATGAGGATTTTGTAATATGTGAAATTGGTGGAACTGTCGGTGATATAGAAAGCCTACCTTTTTTAGAGGCTATTAGACAATTTTCAAATGAGAATGGAAAACTTAAATCGTTATTTATTCACTTAACTTTAGTTCCATTTATGAAATCCTCAGATGAAATAAAAACTAAACCTACACAACATTCTGTAAAAGAGTTGAGAAGTATAGGTATTCAACCTGATATTGTTATATGTAGATCAGAACAATCTATCCCAGTTGATCAAAAGAGAAAAATATCACTGTTTTGCAATGTGCAAATAGAAAACGTAATAGAAACTATAGATGTAAAAACTATTTATGAAGCCCCTATAAGTTTTTTTAATCAGAAATTAGATAAACAAGTTCTTAAATACTTTAATTTAAGATCTAAGAGAAAACCAAATCTTAAACCTTGGAAAACAATTACAAATACTGTTTTAAATACAAGAAAAACAGTCAATATTGCAATAATCGGGAAGTATGTGAACTTAAAAGATGCTTACAAATCTTTAGATGAAGCTTTAACACATGGTGGAATTAAGAATAAAGTTAAAATTAATTTAATAAGAATTGAGTCAGATAAATTAAAATCAAACAATATAAGAAAAAAATTAAAAAATGTCTCTGGTATATTGATACCAGGAGGTTTCGGAAAGCGAGGTACTGAGGGTAAGATAGCTTGCATTAAGTATGCACGTGAAAAAAAAATACCTTTTTTAGGTATCTGCTTTGGAATGCAAATGGCAGTAATAGAATTTGCTAGAAATGTACTAAAAATCAAAAACGCAGGATCAACTGAACTTGATAAAAGAATTTATCCAGTAATTGGATTGATAAATGAGTGGAGTAAAGATGGTTTAATTATAAAAGGCACAGATAGAAATTTAGGTGGCACAATGAGGCTTGGCATATATGAAGCTTTGCTTAAAAATAATTCTGCCATAAAAAAAATATATAAATCATCAAAAATAAAAGAAAGGCATCGTCATAGATACGAAGTAAATAATAATTTGAGAGAGAAATTTGAAAAAAATGGTTTAATTTTTTCTGGCATGTCACCTGACAATAAATTACCTGAGATTATTGAATTAAATAGTCATCCATGGTTTATTGGTGTTCAGTTTCACCCAGAATTTAAATCTAGACCTTTGGATCCTCATCCTTTATTTTCATCCTTTATTAAAGCAAGCAAGTCTAATTATGCAAAATAAAATAGTAAATTGTAACGGAATTGAAATTTCAAACAAAAATAAAATTTGTTTAATCGCTGGCCCATGCCAATTGGAGACAGAGCAACACGCAATGGATATGGTTGGTAAAATTAAAGAAATTACTGAAAAATATAAAATAGGTTTAATCTACAAAACCTCATTTGATAAAGCTAATCGAACGAGTTTACAGGGAAAAAGAGGGGCCGGTTTAGAGAAATCTTTACCAATTTTTGATAAAATAAAAAAAGAGAATAATATTCCAGTCCTAACAGATATTCATAATGAAGATCAATGTTCAATTGTTGCACCTCATGTAGATGTTCTGCAAATTCCAGCATTTCTTTGTAGACAAACAGATTTATTAGTTGCTGCTGCAAAAACTAAAAAAGTTATTAATGTAAAAAAAGGTCAATTTTTAGCTCCATGGGATATGGTTAATGTTACAAAAAAAATATCTGAAAGTGGTAATGAAAAAATTCTTGTAACTGAGAGAGGAGCCAGCTTTGGGTACAACACGCTAGTATCTGATATGAGGTCAATACCCATAATGGCAAAAAATGGTTATCCAATAGTTTTTGATGGAACACATTCTGTTCAACAACCTGGTGGACAGGGTGATAAAAGTGGAGGACAGAGAGAATTTGTTGAATATTTATCAAGAGCTGCCGTTGCCGTTGGAATAGCTGCAATCTTTTTAGAAACCCACCAAGATCCAGATAATGCTCCATCAGATGGACCAAACATGGTGCCACTAGATAAATTAGATAGTTTAATAAACCAAATTGTAGAAATAGATAATTTGATTAAAAAAAATTAATGAGCAAAATTACAAAAGTTGTTGCAAGACAAGTATTTGATAGTAGAGGCAACCCGACAGTTGAAGCAGAGATATTTGTTAAAAATTTAAGCTCAAGTTCAATTTGTCCATCTGGAGCGTCTACTGGAACATATGAGGCATTTGAAAAAAGAGACAAAGCCAATAAAAGATATCTCGGTAAAAGTGTTTTTATTCCTATTAAATATATAAATTCTGTAATCTCAAAAAAATTAAAAAATCAAAATATTCATAATCAAGAGAGAATTGATCATATTTTAATTAAATTGGATGGCACCAAACAGAAAAAAAAAATAGGCGCTAATGCTATATTGGCTGTTTCTATGGCTGCAAAAAAATTATCAGCAAAAATAAAAAAAATACCCTTATATAAAAATTTTCTAGTTAAAAGTAATTACAAGCTCCCATATCCATTAATGAATATAATTAATGGCGGTGCTCATGCAAATAATGGACTTAGAGTTCAAGAATTTATGATTAGACCTGATAAGGCAAAGTCTTTTTCTGAAGCTGTTAGAATGTGTTTCATAGTAATAAATAATTTGAAAAAATTAATTAAACAAATGGGACACTCAACATCTGTAGGTGATGAAGGTGGTTTTGCTCCAATGATTAATGATAATGAAAGTGCATTAAAACTTATAGTAAAAGCAATCAATTTATCTGGATTTACAAATGGAAAAGATATTTCAATTTGTTTGGATGTCGCTGCTAATGAGCTAATTAAAAATAAAAAGTATTCAATTCACTCTAAAAAATTTATTTCTGTTGATAAATCTATTAAAAATTATTTAAAATTAATTAATAAATATAAAATTAAATCAATCGAAGACCCGTTTGGAGAAAATGATTGGACTGCATGGACGAAATTTTTAAGTAAAACACAAAAAGTACAAATAGTGGGTGATGATTTATTTGTAACTAATTTAGAAAGATTAAAAGTTGGATTTTTAAATGTATCAGCTAATTCAATTTTAATTAAATTAAATCAAATCGGCACTGTAACAGAGACACTTGAAGTAATTAAATTTGCTCAACTTATAGGTTATAATACAATTATTTCACATAGATCAGGTGACAGTGAAGATACTTTTATTGCAGATCTTGCAGTTGGTACAAATTCAAATCAAATCAAAACAGGTTCACTAGCAAGGTCAGAGAGGGTTTCAAAATATAACCAGCTTATTAGGATAGAGGAGAAGCTTGGTAAAAGTTCAAGAATGAATATAATTTAATCTGAACCCCATTTAACTTTATTCCAAATTCTCTCATGAAAATAATAGAATAGAAGAGGAACGATAGAACCAATACCCAAAATACCAGCACCACTAAATGTTCCAGTATAAATATAACCAAAAATAACCCAATAAATAAATATAATCAATCTCCATGAAAATGTCTTGGCAACCGATCTCATTTTTCTATCTGCCATAGTTCTCCTTTTTAATTTTGTACAATTTATAGACTAGATCTCTTTACCTAATTTATATACCCTTGTTTTACAAAAAAAACTAACTAAGGAAATAATATGAATAAATTTTTAAAAATAATTGTAGTTGTATTCTCAACATTATTCTTGAGTTTCACAGCCAATTCAGTTGAAGTAAAATTTGGACACGTAGGTAAACCTGGTTCACTTTTTTCTGCCTCAGTAGATCACTTTGCAAAACTTGCTAATGAAAGATTAGGAAGCAAAGGTAAAGTTTCTGTATTTGGTTCTTCACAACTTGGTAAAGACAAACAAGGAATGCAAAAACTAAAATTAGGTACTGTAAATATGTGGTTACCATCATCAGTGATGGCATCTATTCATGATGAATTTGGTGTATTTGATATGCCTTTTATTATTAAAGATAGAAAACACATGGCTAAAGTTGAAAAAAATGTTTTACCTGGAATGTTTAAAAATCTTGAAGACAAAACAGGATATAAAGTAATTGCTGTTTGGGAAAATGGATTTAGACATATAACAAATAATACTAGACCAATTAATACTCCTAATGATTTAAAAGGAATTAAATTAAGAACTCCAAAATCAAAATGGAGAGTTAAAATGTTCCAATCATATGGTGCAAATCCAACTCCAATGTCATTTTCTGAAGTATTCACTGCTTTAAAAACTGGAACAATGGATGGACAAGAAAACCCATATGCACAAATAGCTAGTGCTAAATTTCAAGAAGTTCAAAAATATTTATCAATTACAGGTCACGTTTACACTCCTGCTTATGTAACTGTTCATAAGGATCACTGGAGCAAGTTACCTTCAGATGTACAAGATATTTTAGAAAAGGCTGCTCAAGATACACAAAAGTTTGTTTATGCTGAAGCTTCTAAACTTGAAAAATCTTTATTAAAAGTAATTAAAGATGCTGGCGTCCAAGTAAATGAAGCGGACAAAGGTGCTTTTATTGCAGCTAGTAAAGGGATCTATGATCAATTTGGATCAGAAGTTCCTACAGGTGGCGCTTTAGTCGATAAAGTATCAGCTTTAGCAAATTAATTTAATTTAATTTACCTTATCAGGCCCTCATTCAGAGGGCCTGTGCATAATATGAAATTACAGAACTTTATTAATTCGTACGAAAAAATACTGAAACTAATACTGTTTATAATGATGGTGGCATTGGCAGTAACAGTTTTACTTGGAGTTACCTTTCGTTTTGCAGGTAGTGCATTAGTTTGGTACGATGAAGTTGCTGCAGTACAACTTGCATGGATTACCTATTATGGTTCAGCCTACGCTGCATTAAAAGGTTCCCATATAAGTGTTCCAAGTATATTTAAGGCATTTCCATTAGCACTTAGAAAAATTTTCTTCGTAGTCTCTAAAATAGTTGTATATGGTTTCTTATTATTACTAGCTTACTACGGATATTTAGTTTTAACTCTTATTACTGGTGAAACCTTGGTAACATTAGAATGGGTTCCACAACCATTTGTTCAATCTGTCATTCCAATTGCATCATGTTTATTTATTTTATCTGAAACTTTAAGAATTCCAGAGGACTACAAAAATTTAGTCCTCCAAACAACAGGTGACGAGCAAACAGGAGATATTTAATGATAATTCTTACAATGTTTGCTGTCCTTTTACTTTTATTATCTATAAATGTACCTATCGCTATAGGTCTTGCCGTAACAACAATTATTGCAATGGTATTGAAGACGGGAACAAGTTTTTTAATTGATACTGCAATCGTTATGTTTGATGGGTCAATGAAATTTCCATTAATCGCTATCCCATTATTTATCCTTGCAGGATCAATAATGAATAGTGCTGGCATCTCTAGAAGACTAATAGCCTTTGCCTCAGCTCTTGTTGGATTTATCAAAGGTGGTTTAAGCATGATCAACATTGCAACTTCAATGTTTTTTGCTGAAATTTCGGGATCAGCAGTTGCTGATGTTGCAGCTCTTGGATCTATTTTAATTCCTGCAATGAAGAAAAAAGGTTATCCAGGTCCTTTTGCTGCTGCAGTTACTTCCTCTTCAGCATCTCTAGCAATTATTATTCCACCATCAATACCAATGATTGTTTATGCTGTAATGGCCCAAAGTTCTGTAGTGCAATTATTTGTAGCTGGAATAGTTCCTGGTGTAATAGGTGGTTTTTTCCTAATGTTGGCTGCATATATTACTGCAAGACGAAAAAACTTTCCTGTTGAAGAAACATTTAATATTCCAAATGTTAAGAAAACTGCAAAAGATGCAGCATTAGCATTTTTATTACCTATTATTATATTAGGTGGAATTTTTGGTGGAGTTGTAACTGCAACCGAAGGAGCAGGCTTAGCAGTTGTAGCGTCTTTAGTAATTGGTTTTATTTATAAAGAAATAGATTTTAAAAGATTGTACGAGTCTGCATGTGAAGGTGCAATTCAAACAGCTTCAGTGATGTTATTGGTAGCAGCTTCTGTATTATTAGGTGAATTTTTAACAATTGAGCAAATCCCACAAAAAGTTGCTGAGTCGATCATAGATTTTACAAATAATAAATATGCAGTTTTGGGAATTTTAAACGTCTTTCTATTAGTAATAGGTTTCTTTTTACATTCAGTTGCTGCAATAATTTTAACAGTTCCAATTGTAATGCCTTTAGTTAATGCTGTAGGTATTGACCCTGTGCATTTTGGAATCATAGTGACTTTAAATTTAGCAATTGGTCAACAAACCCCACCAGTTGCAAGTGTTCTGGTTACAGCATGTTCTGTTGCTAAAGCTGATATTTGGGATGTTACAAGATCAAATATATCTTTTATTTGTGTTTTGTTAGTATTGTTAATGTTAGTAACATATGTTCCAGCTATACCCATGACATTAGTTGAATTTTTTTACAGGAGCTAAATGAGCAAGTTAATTAAACTAAACAAAAAAAATATTCATTTAGTTGAAGTTGTTATAAATAGACCAGAAAAGTTAAATGCAATGACTAAGCCTATGTGGATGGAGCTAGGTAAAATCTTCAAAAAGCTTTCTAAAAATAAGAACTTAAGATGCATAATTATAAGAGGTGAGGGTGGTAAATCTTTTTCACCAGGTAATGATATTGGTGAATTTAAAAAACAAAGATCTTCATCAAAATTGGCAAAATCTTATGGTAAATTTTTACATGGTACACTTGGAGCAGTTTTTGATTGCCCAATACCAACAATTGCATTGATTGAAGGAATATGTGTTGGAGGTGGATTGGAAATAGCAGGATGTTGTGACATTAGAATTTGTGGCAAAAGTTCAAGGTTTGGAGTTCCAATTAAAAGATTAGGTTTAACAATGGCTGCAAAAGAACTTGAGGTGCTTTTAAAAGTAACTAATTACACTACAGCAATGGAAATATTATTTGAAGGAAGAGTATTTGGAGCTGACGAAGCATTACAGAAGAGATTAGTTAATAGAGTGGTCAATGATAAAGATGTTGAAAAAGAAGCTTACAAATCAGCTGAATTAATATGCGAAGGAGCTCCAAAAGTTGCTAGGTGGCACAAACAATTTGCAAGAAACATTTTAAAAAATGGAAAAGTTACAGAAAAAATAAATAATCTTGGTTATAAATGTTATGATACCCAAGATTTTAAAATTGGATATCAATCATTCTTAAATAAAACAAAACCAAAATTTAAAAATAAGTAATAAATGTCTGCATCATTAAAAGGCATTCGAGTTCTTGAGCTGGCTCAAATAATGGCAGGTCCAACTTGTGGTTTGTTGTTAGCTGATTTAGGTGCTGAGGTAATAAAGATAGAGAAAACCCCAAGTGGAGATGATACTAGAAACTTTCTTCCACCAGAAATCAATGGGGAATCTGCAGCCTTTATGATGATGAATAGAAATAAGAAAGGTATCGCAATAAATTTAAAAGATAAAGATGGAATAGAGATATTTAAAACTATGGTCAAGAATTCAGACGTAGTTTTAGAAAATTTTAGAAAAGGAACCTTAGAAAAATTAGGTGTTGGATATGATGTTTTATCAGAAATTAATCCTAAAATAATTTTATGTGAAATTTCTGGATATGGTAGAACTGGTCCTTATGCCGATAAGGGTGGATTTGATTTAGTAGCACAAGGTATGAGTGGATTAATGAGTATTACAGGGGAAAGTGCAGATAAGCCGCCGATGAAAGTTGGTGCACCTATAACAGATATAACAGCAGGTTTACTTGCAGCTAGTGGAATTTTAGCTGCATTAGTTCATAGAGAAAAAACAGGAGAAGGACAAAAAGTTGATACATCTTTGTATGAAGCTGGAATAATTCATACATACTGGCAATCTGCTATTGCTGGAGCTACTGGAAAGTCACCTGGTCCTCTTGGATCAGCACACCCTTTAACAGCCCCTTATCAAGCATTTAAAACTAAAGATAAATGGATAACAGTAGGTGCTTCAAACCAAAACACTTGGCTTATGTTACTTAAAGCAATTGGTCGTGAAGATTTGCAAGAAAATGAAAAGTTTTCATCTAATTTAAATAGAAAACAAAATTTAAAAGAACTAGTTGATATTCTTAATAAAGAACTAATTAAAAGAACTTCTAGTGAATGGTTAAAAATCTTTGATGAGAATGGATTACCATGTGGACCTATTAACTCGATAACAGACATGTTTAAAGATCCTCAAACAATTGAAAGACAAATGGTTATAGAAGTAGAAAATAAAAAAGCTGATAAAAGCAAAGCTATTGGTATGCCGATTAAATTTTCGAAAAGCAAAACTGAAAAATCAAAAGGTGCTCCAAACTTAGGAGAACATACAAAAGAAGTTATGCAAATTTTTGGTTACAAAGATGACCAGATTGAAGATTTTTATAATAGAAAAGTAATTCTTTAATTAACAGTTTCAAAAATTTTAAATAATAATTCTGAAACATGCTTACCTCTTTTCTCAGATAAATCAGATATTTGATGTCTACAGCTCGTACCATTTGCAACTATAAAATCTTTTTCACCACTATTATTGATTGCAGGTATTAAAGAAAGATTAGCCATTTTTTTGGATACTTCATAATTTTTACTTTCATAACCAAATGAACCAGCCATTCCACAACAGCTAGTCTCTATCATTTTATTATTAATATTTAATTCTGATAAAAGATTAGTCAGACCCTTCATTCTATCTTGTGATTTTTGATGACAGTGCCCATGAATTAATACATTTTGATCAAACCTATTAGCTTTAATATTATTGTTATTTCTTATTTGTTCTAAAATAAATTCCTCAAGTAGATAAAATTTATTTTTAATTTTTTCTCTATTATTTACATTTTTTAAAGTCTGATACTCATCGTTAAATGTTAATAAACATGATGGCTCAATACCTACAACCGGTAAATTAATGTAATTATTTTGTATAACGTAATCATTAAATCTATTTAGCTCTTCAGAGGCTTTGTCTAATTGGCCGTAAGATATATAAGTTCTTCCACAGCAAAGTGGTCTCTTTAATTTATCTTTACCAAAACTTGGTATAACTGCCTGATAACCGAATTTATTTAGTACTTTAATTGCATAAACTAAATTTTCATTTTCAAAATTAATATTAAAAGTATCTGCAAACAAAATTACTTTATTTTCTGATACTGTCTGACTGTTGTAAATCTCTCTTAAAGCATTCTGGTTTTGAACTTCAGGCATAGTTCTTGCAGTTGCAAAACCAAACTTTTCAATAATTGTTGAGATTAGTGGTATATTTTTGATCTTATTGAATATAGGAGCAACAAACTTTAATAACCAAATAAGTCTTGGCATATCTGAGATAATTCTATCTTTAATTCGCATACTAAATTTTTTATAGTAATGAGAAAGAAATTCAGATTTCATCTTGGCCATATCAACCGACATTGGACATTCTCTTTGACAAGCTTTACAGCTGACACATAACTCCATAGTTTCGTACATTTCTTTAGACGCAAATGAACCTTCTGGCAGTTGGTTAGATAAAGCTAACCTTAAAGTATTTGCTCTTCCTCTGACTAAATCTTTTTCTTCTTTAGTTACTCTGTATGATGGACACATCACACCAGAATCTAATTTTCTACAAGCTCCATTATTATTACACATCTCAACAGCATCAGAAAATTGACCCCAATTAGACCAATCATAATGTGTGTCTATATTTTCTGTGTGATAACCTGATTTGTATCTCATTAAAGATCTATCGTTTGATTTAAACGGTCGAACGATTTTTCCAGGATTTAGAAGGTTTTTGCTGTCGAATGTATCTTTTATTTCTTCGAATGCGTTAGTGATTTTTTTACCAAACATCATTTCATGAAATTCTGATCTAACAATTCCATCACCATGCTCACCAGAATGAGAGCCTTTGTAATCTTTAACCATTTCAAAAGCTTCCTCAGATATAGATCTCATATTTTCTATATCTTTGTCAGATTTCATATTTAAAACTGGTCTTACGTGAAGTGTTCCAACAGAAGCATGAGCATAAAACATTCCACTTGTTCCATATTTTTTAAATATTTCTTTTAATCTTGCAGTGTAGTCAGCTAGGTGTTCAAGAGAAACTGCGCAATCTTCAATGAAGGCAACCGGTTTTTTATCACTCTTCATCGACATCAAAATATTTAATCCAGCTTTTCGTATTTCAAAAACTTCTTTTTGTTCTGACAAATCTGAATAAAAAGAAAATTCGTTTTTTTTGTTTTGGTTTAAAACCAAATACTCTAGATCTTTTATTTTCTTTTCATATACACTTTTCTCAGTATCAATAAATTCTACCATCAAAACAGCTTCAGGATTTCCTTTGATATATTTTTTTATACCTCCAGCATACATTGGGATTTCTTTAGCCAAATTTAATAAATTTTGGTCCATTAATTCAACACAAGTTGGTTTTAATTTTACAATCTCTTTTGATAATTCCATTGCTTGATGGAAATTATCAAAGTAGCAGACACCTAAAATTTTATTCTTTGGTATCTCTGATAATTTTAATTTTATTTTGTTAAATAAAGATAAAGTTCCTTCAGATCCAACAAGAAGATTTGATGCGTTGAAGCCATCAGGATCAATTAAATCAATGTTATATCCTCCAACTCTTCTTTGTGTTGTTGGCCAATTAGCATCAATTTCGCTTCCAACTTTTTGTCTTACATCGATAAATTTATCTATAATTTTATATAGTTTATCTTGATTGTTCTTTGTGGCTAAATAATTCTTATTTATTTGATCAAATTGAAATATAGAACCATCGTCTAATATTGCTTCAATAGCTAATACGTTATGAACCATGTTGCCATAATATAATGATCTAGATCCACAAGAATTATTTGCTGACATCCCTCCAATAGTTGCTCTGCTACTTGTTGAAACGTCTACAGGAAACCAAAGACCGTGAGGCTTCAAATAATCATTAAGATGATCTAATACGACACCTGGCTGTACCCATACATATTTTTCTTCAACATTAAGTTCTAAAATTTTATTTTGATGTTTAGAGTAATCTAGCACAACACTTTCCCCAACAGTTTGACCACATTGAGAACTTCCTCCACCTCTAGCTAATAAAGGTACAGAATTCTTTTGTGAATATTCCATTAAATTTAAAACATCATTGGTATCTTTTGGTAGAACTACACCAAGTGGTTTAATTTGATATACAGAAGCATCAGTACTGTATCTTCCACGTGAGAATTCATCGAATAAAGTTTTTCCATCAACTTTACTTCTAATTTCTTTACCAATTTTTTGTATCTGAGCTGAATTAAACCCCATAAAACTTAATTAACGGTTTATTTATTTTTGTAAACCAGTTTACCGAACTTTTTTAACGCGGCATCTGAAATCTCTAAACCTAAACCAGGTTTTTCATTTAAATAAATCCATCCTTCACTCATTTTATGTGGATTTTCAAATAATTGTGCTTGAAGAGGATCTCTTTCATCATCAAATGACTCAACTATTCTCCCAGCTGGAGTTGATGCTACTAATGGCGCATGGATATAACAATCATGATGTGGAGCTACATCTATATGATTTAATTCACACAATGCAGAAAGTTTTTTTCCATTAGTAAAACCACCAAACATTGTGCAATCAAATTGTAAAATTTGAATTGCATCTTCTTCTATCATGGATCTACATCCATAAATAGTTACTTCACTTTCACCACCTGATAATGGAATTTTATTTTGTTTTGATAAAAGTTTTAAAGTCCTTCTATCATCTTCCCATCTAACAGGCTCTTCAATCCATGTAGGTTTAAATTTTTCAAACTCTTTTATACCTTCAATTGCGGTTTTTAAATCCCATGCTCTATTGACATCAATCATTAAACCTTTTTGATCTCCAATTTCATCTCTAATAATTTCTAATCTCTTGACATCTTCTTTGATAGAAAGTCCCCCAACTTTAACTTTAAAACTTTGATGTCCAATATTTACTAATTTTTGTATTTCATCTCTTAGTTCTTTTTCATCTTTTCCATCTCTGTAATAAGCACATGTAACATAAACAGGAATCTTATTTCTGTATCCTCCAAACAATTTATACAATGGGATATTTGAAGCTTTTCCTATCAAATCCCAACAGGCAATATCTAAAGCTGCTGAAATTCTAATTAATGCTTCTCTGCTCCAACCTTTTTCGCTACTAAGTCGTGTATCAGTTAATTTAAAAATTTTTTCATAAATTTTTCCAGGGCAAAATGGATCTTCTCCAATTATTAAATCTTGTAACCCATTTGAAAATGGTTTGATGATAGGAGCAATGTCAGTATAACTTGTTGCTAAACCAAATCCAGAATGACCATCTTTAGTTTTAATCTTAATTAAGAGTTCATTAGCTGTTGGCACTATAAAGTGACTAACCCAATGTGGTTTTACTTCATCTGGATTATTAAGAACATAAACTTCTAGGCTATCAATTAAATTACTACTATTTGTCATACATTATAAAATTGATTATATATATTCTTTAGCATATACACCGTTATGGCAATTTCAAATAATATAAGACCTGGTCGACATTTTTTACAAATTCCTGGACCAACAAACGTTCCAGATAGAGTTTTAAGAGCTATGGATTATCCAACTATAGATCACAGAGGTCCAGACTTTGCTGAATTAGGATTAAGAGTTTTAGATCGAATAAAATTAATATTTAAAACTTCAGAGCCAGTAATAATTTTTCCAGCTTCAGGAACGGGTGCTTGGGAGGCTGCACTTGTAAACACTTTAAGTGCTGGTGATAAAATCTTGATGTTTGAAACAGGACACTTCTCAACACTTTGGTGGGATATTGCTCAAAAATTCAGAATTGAAGTAGACTTTGTTGAAGGTGATTGGAGAACAGGTGTTGATCCAAACATTGTTGAACAAAAACTAAAAGATGACAAAGATAAAAAAATTAAAGCAGTTTGTGCTGTACATAATGAAACTTCTACTGGTGTTACAAGTAGAATTGGAGAAATTAGAAAAGCTATGGATAATGCGGAACATCCAGCTTTATTTTTTGTTGATACGATATCTTCATTAGGTTCTATTGATTATAGACATGAAGAGTGGAAAGTTGATGTAACTGTTGGAGGTTCTCAAAAAGGATTGTTATTACCTCCTGGACTTTCTTTTAATGCAATAAGTTCAAAAGCTTTAGAAGCATACAAAACATCTGAATTACCAAAATCGTATTGGGATTGGGGACCAATGTTAGAAAACAATAAAAAAGGTTACTTTCCTTACACACCAGCCACAAACTTATTTTATGGCTTGGATGAAGCAATCAATATGCTTACAGAAGAAGGTTTAGATAATGTTTTCAAAAGGCACAAAAGATTTGCAGAAGCTACAAGAGTTGCAGTTAATTCGTGGGGATTAGAAATACTTTGTAAAAATCCAGATGAATACTCAGACTCATTAACGGCAGTAATGGTTCCTGATGGTCATGATGCTGATTTTTTAAGAAAAACAATTTTAGATCACTATAACATGTCATTAGGAACAGGACTTGCAAAGGTTGCAGGTAAAATTTTTAGAATTGGTCATTTAGGTGATTTTAATGAATTAATGTTAGCAGGAACTTTAGCTGGAGTAGAGATGGGATTAATGAAATCAAATATACCATATAAAAAAGGTGGAATACTTAAAGCTCTGGAATATTTGTGTTGAAAGGAGGTGACTTCAGTCTCCCTCCATCACCTCAAGATCATATTAAATGATTCTCTAGAATGTTGTGATCACTTATTAGTTGAAAAATATTTTTTTAAAAATCAAATTTTTTGATCGTATTCACCAATTTTGCCAGTTTTTTGAAGTAAATTATCAATAAAATCAAATATTATTTTTTTTCTTTCATCAGATGTGGGACTTTCCGTTACAATAACTAAAGAAGGTTTGTTTGAAGACGCTCTAATTAATCCCCAAGAACCATCATCAAATGAAAATCTTACACCGTTTACTGTTAAAATATCCTTAATTTCTTGACCATCTATCATGGTTTTATTATTTTTTATCTGCTTAATCTCTTTAACTAAATCATCAACAATATTATATTTTTCCTCATCTTTACAAAATGGAGCCATTGTAGGAGTTTGAAAGGTATTAGGTAGCTCATTTGTAATTTCGCTCATTTTTTTATTTTGATTATCTAATAAATGACATACTTGAATAGCAGAATTAATACCATCATCGTACCCATATCCTAATGGTTCGTTAAAAAAGAAATGTCCACTTTTTTCAAATCCTGCTAAAGCTTTTTCAGTATTTACTTTTCTTTTAATATGAGAATGTCCAGTTTTCCAATATATTGTATTACAATTATTTTTTGCTAAAATTTTATCTGTAGAATAAAGTCCTGTTGATTTTACATCTACGATAAATTTTGAACCATTATGATTTTCTGACAAATTTCTTGCAATTAAAAGTCCAATTTTATCAGAAAAGATTTCATTTCCATTGTTATCTATTACACCAACTCTATCTCCATCTCCATCAAAACCAAATCCTATATCAGCTTGGTTTTCTTTGACAGCTTTTGAAATTTCGTGGAGCATTTCAAGATCTTCAGGATTTGGATTATATTTTGGAAAAGTCCAATCTAAATTACAATCAAGCTCAATGACCTCACAGCCTATTCCTCTCAATATATCTGGAGCAAATATTCCGGCTGTACCATTTCCACATGCTACAACTGCTTTTATTTTTTTTGTAATTTTATTTTTATTAATCAAGTCATTTTTATATATTTGTTGAAAATCATCTATTTTTTTTTCATTACCATTCCCATTCTTAAATTTTTGATTAAGAGTGATTTCTTTTAATTCTTTCATTTCTTCTGGTGCATGAGTTAAACCTTTTTTGATACCCATTTTAACACCTGTCCAACCATTTTCATTATGACTAGCTGTAACCATTGCAACCGCATCCGCATTTAAATTAAACTGTGCAAAATAAACCATAGGTGATAACGATAGTCCTATGTCTTCGACATAACATCCTGTAAAAATCAAACCTTTTATTAAAGATGATTTTATTTCTTCACTATAAGATCTATAATCATGACCAACTATTACTCTTGGATTTTCATTTTTTGTGTGTATTTTAATTTGAGTTCCTAATCCTTTTCCAAGATCTTCGATTCCCTCAATGTTGATATCTTTTTCGTAAATCCATCTTGCGTCATATTCTCTAAATCCATAAGGGTCTATTTTTGTGGAATTTTTCATGTGGATATATCTATATTTTCATAAATTAATTATTGATAATTATTTTTTAAGTTCTATAAATGTTCTCTTGAATTCCTATTTATATAGTATATTTAGTCATTCAACACACAACATCTAGTTGTTTTTACATAAAAGAGTAACATTAATAAGAGGTTTATATGAACAAAATATTGTCACAAGCCATCAGAAAAGCTGTCTCTGATTATAAACCAAGCATTAATCCTGAGAACAACGAAAAAAGACCAGATTTATTCTCATTAAATAATGACACAGAATTATTTCAAAACTCAAAAGGAATTACTATCAAAATAGATAGGTCAAGAGATAGTAACTTAACTGAATTTGGCAAAGCAACTTTAAGTGACAGATACCTAGGTTTTAACGAGTCATATCAAGATCTTTTTGCAAGAGTAGCAAGTCATTATGCAGATGACAACTTACACGGTCAAAGACTTTATAATTATATCAGTAACTTATGGTTCATGCCTGCAACACCGGTTTTATCAAATGGTGGTACAAAAAGAGGATTACCTATTTCTTGTTTCTTGAATGAAGCAGGAGACAGTTTAACAGGAATACTTGATTTATGGAGTGAGAATGTTTGGCTTGCAGCCAAAGGTGGCGGTATCGGAAGTTATTGGGGGAATTTAAGATCGATAGGTGAAAAAATTGGAAGAGTCGGAAAGACATCTGGAATAATTCCATTTATTAAAGTCATGGACTCTTTAACAATGGCTATAAGCCAAGGCTCTTTAAGAAGAGGTTCTGCGGCTTGTTATTTGCCGATTGATCATCCTGAGATCGAGGAATTTATTGAAATGAGAAGACCAACAGGTGGTGATCCAAATAGAAGATCACTCAATCTTCATCATGGTGTTTTGGTGTCAGATGCATTTATGAGAGCAGTTGAATTGGATGAACAATGGGCACTTAAAAGTCCTAAAGACCAATCAGTTCAAGCAACAGTTTCTGCAAGAAATTTATGGATCAGATTGTTAACTGCAAGAATTGAAACTGGTGAACCTTACATCATTTTCATTGACACTGTTAATAGAATGATACCTCAACACCATAAGTTAGCTGGATTGACTGTAAAAACTTCTAATTTATGTAGTGAGATAACTTTACCAACTGGTATTGATAAAGAGGGAAGGGATAGAACAGCTGTATGTTGTTTATCATCTTTAAATTTAGAAAAATATGATGAATGGAAAGATGATAATAATTTTATCCCAGATGTAATGAGAATGTTAGATAACGTGCTAACAGATTTTATAGAGAAAGCACCAGAGTCTTTTAGTGACGCCACTTACTCTGCTTTAAAAGAAAGAAGTGTAGGTTTAGGTGTAATGGGTTTACACTCTTATTTTCAACAAAAGAAAATACCATTTGAGTCTGTAATGAGCAAAGTCTGGAATAAAAAAATATTTTCAAATATACAAAAACAAGTTGATCAAGCATCAAAAGATTTAGCTGATGAAAGAGGCCCATGTCCTGATGCTGCTGATTATGGAATTAATGAGAGATTTTCAAATAAAACAGCAATTGCTCCAACAGCATCAATTTCTATTATTTGTGGAGGAACATCTCCAGGGGTAGAACCAATTGCAGCGAATAGTTACACTCATAAAACACTTTCTGGATCGTTTAATGTTAGAAATAAATATCTAACTGAAGTTTTAGAAAAATACGGTAAAAATGATGAAGAGACATGGTCAAGTATTACTACTAACCAAGGTTCAGTTTCTCACTTAGACTTTCTCTCTCAAAATGAAAAAGATGTATTTAAAACAGCATTCGAACTAGATCAAAGATGGATTGTTGATTTAGGAGCAGATAGAACACCTCATATATCTCAAGCTCAGTCGATTAACATTTTTATTCCTGCAGATATCCATAAAAAAGATCTGCACCAAATTCATTTTCAAGCATGGAAAAAGGGTCTGAAAAGCCTTTATTACTGCAGATCAAAATCAATTCAAAGAGCTGAAAACGTTAATGATGCAAGCTCAACCGATGTTACAGCAAATGTATACAAATCAAAAAATCAAAAACAAAATCAACCAGAATACGAGGAGTGTTTATCATGTCAGTAGAAAGTATGAAAAATTTAAAATCACCAATAATTAAACCAAAGGATATGGGTTTGTTAGTTGAAAATCCAGTTTATAAACCATTTAGATATCCATGGTGTTATGATGCTTGGCTTACACAGCAAAGAATTCATTGGCTACCAGAGGAAGTGCCACTAGGTGACGATGTAAGAGATTGGCAAAAAAATCTTACTCAATCAGAGAAGAATCTTTTAACTCAGATATTCAGATTTTTTACTCAAGCTGATGTAGAAGTGAATAATTGTTACCTAAGACATTACACTACAGTTTTTAAACCAACAGAGGTTTTAATGATGATGACTGCTTTTGCTTCCATGGAAACAGTTCATATTGCAGCTTACTCTCATTTACTTGATACAATTGGTATGCCAGAGTCTGAGTATTCAGCTTTCATGAAATATAAAGAGATGAAAGATAAATATGATTACATGCAAAATTTTAACGTGGAGTCCAAAGAAGATATTGCAAAAACAGTTGCAGTTTTCAGTGCGTTCACTGAAGGGCTTCAGCTATTTGCAAGTTTTGCTATTTTATTAAATTTTCCAAGATTTAATAAAATGAAAGGTATGGGTCAAATTGTAACTTGGTCTGTTAGAGATGAAACTTTGCACTGTAATTCAATGATAAGGTTATTTAAGGAGTTCATTAATGAAAATCCACACATATGGACACCACAACTTAAAAAAGAATTATATGAAGCTTGCAGAACTATTGTGCATCATGAGGATGCATTTATTGATCTTGCTTTTGAAATGGGGCCGATGAATGGATTAACTGCTCAAGAGGTAAAAGATTATATACGTTTCATTGGAAATAGAAGATTGGCTCAATTAGGTCTTGAACCTATTTATGATGTTCAAAAAAATCCATTAACTTGGCTTGATACTATGTTAAACGCAGTAGAGCATATGAACTTTTTTGAGGGAAGAGCTACGGAATACTCAAAAGCATCAACCCAAGGCTCTTGGACAGAAGCTTTTGCTTAATTTACCTTTGATTTAACTGAACAACTTTTCGATACTTGCTGCCCTTATAACTTGCAAGTGGTCTAATCAATTTATTTGCAGCATGTTGCTCCATTATATGTGCAGACCAACCAGTTATTCTTGAGATTACAAAAATTGGGGTAAAAAAATCAGTGTCAAATCCCATTAAATGATATGTAGGTCCAGTAGGGTAATCAACATTAGGATGTATGTTCTTCCTGTCTATCATCACTTTTTCAACGATGTCATAAATTCTTTCAAACTTTTTATCTTTTTTGATCTTTGCAACTTTACCAAAGTATTCTCTCATGGTTGGAACTCTTGAATCGCCGCTTTTATAAACTCTATGACCAAAACCCATGATTACATCTTTATTATCTAATGCTTTATTTATCCATTTATGAGCTTTTTCAGGTTTTTTAATTTTATTCATCATGTGCATTACCTCTTCATTGGCACCACCGTGTAATGGTCCTTTTAAGCTAGCTATTGCGCCTGTTATTGCTCCATGGATATCTGATAAACTGCTTGTAATTGTTCTTGCAGTAAAAGTTGATACATTAAAACTATGTTCAGCGTATAAAATTAAAGATACATCAAATGCTTTTACAATATCTTTATTTGGCACTTTGCCAAAGCACATATGAAAAAAGTTTTCAGAGAAAGAGAGATTTTTTTTTGGAGGAATAATTTTTTTCCCTTTTCTTGCTCGGTAAAAAGCCGCTAAAGCTACTGGAGTTTTTGAGAAGATTCTCATTGCTTTTCTCATATTTGCTTTTGGTGAGTTATCTCTAGTTTCTTTGTCTTCCAATCCCATTATGCTAACAGCAGTTCGAGCAACATCCATAGGGTGAGCTTTTTTTGGTATCTTTTTTAAATCATCTAATAAAGTTTTAGACAATTTCCTGTTTTTTCTCTCTATCTTTTCAAAAGTTTTTAGCTGTTTTTTGCTAGGCAACTCGCCATTTAATATTAAATATGCAACTTCCTCAAATTTGCATTTCGCACATAAGTCTTGAGCGGCATAACCCCTGTATGTAAGTGAGTTTATTTCAGGCATTACTTTTGATATTTCAGTTTCATCAACCACAATACCCAGCAAACCTTTTTTTATCTCATCACTCATTACTCGTGTCCTTCTGTACTAAAATTATATATTTTTTCATCAAGTGAGTTATATTTTTCATACTCAACTAGCTCATATAATCTTTTTCTAGTTTGCATTCTATCAATTATATTATTTTGGTGTCCATCGTTAAAAATAGCACGCAAACCATCCTCAACATTTTTCATAGCCAATCTTTGAGTAGTAACAGGATAGATCACAATATTGTATCCTAAATTTTCTAATTCTTTGAAGTTAAGTAGTTTTGACTTACCAAATTCAGTCATATTTGCTAATAAATAACAATCCAAAGATTTTCGTACTTTCTCAAATTCACTTTCATCTTTAAGCGCCTCAGGAAAAACAATTTCTGCACCAGCATCAATATAAGATTTACATCTATCAATCATTTTATCTAATCCTTCAACATTTTTCGCATCGGATCTTGCAATAATTTTAAAATTTTTATCTTTCTTAGAGGAAACACATTCTTTTATTTTTTTTATCATTTGCTCACTTGAGATAAGTTCTTTATTATCAAGATGTCCACATCTTTTTCTCTCAATTTGATCTTCTATATGAACACTTGTAATCCCATAATTTTCAAACGTTTCTATTGTTTCCTTACAAGACTTAAAACCAGTATCAATATCAACAACTGTGGGTAAATTTGTTACTCTTGCTATTTGCTTTGAGCGTTTACTTACATCATTTAAGGTAGTAAGACCAATATCTGGATATCCTAAATCATTCGACATTACTCCTCCGGAGACATATACTCCGTCATATCCTATCTCTTCAATTAATTTTGCAGTAAGAGGATTGTAAGCACCTGGTATTCTTAATATTTTTTTTGATTTTAGTTTCTTGTCAAAATCAATTCTTTTTTGCCCAGCTTTTTTTTCAACAAAATGCATTAAAAAATTCCTGCTCTATTGTTTTTTTTAAGAAATTTTTTACCTATCTCAATATTCAGTTTATCCAGTTGACCATTTTTCAAATTTTTACAGTTTTGTACATCTTTTAAAAACCTTTCAGATTCTTTCTTAGAAATTATTTTGTCTGTTAAAGTATGAAATTTATTTATGTAATTTACTCTTTTAAAAGGTCTAGCACCATATGGATGAGCATCAGCTCTATCTAATTCTTCTTTGTATTTTTTACCATTTTTCATGGTGATTATTACTTTAGCCCCGAATGATTTTTTTTTGGGATCTGGATCATGATATTTTTTTGTCCATTTTTTATCTTCGTGAGTTTTAATTGATTTCCAGATTTTTATTGTACTTTTTTTGTTAGCTCTTGATTTCGTATAAGATTTTACATGATGCCAATTACCATCCTCTAATGCGACAGCAAAAATGTACATAATCGAGTGGTCTAAAGTTTCTCTACTTGCATTTGGATCCATTTTTTGTGGGTCGTTTGCACCTGTTCCAATTACATAATGTGTGTGGTGACTTGTATATATATCAATCTTATTTATATCTCTTAAATCTGTAATCCTATTATTTAATTTTTTTGCAATATCTATCAAAGCTTGAGCCTGATATTCTGCAGAATACTCTTTAGTATATGTTTCAAGTATAGCTTTTTTTATCTCATTTTTTTTTGGAAGATGCACATAATATTTTGCATTTTTGCCATCTAATATTCGAGCAATAACACTATCCTCACCCTCATAAATTGGACTTGGAGCACCTTCACCTCTCATTGTTCTATCTACTGCTTCTATGCCAAGTTTACCTGCATGTGCTGGTGCATAAGCTTTCCAACTTGAAATTTCTCCTTTTCTTGATTGTCTTGTTGAAATTGTTACGTGAAGTGCTTGCTGTACAGCTTGATAAATTGTTTCAGTCTTTAAATTGAGCATTGAACCAATTCCTGCAGCCACACTTGGTCCAAGATGAGCTATATGATCTACTTTATGCTTGTGTAAGCAAATTGCTTTAACTAAATTAACTTGCACTTCATAAGCAGTAATTATTCCTTTTAATAAATCTTTACCATTTCTTTTTAATTGTTGTGCTACAGCAATCAAAGGTGGAATATTGTCACCAGGATGGCTGTAATCAGCAGCTAAGAAAGTGTCATGAAAATCTAATTCTCTGACCGCAGTTCCGTTTGCCCATGCAGCCCATTCACAATCAAACTTTACTTTTGAGTTTACTCCAAAAAGAGTTGCACCATTTTTTCTTTTATGCGCTAATGCCATCTCTCTAGCAGAAATTACAGGTGGTCTATTTAAAGATGCTATTGCAACTGATGCATTATCAATAATTCTATTAATGACCATATCAATTGCATGATAATCTAATTTTGCATTATCACTTGCTATTTCTGCAATTTTCCATGCAAGTTGGTTTTTTTTGTTTATTTTAATTTTTGATGGGTAAACTTTTACTAAGTGCCTGATCATATAGGGAGAATTAAATACCCTTAACACATATTTTAATCAATATTAATCTATTAAATATTTTTTAATGATTTCCTCGATTCCATCAAAATTCTTGATTAAATAATCGTGATGAATATCAGAAACTTTCTTATCAGTGTAACCATCCTCTAGAAGTATAAATGGAATTTTAGCAGATTTTGCAGAATCAGCATCAGTTTCACTATCTCCAATCATAATACTTTTTTTTATATCACCCTGCATAATTTCTATTACATTTGTAAGGTGTCTTGGATCAGGTTTGCAATAATCAAATGTATTACTTCCAGCAACATACTCAAAGTAATCGTATATTTTAATTTCCTTTAATAAATTAATAGCCAAATGTTCTTGTTTGTTAGTGCATATACCCATTTGAATATTATTTTTTTTTGACCATTCTAAAAACTCTTTTACACCTTTTATTAATTTGCTTTCTATAGCAATATTTTTTCCATAATAATCAATAAACTCTTTGACCATTTGTTTTTTTATTTTTTCATCAATTACCTTACTAAATTCTTTTTTTGCTTGTCCCCATATAGACCTGCCGATCATTACTGATGCACCCTTGCCAGCAAGATTTCGAATATCTTCTGTAGTTTTTGTTTCATATCCAAATTTTTTCATTACGTGATTGTGTGCATTCATTAAATCTGGAGCTGAGTCTACAAGAGTACCATCTAAATCAAAAAGAATTGTAAGTTTTTGCATAAATTTAGTTTTTTTAAGAAATAAATTGTGAATTAATTAAAACAAAACCTAAATATATACAATGATTATATGCTTAAGAAAAATTTACAAACTGAACAAAATAAACTTAGAGAAAAATTTTTAAAAAAAGGTATTAAAATGATAGCTCCTGAAACAATTTTTTTTTCTAAAGAAACAATTCTTGGCAAAAATGTAACAATAGAACCTTATGTTGTATTTTCTAAAAAAGTTAAAATTGGAAACAATGTTATAGTAAAATCATTTTCCCATCTTGAAGGTGTTATTGTTGAGAATAATGTCGAAATTGGACCATATGCAAGAATTAGACCTGATGTAACAATTCAAAGAGGTTCAAAAATTGGTAACTTTGTTGAAATTAAAAAAAGCAATATAGGTAAAAATTCTAAAGTAAATCATTTGTCATATATAGGTGACACAACTATTGGTAAAAATGTTAATATTGGAGCTGGTACGATTACATGTAATTATGATGGGGTTAAGAAAAGTAAAACAAATATCAAAGATGGAGTATTTATCGGTTCTAATTCTTCATTAGTTGCGCCAGTCACAATTAATAAAAGCAGTATTGTTGGTGCGAGTTCTGTTATAACAAAAGATGTATTGCCAAAAAGTCTTGCTTTAACTAGATCAAATCAAATAACAATTAAAAATTACAAAAGAAAAAAATAAATGTGTGGGATAGTAGGTATAACAAGCTCTAAAGAGGTCACCTCTAGAATTATAGGATCATTGAAAAAACTTGAATATAGAGGGTATGATTCTGCAGGCATAGCAACAATATCTGAAAATAATATTAATGAAGTAAAGTGTGAAGGAAGGGTAAATGAATTAGAAAAAAATGTTAATCAAATAAACTTATCAGGCACAATAGGCATTGGTCACGTCAGATGGGCAACTCATGGAAAACCAAGTACAATTAATGCTCATCCTCATTCCTCTGAAAATGTTTCAGTCGTACACAATGGTATTATTGAAAATTCCACTATTCTTAAAAAAATATTAGAAAAAAAAGGTTATAAATTTAAATCGCAAACAGATACTGAGGTAATAGTTCACTTAGTAACTGATTATTTAAAAAAAAATAATCTCAAAGATACAATTATTAAGGTTCTTAAGAAATTACACGGAAGTTTTGCATTAGGTATCATTTTTAAAGATCAACCAGATTTAATTATTGGTGCAAGAAGAGGGTCCCCTTTAGCTGTAGGCTACGGTCCTGATGAACACTATTTAGGATCTGATTCTTACGCTCTTAAATCAATGACAAATAAGATTTCATATTTAAATGATGGTGAGTTTTGTATTTTAAAAAAAGATAAGGTTGAATTTTTTGATTCAGATGGAATTAAAACAAATAAAGAAGTTTTAAACCTATCAAAAGATGAGCAAAACTATGAAAAAGGTCAATACAAATATTTTATGGCAAAAGAAATAGATGAACAACCAGTAACAATTAAAAATTGCATAAATGAATATATAGATAAACATAATAATGAAATAAATATTTATAATTTTCCATGGAAAATAACTGATATCTCTTCAGTTGTACTAATAGGATGCGGTACCGCTTATCATTCTTGCTTAGTTGCAAAATATTGGTTTGAACAGAATACAAATATGGATGTTTCTGTAGATATCGCATCTGAATTTAGATACAGAAAAATAAAGTTTAAACAAAACGCTCTGTATATATTTGTTTCTCAATCCGGAGAGACAGCAGATACATTTGCAGCACTTGATTTGTGCAAGAAAAACGAGGTTAAAACCTGCGCGATTGTAAATGTTGTCGAAAGCTCAATTGCAAGAGATGCAGATTTAGTCTTGCCAATTCATTGTGGACCAGAAATTGGTGTTGCCTCCACTAAAGCCTTTTTAGGTCAAATGCTTGTGCTATACTTGCTTTGTACAAAGATTTCTTACGAACAAAAAATAATTATAAAAAAAATATATCATAATAAAATTAAGGATTTGTTGTTACTTTCTAAATGTGCGAAAGAAACATTAAATACAGATAACAAAATCCACAATTTGGGAAAAGATTTTGCTAATTCCAAAGGATCAATGTTTTTAGGAAGAGGTTATTCGTATCCAATTGCTCTTGAAGGCGCTCTAAAACTAAAAGAACTTGCTTACGTACACGCTGAAGGGTATCCAGCTGGTGAAATGAAACATGGCCCGCTAGCACTTATAGAGGAAGGTATGCCAGTCGTCGTAATTGCACCAAGAGATGAACATTACAAAAAAACTATTTCAAACATGCAAGAGGTTATATCTAGAGGCGCCAAGGTATTACTTATAACCAATAAGAGCACTGATGAAATTTTTTCTGAAAATATTTGGGAGCAAATTGAAGTTGAAAATATATCTGACGAACTACTTCCTTTATTAACTACAATCCCTTTACAAAAATTAGCCTATTACTCTGCTTTAGATAAAGGTTTTGATATTGATAAACCTAGAAATCTTGCTAAATCAGTCACTGTTGAATAATTAGTAAAGTCTGTTAAAACAATTTCAAGTTGAAATGAAAAATTGGAAAATAAATAGCTGGAGAAAATATCCTGTAAAACATCAACCTATATATGATGATGAAAAGGAATTAGACGTTGTTCTAAACAAGTTAAAAACGTTTCCACCTTTAGTTTTTGCAGGTGAAACTCGACATTTAAAAAATCAATTATCGGAAGTTGTTGATGGTAAAGCTTTTCTTTTACAGGGAGGAGATTGTGCAGAGAGTTTTGCGGAATTTCATCCAGATAATATTAGAGATACGTTTAAAGTCATACTTCAGATGTCTTTAGTTTTAACTTATTCCGCATCATTACCGGTAGTGAAACTAGGTAGAATTGCTGGACAGTTTTCAAAACCTAGAAGTGCTCCTACAGAGAAACAGGGTGACAAAGAATTACCAAGCTATTTAGGTGACAATATAAATGCTATTGATTTTAATGAGAAAGCTCGAAGACCTGATCCAAAAAGATTATTTAAAGCATACTCTCAATCAGCTTCAACATTAAATCTTTTACGTGCTTTTTCAAAAGGTGGATTTGCTGATTTAAATAAAGTTCATCTATGGAATTTAGATTACATAAAGAAGAGCCCTCAATCTAAAAAATTTAAAGAATTAGAAGATAAAATTGCTGATGCATTAGCTTTTATGGAAGCGTGTGGAATTACATCAGATTTTAATAATAGATTATATACAGTTAACTTCTGGACATCCCATGAAGCTC